>REED01000049.1 GCA_007695225.1 Gemmatimonadales bacterium
GTACCACTCCACCGTGGCGCGCAATCCCGATTCGAAGTCCCGTGTGGGGACCCAGCCCAGCGCCTTCCGGATCCGGGAGGAATCGGTGGCGTAGCGAAGATCGTGGCCGGGGCGGTCCGTGACGAAGCGGATCAGCCGATCATGGGGGGCCCCGGCGGGGATCCTCGCGTCCATGATCCGGCAGAGGACCCGCACCACGTCGAGGTTCGTCCACTCGTCCTCTCCCCCCACCAGGTAGGAGGCGCCAATCCGCCCCCGGGCCATGACCTGCACCAGGGCCTCGCAGTGATCCTCCACATGCAGCCAGTCGCGGATGTTGGAGCCGTCGCCGTAGACGGGAATGGGGGTCTGCTCCAGGCAGCTCCGGATCACGGTGGGGATGAACTTCTCCGGGTGCTGGTGGGAACCGTAGTTGTTGGAGGCGTGGGTGATGATCGCAGGGAGCCCGTAGGTCCGGCGGTAGGAGCGGACCAGGTGATCGGCTCCCGCCTTGGAGGCGGCGTAGGGTGAACTGGGAGCGTAGGGGCTGACCTCGGTGAAGGGTGGATCCCCCACCGCCAGGTCCCCGAAGACCTCGTCGGTGGACACGTGGACGAACCGAGCAGGGGGATCGTCGGCATCCCCGACGTCGGCGTCCCGGACATCGGCGTCCCCGCCCCTGGACCAGGCTTCCCGGCACGCCTCCAGGAGGGTGAAGGTACCGGTGAGGTTGGTCCGGATGAATTCCGCAGGTCCGGCGATGGAACGGTCCACATGGGACTCCGCCGCCAGGTGGACCACCGTGCGAATCCCCCGGGTGGAAAGGATCCGGTCCACGAGGTCGCGGTCGCAGATGTCCCCGATGACGTTCTCCAGGCGAGGGTCCTCTGCCACGTCATCCAGTCGCGCCAGGTCCCCGGCGTAGGTGAGTCGATCCAGGTTCACCAGGTGATCCACACCCTCCTCGGCCAGGAGCCGCCTCACCAAGTGGGAGCCGATGAACCCCGCTCCCCCGGTGACCAGGACCGATCCGGCCCGATGCTCAATCCCCTCCATCGCGCTCCTCCCTGGCCAGGACCCTGAGGTATTCACCATAGCTGGTGGCACCCAACTCCCGGCCGAGGCGCTCCAGTGCGTCGACGTCGATGTAGCCCATGCGGTAGGCGATCTCCTCGGGGCATGCCACCCGGAGCCCCTGCCGCTCCTGGAGCACCTCCACGAAGTGACTGGCCTGGAGAAGGGCCCTGGGGTTGCCGGTGTCAAACCAGGTCACACCTCGACCCAGCTTCTCGACCCGGAGGACGCCATCCGCCAGGTAGCTCCCCAAAAGGTCCACCATCTCCAGCTCGCCCCGGGGTGAGGGTGCCAGCTCCCGCGCCCGGAGGGGCGCATCCCCATCCGTCAGGTACAGGCCGATGACGGCCCAGGGGGAAGGCGAATCCACGGGCTTCTCCATCAGCTCCAGGGGGCGTCCCCCCTCATCCAGCACCACGACCCCGAAGTCACTGGGGTCGTTCACCCGGTGGGCGAAGAGGCAGGCCCCCGTGGGCTCCTCCGAAGCCGACCGGAGTTGTTCCGGGAGCCGGGCCCCGTAGAGGAGGTTGTCGCCCAGGATCATGAGGGAGGGGTCCCCGGCCAGGAATTCTTCGCCCAGGAGGTACGCCTCGGGGAGGCCCCGGGGCTCCGCCTGGGTCACGTAGCTGAAGGACATGCCCCACCGGGAGCCGTCGCCCAGCAGGTCGCGGAACCGGGGGGCGTCCCTGAGCGTGGTGACCAGGAGCACCTCGCGGATACCGGCCAGCATGAGGACGCTCAGGGGGTAGTAGATGAGGGGCTTGTCGTAGACCGGCAGGAGTTGCTTGCTCACCGGGATCGTCATGGGGTGGAGCCGGGTTCCGTTTCCCCCCGCCAGGACGATCCCCTTCCGTCGGGGCCCAGTGGATCCCATGGCGGATCTCGAGGGAGCCTCAATCACCGGACACCTCCTGGCGGATGATCGCGCAGATCCCCTGGACGTCCTCCGGGGAGAGGGAGCTCGAGGAGGGGAGGCAGAGCCCCTCCTCGAAGAGCTCGTCCGCCACCGCTCCCCCGAGGGCGGCAAACCCGAGGCGGCGGTAGACCGGCTGTTGGTGCATGGGCTTCCAGACGGGTCGGCTCTCCACGCCCTGGGAGAGAAGCCGGGTGCGAAGTCGCTCCCGGGTCGTCCCCGAGCGCTCCGGGTCCACCTGGATGGCGGTTAGCCAACGCGTGTGCAGGCCCCACGACGCCTCAGGCTGGAAATGGATCCCCGGGAGCCCGGTCAGGCCTTCCCGGTAGGCGTCGAAGACCGCCCTCCGCTGGGCGACCCGTTGGTCCAGCGCCGGGAGCTGGGCTCTGCCGAAGGCCGCCAGGAGGTTGCTCATCCGGTAGTTGTAGCCCATCTCCTCGTGCTCGTAGTGGGCCACGGGCTCACGGGCCTGTCGGGCCAGCTTGCGGGCCAGGGCCACCCGTTCCCTCCGGGGGGAGACCAGCATTCCCCCCATGGAGGTGGTCAGGAGCTTGCTTCCGTCGAAGGAGAAGATGCCCACGTCGCCCATGGTACCGGCCCATCGGACGGGGTCGCCGGCGCTTCCATACCGCGCTCCGAGGGCTTCGGCCGCGTCCTCCACCACGGGCACGCCCCAGTGCCTGCAACGCTCCAGGATGGGGTTCATCTCCGCCATCTGCCCGAAGAGGTGGACCACGATGACGGCGGCGGGGAGTTGCCCGTTCCGTCCTCGGCGATCCAACTCCTGGGCCAGGAGGGCGGGGTCCATGTTCCAGGACCGGCGCTCGGCATCCACGAAGACCGGGGTGGCCCCAAGGTAGAGGACCGGGTTCACCGATGCGCAGAAGGTGAGGGTGCTCACCAGGACCTCGTCCCCCGCCGCCACCCCCAGCACCCGAAGAGCGAGGTGAAGGGCAGCGGTGCCCGAGGTGGTGGCCAGGGCATGGCCCCCGCCCATGGCCTCGGCGAACTCCGCCTCGAAGGCGTCCACCTCGGGACCCACCGGGGCGATCCAGTTGGATTCGATGGCCCGCCTGAGGGCCGGCAGCTCATCGCCGGTGAGGTGGGGCGCGGACAGGGGGATGGGGAATCGGCTCATCAGGCGAATCGGCTCCGTTCCCCTTCCGGACCACCGCGGTCCTGGAGGAGGGGGGTGAGGGACGCCTCCATGCGGGAGATGATGGCCGGCCAGGTGAACCGCTCCAGGGCACGCCGGCGCGCCGCCTGGCCCATCCTGAGGGTCAGGGCGTCGTCGGAGAGGAGCTGGACCAGGGCCTCGGCCAGGGCCGCGGGGTCCTCGGAAGGGACGAGAAGCCCCGTCTCGCCGTCCCGGATGATCTCCGGCACCGCCCACGCCCGGGGCCCCACGCACGGGAGCTGGTAGGCCATGGCCTCGATGAAGGAGGTGCCGAAGGGTTCGAATCGGGTGGGCAGGCAGAAGACCCGGGCACTCCGGTAGGCCCGGTCCATGGCGGTCCTTCCCTCGGGCGTGTCCCGATCCTGGAACCCCCACATCTGGACCCCCTCGGGGATCCCGGGACGCTCCCCGGGTCCCACCATGAGGAGCCGAGCCTCCGGAAGCCGTCGGCGCACCCGCTGGAAGGCATCCAGGAGAAGGTCTCCCCCCTTCCGATGGAAGTCTCGTCCCACGAAGAGGATGGTGGGCTCCGGACCCCGGATGGGCGGAGTGGTCGGAGTCTCGTCCAGGGAGATGTTCGGGCCACAATGGAGGGTGACCAGCCGCTCCGGGGCGACCTGGAAGTCCTGGATGAAGGAATCCCGCAGGCGGTCGCTCATGGTGAAGATGAGGTCCGCCCGCCGATAGATGGAGGCTTCCCGTTCCCGGATGGCCTCGATCTCACCCGGGCTCAGGAAGGCCGCCTCGGAGTAGCCGGTGGGAACCCCGGACCGGGAGAGTTCGATGTTCGAGTCGCAATAGAGGACCAGGGGTCTGGCCCCGGGGTCCGCGACCCGGAAGGTGGCCCCCACCTGCAGGATCAGGTCGATGTCACCAGGCGCCCCGGCCAGGTGGCGCTCGGCGATCCGACTCCGGGCTCGGAAGGAGGGGCCGTGGAGGCGATACCGCATCCGCCATCTCGGGAGACTGGGTCTCAGGGTCCTGAGGGCGTTCAGCCATCGGGGGGCGCCATAGAGGTCCACGTCCCCGGAAAGCACTTCATGGCCCCTGGCCCGGAGATGGATCACGACGCTCCGGCTCACCCCGGACCAGGAGTCCCGGGTCTCTGCATCCCCCTCGCAGAGGAGAAGGATCTTCAACCCGTTCGAGAGCCCTCGGCGGGAAGTCCTGGTGAGGGGGGGGGTCCCCCGGGCTTCCTCTCTCCTCCTCATGGGCGAGCCTTCCTCCGAAGTTTTGAGCGGAGGACCCGCATCGTTCCGGCGAGGGAGGGGATCCGGCGGCGGAAGCGGGTGACCACGGCACCCATCCCTGCCGGATTCCATGGCCGCCTCCCGGCGAAGGGCGTGCGATCGAGATACCGGTGGAAGTGTGCCAGGAAGGGGCGATCGTAATCGGCGTGCCAGGGCTTCGGTGCGCCCATGTAGTGGAAGACCGCGGACGCATCGGCCGTGAGCTCCGGCCAGATCACCCAGACGTTCCAGTGTGGGGGGAGGGGGACCCAGTCTCCCTCCAGCGCCACGTTCAGGGCGTCCTGGTCGTGGAGGATGAGGTCGTCCCCGAGCCGCTCCGCCGCCTCCAGCGCCCGGGCCGTGACCTCCCGCTTCCTCCATCGATCCAGGTCCGCCAGGAGGACGCCGGAGTTGAAGTAGAGGGGGGTGGCCATTCCCAGGCGCCGCTGGTAGCGCGCCATGAGCTCCGGGTTCCCATCGGCCACGGCTCCCATGGTGCATCCCTCCAGCGAGGTTTGCCAGAGCTCGCTCACATCCCGCTCGAAGACCAGGTCGGAGTCCACCCAGAGGCACCGGGACGCGTCGGGGGGAACGAGCTCCGGAAGGAAGAGGGTGGCGTACGCCATGTGGTTGATGAGCTTCGAGCGGGTCAGGTGCCGGACCCGACCGGGATCGAAGGACCCGAAGGTCACCTGGGCGTCGCGACCGGTGGAGAGGACCGTCTCCTCAAGGGCGCTGCGGTCCCGAAGCGAGACACGGTGCGCGGCCACGTGGAAACGGAGGGCCCAGCCCGAGCTGCAGCTCTCCGTGATGGACCGCATGGACACCGCCGTTCCGAGCACGCAGCGGGAGTCGGAGGCGAGGGCGATGTCGATGGAGGGCATGCTAACGGGCTCTGGAGGGGGCCGAAGGTATCGGGGGGGTCTGTGGGATCAGCATGCTCCGACTCCAACCGGCGAACCGATCCACCACCTGCACCTGGTGGTTGGGGTGCGTGAAGGTGTGGTCCGCGAAGGGCATGAAGATCTCCTCGAGGCGGTCCCCGAAGTCCACACCGGGAAACGATTCCCGGAATTGCCCCGGGTAGTTGATGGCCGGCTCGTCCCCGGTGAAGCAGACGAAGAACCGGATCCCCCGTTTCGCAAGCGCCGCCATCCCCGCCTCTACCTCCCGGCGCGGAGGAAAGACCCGGCGGTACTCCGGGGCCACGAAGACGCCGGAGGACCCATTCCCCCCCTCGGGATCGGTGCGCCCCAGGAGGGCGTTCAGACGGACCCGGAGGGAGTGGGTCCAGGTGGAGAGGCGGAGGACCCTGGGCCCGTAGTGCCGGAGGTACCACCGGAAGGTCCGGTAGCCGTAGGGGTCCAACTGCCCCAGCCCCTCCACCCGAGGGTCCACCTGGGCCACGGCGAAGGCCATGTCGGCTCCGGAGCAGAGTCCCATGAGGTGGAAGCTCCGGGCGCCCACCACCCGCTCCAGGTAGTCCAGGGCCTCCCGGGTCTCCACCACGGCGCTCTTCTCGAAGGGGAGGGAGTCCCGTCGGGCCTCGCTGTCCCCGATCCCGGAGAAGTCGAAGCGGAGGCTCGTGAAGCCCTCCTCCGCCAATCGCCGGGCCATCTGCACGTAGAGCCGGCTGGCCCCCACCCGGTGGATGATCCCCGAGTTCAGGAAGACCGTCACCGGGGCGTCGGGGTGCCTACCATGGGGCTCGGGCTCGGTGAGGATCCCCACCAGGGGGGCCGACTCGCCGAACCGCAGCGCACGCTCGATCATTTCCCTCCTCCGCTCACCGGGCACCTCCCTCCACGAGACGCTGCACCACTCCCTGGATGATGGCCTGGGGGATGAGCGCCGACCCGAACCGGTCCCCCTTGGCCCAGTCCCCTTCGCTGGGGATATGGCGGTAGTGCACCGGCGCCCCCGCCTCGCTCCACCGCCGGGCCACCTCGCCCAATCGGGGCTCATCGCGAGAGGAGAGAAGATCCACGGGGATGCGGCCCGGGGCCTCCTGGGCAGTCAGGTCCAGTTCCCGGATCTCCTCCTGGATGCGCGGCGTGAACGGGAACCCACCACTTCCCACGGTTCCGGCGGGGAAAGGCGACGGCCCCCCGTCCTCGAGGCGGCCTCCTACCGGCACCCTCTCCAGGGACTCCATGTACTCCGCTCCCCTCGGGAGGGGATCCCACATCACCACGTGCTCCACGTCCCCGCGTTTCCGGGCGGCCTGGAGGGCCAGAAGTCCCCCGAGGCGCAGCCCGGCCAGGGACACATGCTCCAGGCCGGCAGAATCCCGGAGCTCCCCGATGGCGGTGCCCACGTCCTCTGCCCACGCCTCCAGCGAGGCCGTCACCGGGTCGCCGGCGGAGTCACCGGTCCCGGAATAATCGAACCGGAGCACGTGCAGCCCCGCACGCACCAAAAGGTTGGTGAGCTGCCGGAAGGCCCGATGGGCCCGGAGGTACTCTCCACCCACCGGGTAGCAGAGTACCACGCCCCGCCCCGGGTCGGCAGGGGGAGCGGGATGGTAGACCCCAAACAGGGGGCGGGCGGAATCCCCGAAATAGAAGGGGTTCATCTCCTCATCTCTCGATCCGGTTCATGGGCGGGTGACGGATCCTTTCACGGCGCTGAGGATCCGGGAGGCCAGTCCACCCTTCTCCGACTGCGGTTCCCCGGCACCTTCCCCTTCCACGTTCCTTCGGCGGTCACACTCAGCGGCAAGCTGCTCCAGCGTCTGGAGGGTCAGGGCATTGGGGTGGAGGCGGACTCCCGTCCGCTTCTCGATCTGCAGGAGCACCCGGATCCCCACCAGGGAGTGTCCCCCCACATCCAGGAAGTTGTCATGGATGCCCACCCGTGAGAGTCCCAGCAGGCTCTTCCAGATCCCCGCGATGGTCTCTTCGGTGGGGGTGCGGGGCGGGACGTGGCTGTCCCTGGGGGCGAAGGGATCCGAGAGTCGGTTCCGATCCACCCGCCCCGATCCGTCCCGGGGGATCTCGGTCATCTCCACGAAGTTCTGGGGGACCAGCTCCGCGGGGACGTTCTCCCGGAGATGGCGCCGCACCTCGCTCACGGTGACGGGGTGGAGGGGATCGTAGACCAGGAAGGCCACCACACGGATCCCGTCCTCTCCATAGGGGTGCGCCACGGCAGTGGCGTCCGCCACCGCAGGATGCTCCAGGAGGGCGGTGAGGAGGGGGGAGACGTCCACCTCCGGCTCAGCGGGGCCCGAATCCTCGGGTTCGTCCAACTCCGCGAGGAGGGCGTGGAGGTCCCGGGGGATCACTCCCACCACGGGCGGGAGGTGGGGGGAGGCCAGGATCCGATGGAGGGCCGCGATCCCGTCGGCGGTGGCCAGTCCTTCCTCGATGCCCTCCAAGGGGCTGGCTTCCTTCGGGGGCGGGCCGGCCAGGTCGGTGGCCGCGGCCAGGAGGTCGCCGCGCCCCACCCGGAGCATGACGAACTCGTCCACCCTGGCCACCTCCCGTCCCTCTTCGTCCAGGAGCGAGACATCGAAGATGGCCATCCCCTCTGCGGCTCCCTCCCGGAACCGGACGTGGCTGTAGAGCACCGGCGGGAGGGCCTCCCGTAGCTCCAGGGTGGAGTAGGAGGCGGGGATGTACACCTCGGTCCCTGCTCCATTCCCGTCGGCGCCCGGCTCGGTGCCCGAGTCGGCGCCCGCCCGCCCGCGTCCATTCCACGTCCCGCTGGCCATGAGGGTCTGCATCGTCCCCGTGGCGACGTCCAGGAGCGCCGGGTGCAGGGGGTGCGCTGCCAGGTCCCCCCGGAATTCCTGGGGAAGATCCAGGGCCAGGACCGCCTCCGAGCGGCCCATGTGGATGCGACGGAGGTTCGACCAGCGTGGGCCGAAATCCAGGATGGGGTTTCCAGGAGAGCCGTCCACCTCCTCCACCCGGTCCCTGCAGGCCCGGAGGAGCTTCTTGATCCGGACGGTCGGCAACTCCCCTCCCTCCAGGCGCAGGGGATGGGCCCTTCCCCGGACATGCTCGGTCCATTCCTCGTGGGGACCGCGCCGCCCCAGCACCGCCATCTCCACCCCTCCCTCCGGGGAGGGCCTCAGGCGCACCGCCATCTCCCTGTCTTCCCCCGAGGGGACCAGGAAGGGCTGGAGGAAGAGGACATCCTGGAAGGCCACCGGGCCCTCTCCCTCCCGGAGGGCGTGGGCCGAGCGGAGGATCTCCAGGAAGCCGGACCCCGGGATGAGGGGGGCGCCCTCCCGCAGACGGTGCTCGTCGAGCATCCAGTGGCTTCCCTCCCGGAACCGGGTGAGGTACATCTCCTCACCACCCTTCCGCCGGAGCCGGTACCGGAAGAGGGGGTGCTCCAGCGCCTCCACCTCGAGGGGAGGGGGCTCGCCGGCCTCCCCGCCCAACCCGCCCCGGGAGAGTCGGGCGGCCATTCCCGTCTCCCGCCAGACGTCCCATTCCACCGAGACCACCCGTGGGGACGCGTCGGAACGACTCCGGGCCCATCCATCCAGGAAGGCGTTGGCGGCGGTGTAGTCCACCTGTCCCGGGACCCCCGAGATGGAGCTGCGCGAAGAGAAGAGGACGACGAAGTCCGGTGCCCCGGTCCCGGAGATCTGCTCCACGGCCCGGGACAGGGCTGCCGTCCCCGCCACCTTGGGTGCCAGCACCCTGTGGGCTTGGTCCCGGTCCTTGGCCAGGATGGGGGCGTCGTCCAGGACCCCTGCGGCGTGCACCACCCCCCGGAGGGGACCCATCTCCCGGAGGAGGGGCGAGAGGGTCTCCACCAGGGCTGCGTCGTCCGTCACATCCACCGGGGGGGTGGCCACCTGGCATCCCATGGCCTCCAGCGCCTCCACCCCTTCGATCCGGGTGCGCACGGGATCGTGGGCGGGCTGTACCTCCTTCCAGTTCGGCCAGTGCTCCCGGGGGGGAAGCCCGGAGCGGCTGAGGAGGATGAGGTTCCGCGCGCCCCGCTCCGCCAGCTCCCGAGCCAGGGCCAGCCCCAGCCCCCCCAGCCCTCCCGTCAGGAGGTAGGCCCCCTCCGGAGAGATGGGAAGGGACTCCGACTCCACGGGATCCGGGACGGAGATCCGACGGAAGCGCTCCTCATGCCTCACGCCGTTCCGCCACGCCACCACAGCACCTCCCTGGGGATCCCTGAGCTCCCCGGAGAGGATGCGCGCCAGCTCCTCCCCGTCGACGGCGGAGGCGTCCAGGTCCACCGCCCGGGTGCGAAGCCAGGGGATCTCCCTGGGCGCCACCCGGATCGGGCCCAGTGCCAGTGACTTCCAGGGGTCCACCCGGTCCCCGGTCCCGACCACCTGCATGCCGGAGGCGGCCACCACCAGCGGGAGGGGTTCGGAGCGCTCCTCTTCCCCCAGCGCCTGGAGGAGGTGGAAGAGGCTGTCGAAGGACCGGCCCACCGCCGCCCTCTCTCCGTCCTCCAAGGCCCCCAGGAGGGGGAGGTGGAGGATGCCCCCCAATGCCTCCACCCCGCCGTCCACCCCGTCCAGGATTCGCCGCCATCCCACCGTGTCCTCCTGGGCCTCCACCGGCCTGGGGTCCCACCCCTCTTGGCGGAGGAGGGAAAGGAGAGATTCGGGAACGGCCCCGGCGGTGTGGGCCACCAGGAGCACACCGGCTCCCTCCCCGGAGGGAGCCAGGGGCCCTTCCTCCCAGGTTGTCTCCCAGAACCAGCCTGCCATGGGGTCGTCGGAAGCCCCGGCGACCGGGGACTCCTGAGCGCCCGCGCCGGCCCCACCGCCAGGTCGGAGGGGGATGGCGTTGCCCGGCTCCACGAAGTGCCGCTCCCGCTCGAAGGGGTAGGTGGGGAGGGAAACCCGGCGGCGGGACTGTCCATGGAAGAAGGCCTCCCAGTCCACCTCCGCCCCCGCAGCCCAGAGCCGGCCCAGGGCGGTGAGCTGGAAGCGGAGGTCATCCGCCTCGTCCTCGGGGTGCCGCATGGAGGTGAGGACCTGGGCCACCTCTTCGGTCGAGACGTTCAGCCGGGCCAGGGTCGCCAGGGTCCGCCCCGGCCCCACCTCCACCAGGAAGGGGCGCCCCCCTTCCGTCAGGCGCCGGACCCCCTGGGAGAACCGCACCGTTTCCCGGAGCTGCCGGACCCAGTACCGGGGATCCACGGCCTCCTCCGGGGTGATCCACTCCCCGGAGAGGTTCGAGGCGAAGGGGATCCGGGGGGGGTGGAGCTCCATCCGCTCCAGGTGCGCCTCGAACTCCTGGAGGATGGGCTCCAGCATGCTGGAGTGGGCCGCGATGGAGATGCGGACCCGCCGGTGCTCCACCTCTTCCTCCAGGAGCCGTGCCTCCAGCTCCTCCAGGAGGGGGAGGGGCCCCGAGGCCACCGTCAGCTCCGGGGCGTTCACCGCGGCCACGGAGAGCCCCTGGGGGAGTCGGGCGCGGAGCGCCTCCTCGGAGAGGCTCACGCCGAGCATCCCGCCCGGGTCCACGGTCTCGAAGAGACGGCCCCGCACCACCACCATGGAGAGGGCGTGGGCCCGGGAGAGGACCCCTGAGAGGCAGGCCGCCGTGTACTCCCCCATGCTGTGCCCCAGGAGGGAGGTGGGGCGGACGCCCCACGACATCCAGAGCCGGGCCTGGGCGAGCTGGGTGATGAAGAGGGCGGGAAGGGCCAGGGAGGGGCGTTCCATGGCCTCGCGGGCAGCTTGCAGCTCCTGGGGGTCTTCCGGTGCTTCCAGGAGGAGGGTCCGGACGTGGGAGGAGAGTTCGGGCTCCAGCATGGAGAGGCAGTCGTCCACGACCTCTCGGTAGAGCGGCTCCTCCCGGTAGAGGTCCCGACCCATTCCCGGGTACTGGCTCCCCCCGCCGGCGAAGAGGAAGGCGACACCGGGCGCCGGGTCCAGGGCCTCGTCAGTGACCACCCCCTCGGAGTCGGCGGTGACGAGGGCCTCCAGCGCCTCCTCCGCGGAGGCCGCCACCAGCGCCCGGCGGTGCCGAAAGCCCCGCCGACCCCGGGCCAGGGTATAGGCCACGTCGGCCAGCTTCGGCGGCTCCGGGGCCTCCAGGAAGTCGGCCAGGTCCCCACCCGCGGCCTCCAGCACCCGCCGGGAGCGCCCCGAGAGGAGGAGGAGCTGCAGGGAACGGCCCGGGCCCGTGGGGACGGGGACGGGGGCCTCCTCCAGGATGGCGAAGGCGTTGGTCCCCCCCACCCCCAGGGAATTCACCGCCGCCCGCCGGGGGCCATCCCCGGTCCAGGGGGTGAGCTCGGAGGGGACGAAGAAGGGGCTCGAGGCGAGGTCGATGGCGGGGTTGGGCGTCTGGAAGTGGACGGTGGGAGGGATCTCCCGGGCCTTGAGGGCGCAAACGGCCTGGATGAGGGAGGCCACCCCCGCGGCCGTGTCCAGGTGTCCGATGTTGGTCTTCACCGAGCCCAGGGCGCAGTAGCTCGTCCGGTGGGTCCCGGTCCGGAAGCCCTGGGTGAGGGCCTCCACCTCGATGGGGTCCCCCACGTTCGTCCCCGTCCCGTGGGCGGCCACGAAGCCGATGCTCCCCGGGTCCACGGCGGCCACGCCCAGGGCCTCGGCGATGGCGCGGGCCTGGCCGTCCACGCTGGGGGCCAGATACCCCACCTTCTGGGAGCCGTCGTTGTTCACCGCGGAGCCCAGGATCACGGCGTGGACGGTGTCCCCGTCCGCCACGGCGTCCTCCAGGCGGCGGAGGACCACCACGCCCACCCCGCTCCCGAACACCGTCCCCGACGCCCCGGCGTCGAAGGCCCGGCAGCGCCCGTCCGGGGAGAGGATCTCCCCCTCCTTGTGGATGTAGCCGTGGCCATGGGGCTGCTCGATGGTCACCCCCCCGGCCAGGGCCAGGTCGCACTCCCCGGACAGGAGCCCCTGGACCCCCAGGTGCACCGCCACCAGGGAGGTGGAGCAGGCGGTCTGCACGTTGATGCTGGGACCCTTCAGGTCGAACTCGTAGGAAATCCGGGTGGAGAGGAAGTCCTTGTCGTTGCCGGTGTGACGGAGGAGGAAGAACCCCACGTCCCGGACGAGCTCGGGGTTGGTGAGGAGGTTCGCCCAGAAGTAGGCGTTGGTACCCGAGCCGGCGTAGACGCCCACGGGACCCGGGAAGCTCTCCGGGGGGTGTCCCGCATCCTCCAGCGCCTCCCAGGCCGTCTCCAGGAAGTGACGGTGCTGGGGGTCCAGGATTGCCGCGTCTCGGGGGCTGAAGCCGAAGAAGCCGGCATCGAAGCGGTCCATCCCTTCCAGAAGGGCGGCTCGCTTCACGTAGGAGGGGTCGTCCACGAAGGAGCGGGGAACCCCCGCCCGCTCCAGCTCCTCGTCGTCCAGGGTGCGGATGGATTCCACCCCTCCCCTGAGGTTCGACCAGTACTCCCGGACGTTCCGGGCGCCGGGGACGCGGAGCGCCATCCCCACCACGGCGATGGCGGTACCGGAATCCAGGAGCTCCTGAAGTCGGCTCATCCCTCGCTTCCTCCGCGGGTCCTGCGACGGAGGGCCTGCCGGCGCTGGGCTCCCCGGTCCAGAGCGCTGGTGACGGGCTCCGGTGTTCCCTCTTCCCCGTCCCGGGCCAGGAAGTGGGAGAGCGTCCGGACGGTGGGGTACCGGAAGAGGTCGGTGATGCGGAGATCCTGCTGGAACGCCTCCCGGATCCGCCCGTGCACCTGCACGGTGAGGAGGGAATGGCCGCCCAGGTCGAAAAAGTTGTCATCGAGGCCCACCTCTTCGAGCCCCAGGAGGTCCTTCCAGATCTCCGACACCCGGCCGGCGACCCGGGCATCGGGAGCTCCGGCGTGACCGTTCCCCCCGGGTGCCCGGGGCGTAGACGGAGCAGAGGCTTCCGTTCCCGGGTCCTCGGATCCGGATCCGGGTCGTGACCCCTCCGAGCGCCCCGCCGCTGCTCCGACGCCCCCGGGCCGCGTCCCAGGAACCCGGGAGGGGGCCGGAAGGGCCTTCCGGTCCACCTTCCGGTTGGGAGTCAGGGGGAGTTCCTCCAGGAAGGTGAAGGAGGAGGGGACCATGATGGGCGGAAGGACTCCGGCCAGGTGGTCCTTCACCTCCGCCACCAGGGCGTCGCCGCCGGGAGCCCCGGGACCCGGTACGAGATAGGCCGCAAGTCGCTGGTCGCCGGGGGCATCCTCCCGGAGGACCACCGCAGCATGGGCCACGGCGGTGTGGCCCTGGAGGACCGCTTCGATCTCCCCGGTCTCGATGCGATGGCCTCGGAGCTTCACCTGGTGGTCCGTCCGGCCCAGGAACTCCAGTACCCCGTCCTCCCGATACCGCACCCGGTCCCCGGTTCGGTACATCCGGGAACCCTCCTCTTCGGAGAATGGATCCGAAAGGAAGCGCTCCCGGTTGAGTTCCGGGCGATCCAGGTACCCCCGGGCCACCCCCGCCCCCCCGATGAAGAGCTCCCCCGCCACCCCCACCGGCACCGGCCGGAGCCCCTCATCCAGCACGTAGAGACGGGTGTTGGCGATGGGGCGCCCGATGGGCACGACCCCGTCCTCCGGGGCCTCCTCCTCCGTCACCTCGAGGAAGGAGGACCAGATGGTGGTTTCGGTGGGGCCGTACATGTTCAGGACCTGCCCCCCGGTGGCCTCCCGGAGCTCTCGGGCGAGGGAGCCCGGAAAGGCTTCGCCTCCCACCAGGAAGAGGGAGATGCCACCGAGGGCCTCCCGGGACTCGGGGTCGGCCAGAAGGATGCGGAGCTGGGAGGGGGTGCACTGGACGTGGGTCACTCCCCCATCCCGGATCCTTGCGGCAAAGGAAGGTTCGGCGCCGGCAGCCTGGTCGCTGCGGGACAGCTCCCTGCGAAGATCGGCCAGGAGGGGGAGGTGCTCCAGCACCCGGTCCGTCTCCACCCCGAAGTCGATGAGGCAGGCGATCTCGCTCACGCCGCAGGCCCGGAGGCGGCGGGCCATCCGGAGGCAGGTCTCCTGGGAACCGAAGAGCCCGGAGGCCTCGAAATAGCGGTTGAAGGAGAACTCCAGGAGGGCGTCCATGTCCTCGTCGGAGAGCTGGGCGAACTCGTC
>REED01000073.1 GCA_007695225.1 Gemmatimonadales bacterium
CGGATTGCCCGTACCGGAGGCGTTCCATGGTGCGGACGCCGGGATCGCGGGTCAAGCCCCCCTGGAAGGCAATCGCCTGCGCAACGGGGGAACGATGGATCGAGGGGCCGGGTTCCATTCAGGGCGACGCCTCCTCGCCAGGGGGTGCCTCTTCGGAAGGAGGCTCCGCCTCGCTGGGGGCTCCGCCTCGCAGAGAACTCCTCCTTTCCCAGGCAGCCCGGTCCATCGCCATCCCCGAGGACCCCCGCACCTCCCTCCTGACCCGTTCACCTCCGACACCGGTCCCATGACACCCCCTCTCCGCACCCTGGATCATCCTGAGCTCATCCCCTTTCTGCCCCTCATCTACGTGGCCTGGGCGGATGGAATCCTGACACCCCGGGAACTGGACCACATCGCCCAGCGCACCGAGGAACTCTGTGGTCTGGAGGAGGAGGGCCGGGCCCTGGTTCGCAGTTGGCTGGATCCGCTCCGTCCGCCGACCCCGGTGGAACTGGCCCGTCTCCGGGAACGGATCCGATCGGTGGCCGGCTCGATCACGGAAGGAGAGCGGCGCTCCCTGGCGGCCCTGGGCGTCGCCCTGGTCCGGCAGGCCGCACCGGACGAGAAACGGGGAGAGGGGGGGGCGGGCGGAGAAGGCCCGGACGGCGCGCCCCGGCCCCGGGGTGGGGGACGGTGGGCCACCGAAGGCGGCATGCGGACGCTGGAGGCGGTGGAGGAGCTCCTGGGAGTCATGGGAGGGGAAGCGGCCCAGGCCCTCCTGGCACCGGAGCCGGCCGAGGCGGCCCCCGACCAACCGCCCCCGCCGGATCCCTCCTTCGACGTGCTCCGGATGCGCCGGTACCTGGACGGTCCCGAGGGCCCCCTTCGCCGGGAGATCATGGAACTCCTCCGGGACCCCCGGTTTCAGGCGCCACGGGGTGAAGGGCTGCCCCACAGCCAGTATCGTGAACGGACCCTGGAGGGCCTCCGGGAGCTTGCCCTGCGGGGCTACGGAATGCGTGCGCTTCCCGAGTCGATGGGGGGACAGGGGGACATTGCCGGTTCCATTGCCGTCTTCGAGGCCCTGGCCCATGGAGACATGAGCCTTCTGGTGAAATTCGGAGTGCAGTTCGGACTCTTCGGGGGAAGCGTGGCCCAGCTCGGCACCGAAACGCACCATCAGAAGTGGCTGGCGGACATCGGTTCTCTCGCGCTTCCGGGGTGCTACGCCATGACCGAGGTGGATCACGGCTCCAACGTCCGGGAGCTGGAGACCCGGGCCCGCTTCCTTCCCGGCGAGGACGCCTTCGAGATCCACACGCCCCATCCCGGGGCCCGGAAGGATTGGATCGGGAATGCCGCCCTCCACGGACGGATGGCCACGGTCTTCGCCCAGTTGGAAGTGGGAGACGAGGAGCATGGCGTCCACGCCTTCCTGGTCCCCATCCGGGATGAGGCGGGCGAGCCCCTCACCGGGGTGGAGATCGAGGACTGCGGTCCCAAGGTGGGACTGAACGGCGTGGACAACGGCAGGCTCGCCTTCCATCAGGTCCGGATCCCCCGGGACCAACTCCTGGACCGCTTCGGCCGGGTCACCCCAGAAGGGCGTTACGAGAGTCCCATCAATTCCCCCGGTCGGCGCTTTTTCACCATGCTGGGCACCCTGGTCACGGGGCGCATCTCCATCGCCGCCGCCTCCCTCACCGCCGCCCGCACCGCCCTGGCCATCGCCCTCCCCTACTCGGCGCGCCGCCGCCAGTTCGGGCCTCCGGGGGACCCGGAGGTCCCGGTCCTGGACTACCTGACCCAGCAGCGCCTCCTCCTTCCCCGACTGGCCACGACCTATGCTCTCCACTTCGCCGTCCGGGAACTCATCCAGACCCATGTGCAGGCCGAGGATGAGGAGGAGCGGGCCCGGGTGGAGGTCCAGGCGGCGGGGCTCAAGGCCTACGCCTCTCGCCACGCCGTGGAGACGATCCAGGCCGCACGGGAGGCATGTGGGGGCCAGGGCTACCTGGCGGCGAACCGGCTCGGAGCGCTCCGAAACGACACCGACGTCTTCACCACCTTCGAGGGTGCCAACGTGGTCCTGGAGCAGCTGGTGGCTCGAGGGCTCCTCTCTCGCTACCGGGAGGAACTGGGGGAGCTGAACCTACGGGGGATGGTGCGACTCCTGGCCGATCGGGCCGGAACGGAGGTGACCCGGAGGAATCCCATCCGTTCACGGCGCACCGCCGAGGATTTCCTCCGGAACCCCGAGACCCACCTGGACGCCTTCCGGTTCCGGGAGGAGCGACTCCTGGACACCGTGGCCCGGCGCCTCAAGCATCGCCTGGATTCAGGGATGGACTCCTTCCAGGCCATGAACGAGTGTCAGGATCATCTGGTAACCCTGGCCCGGGCTCATGTGGAACGGACCGCACTGGAGAGCTTCCGGGAGGGTGTGGCCCGTGCGCCCCTCCCCGGGCTCTCGGAAGTACTGGGGAACCTGGCGGAACTCTGGGCCCTTTCGCGCCTGGAGGCGGACCGGGGATGGTTCCTGGAGGCGGGGTACATGGAGTCTTCCCAGACCCGATCCATCCGAGCCCTGGTAAACGAACTCTGCCGAGAGATCCGGGAGCAGGCCCTCCCCCTGGTCGACGCCTTCGGGATCCCCGACGATCTGCTGGCGGCGCCGGCGGCCCTGCGACGGGGCTGACCTCCGAGCCGGGCGGGGCCACGGGACCGCAGGCCGGGGGGGACAGGGTCTTACGAGCCCCCGCCCGGCTGCTGTCCTGCTACATGCCGTGGCTGTTGAAAACCCGGAAGGTGCCGTCCGAGTCGAAGGCGAGGACGTCGTAGGGGTCGATCCGGTCCCCCATCTCCATCCCGGGGGAGCCGATGGGCATGCCGGGAACGGCGAGCCCGTGGGCGTCCGGGGCCTCCGCGAGGAAGGCCCGGATGTCGGCGGCGGGGATGTGGCCCTCCATGACGTAGCCGTTCACCACCCCCGTGTGGCAGGAGGAGAGTTGCGGCACTACGCCCAGGGCCGCCTTCACGTCACCCATGTCATGCCGGTGGATGGACTCCACCTCGAACCCGTTCTCCTCCAGGTGCTCCACCCAGAGGGAGCAGCACCCGCAGGTGGGGCTCATGTAGACCCGCATGGCGATGGGTGCCTCGGCATCCAGGGGGATGGGCTCCCGGGGATGGTCGGGAAGGGGCTCCACCGCCGCAACGGCGGTGCCGGCGGGCGCATCCATGGCCACGGAGACCCCGGTGTCCCGGAAGGCGGTGAACCAGAGGGCCCCAAGCACCACGGCCAGGGCCAGGGGAATCCAGACGAGCCAGGGGCTGGGACGAGCGCTCATGGGTACCTTTCCGTGGGGCGGTTCATACCGGGACGGGAACTCTCCAAGAATAACATTCCTCTACCGGCGTAGACCATTGGAACCCCGGCCCCGCCCCTCAGGATCCGCCCCCCCGGAGGATCAGGTCCTCCCCGTCGGGACCGGATCCTTCCCGGTCCCGCCCATTTCCCGGGGCAGCCCCGGAAGGGCGAAGAGAAGCACCCCCACCACCACCAGGACGTTGGTGATGAGGAAGAAGGCCGCCTCCTCCAGGGGAAGGCCCAGGGGGCGAGGGCCCAGGGTATAGCGTTCGGAGATCTCCCAGATGCCGTTCCTGATGGCCACCGTGTCCGCCGCCCAGAGGTAGAGGGTGGGAACGGCCACCGCCAGCCCCATGACGTGGATCATCCGCCAGAGACTGGGGCCCATGTAGAGCCACATGAACCCCACCACGGGTGCGGCCCAGGCCAGGATGAGCCCCATGTAGAGCCCTGATTCGGTGGTGAGCCCCACCGCCCCGACGCCCGCCAGCAGGAACCAGGGGAGGGCGCCCAACCACCGGACCCGCTCCGGGCGTTCGGGAGGGGGTTCCAGGCGGAGCCCCGGAATCGCCCGGAGCCCATGGGCCCCGGCGCCCGGGAGGCGGGCCAGGACGTGGAAGGTGAAGAGTCCGGTGAGGAAGGGCTGGAGGAGGAAGAAGAGGTACTCCTCCACCGGCACGTACCCGATGGTCCCCACCACCCGATCCGGACCGTACCACCAGATTTCCCGGTAGACCAGGTAGTTGTCCCAGGGGGTGGTGTAGACGAAGGCGATGAGCCCCACCGCCAGGAGGGGAAGCCACCCCCGGGCCCCGATCCGGGGACGGATCCGGCCTGCCATGAAGGCCATGGCCAGGAGGGGAGGGAGGATGAAGACCAGGTGGAACTGGAGGTAGGTCATCTCAGATCTTCTTCCGGTCCAGGTCCTTCAGGAGGACCCGGGCGGCGTTCCGCCCCGACGCCCCCATGATCCCCCCGCCGGGATGGGTGCTGGCCCCGGTGAGATAGAGCCCCTTCCGATGGGTCCGGTATCCCGACATCCCCAGGAAGGGACGAAGGGCGAACATCTGGTCCAGGCTCATTTCCAGGTGCATCACATTTCCCCGGGGAAGGGCCAGCTCCCGCTCCAGCCAGAGGGGGTGCTGGAAGAGCTGCCCCACCACCTTGTCCCGGGTCCCGGGGGCGTAGGCTTCGAAGGTGTCCAGAATCCGATCCGCCTCCCGCTGGGCGATCCCGTCCCAGCTTCCCGTGGCCAGCTCGTAGGGATAGTACTGGCCCCAGAGCCAGAGAACCTCGTGCCCTGGAGGCGCCAGCGTCTCATCCACGGCGGAGAAGGACATGGCCACCAGGGGCGGATCCCGTGACGGCTCTCCCCGGAGGAAGTCTCCGTAGGCGGTCTGGATGTGGTTTCGTCCCCGGCAGAGGAGCTGGAGGCCCACCCGGGCCTCCCTTCCGGGATGGGTCCGGTACTCCACCGGCCCGTCCAACGCCAGTCGGAGGATGGCGCCGAACCCGTTCCCCGTCCGCATCCCCCGGGCGCCGGGAGGACGGTGGGCCTCGGGGAGAAGACGCTCCAGCGTCTCCGAGGCGTGGGCACCGGAGAGGACGGCACGGGCGGTGATCCGCTCCCGGCGAGCTCCAGCCATCGCCGATGGGGAGGGAGCCTGCCACGGGGCCCGGGTCGAGGGGCCGGCCCCCTCCGCCTCCGGGTCCACCACCGCCACCTCCACCCCCACCGCCCGGTCCCCTTCCATGAGGATCTCCGTCACCGGCGTCCCGGTTCGGATCTCTCCGCCATGGGAGCGGATCTTCCGGGCCAGGGCGTCGGAGAGCCCCCCTGAGCCGCCCCGGGGGCGGGCGATCCCCCCCTCGTGGTAGAGGGGGTGCCAGAGGAGGAAGGGAGCGGAAAGGGGCTCGGAGGGCGGCGGGCCGGACTGGGCGGCCATCCAGACCAGGGGCGCCTTCACCTCCTCCCGGGTGAAATACTCGTCCACCACCTCCCCGTAGGGCCGGAGGATGCGCTGGAGCATGGAGCGCCATGCCTCGCCTCCGCTCCTGCGGAAGACGAAGCGCTTCCCCAGTTCCCAGGGGCTGGGGACGGCCATGAAGGCGTCCTTCACCATCCGGGCGAAGGGGCGCCAGTCCTCCAGGAACCGATGGTACGCCTCCCCCTCCCCGGGGAAGTGGCGCTCCAGCCCTTCGATGGTCCGGGCCTCATCCCGGTGGAAGAAGAGGGCCTCTCCCTCCTCCTGGCCGTAGGGGGAGAAGAAGAGGGGATCCACGTCCAGGTACTCCAGGCCGTGGCGTTCCAGCTCCAGCTCCTCCACCACCGGGGTGAGACGGATGAGGATGTGGGCGCTCCCCCCCAGGTCGAATCGGTAGCCGGGAATGATCTCCTCGGTGGAGACGGCTCCGCCCACCTTGCCCCGGCGCTCCACCACGCAGACCCGGTATCCGGCCCCTGCCAGGTAGGCGGCGGACACCAGGGCGTTGTGCCCGGCGCCCACCACCACCACGTCATAGTCTCTGCCTGCGCCGGCCATGACCGCTCCTGGGAAGGGGGCGGACCCCCGGGACGTTGATCAGGACTCCCGGCACACACCCCGGGAGGGACGAGGGCGGAGAACCCCACATCCCATCCCGTGTGCCCCCGTCTCCACGTGCCACCGTCTCCCCATCCCCTGACTCCCCGAGGCATGGTCCCCGTCCCCCCGCCTTAAGGTCCTGATGTGCCATCGGCGGTCGAGGACCCTCAACCCATTGGAAACGAATGTTTTCCTTTTGGGTCCGGGGCCCTACATTGTGGGCCACTGACGGTGTGGGTCACTGGCTTACGGATCCCCAGGCGGGGGTTTGGCGCCGGCGGACCCAGGCCCGCCAAACGCCACCCATCATCGCCGCTTCAGGGGCCATGCCCCTCTGTGTGGAGGAAGACCCGATGCCCCGTTCGAGTCTGGCCGCGATCTCGGCCCTGGCCCTCATCCTTCTTTCGGGCCTCACCTTCACTGCGGGCCCTGCCTCGGCGCAGATCCCGGTCTCCGACTGGACAGAGCGGCCCGACCGGCATGGTCCGGCGGGAGTACGAGGGGATCTCCTCCCCCCGGCCCGTGCCCTGGAGCTCCGTCTCCAGTTCCTTCACCGCTCCTTCGAGGACCTCCTGGTGGGACGGGACGAGATCCCCCCCATCCTGGTCCTGCAGGACTTCAGCATGGTGCCCCTCTCCCGCTCGACCACCACCGTGGCGCTGGAAGCCCAGGGAGGGATCACCGACTGGCTCGCACTGGGTATCCGAGCTCCCTTTGTGCGAACCGACGGGGAATTCGCCACCGAGACCCTCATGGCGACGGTCTCGGCCTCGGGGATCGGGGACGTGGAAGGCCATGTCCTCGTGGCCCTCCATGACCGTTGGCCCGTCCGGGGGCACGTGTCGGCGGGAATGGCCTTCCCCACCGCCTCGGTGACGGAGACGGGAATCATGCCGAATCGGCCGGATATGGCCCGGACCCTCCCCTACCCACTTCAACCCGGGAGCGGGACGTGGGCCGTCCTCCCCAGTGCCACGGTGGCAGTGGAGAACGAGCATGGGACGGTGGGAATCCAGGGATCCGGACGCATCCATCTGACGGAGAACGACCGGGACTGGCACCCCGGGCATCTCTTCGAGGGGAACGTCTATCTCCAGTACCGCTTCAACGACTGGCTCAGTGGCTCCGCCCGGCTGGCGGTGGCCCGATGGAATGACATATCGGGGGGCGATCCCGACCTCTCCCCCCAGGTCTCTCCCCTCCACTGGACCCGGGCCCAGGGGGGGAGTCGGGTGGAGATTCCCGTTGGGGTGAACCTCCGGTTCGCCCAGGGAGCGCTCCAGGGACATCGGCTGGGAGCGGAAGCCCTCCTTCCGGTGCATCAGGACCTGAACGGCCCCCAGCTCCGGGCCAAGTGGGGGGTTGCCGCGTCGTGGGGCTACACCTTCGGAACCGGACGGGGTGCGGAGCCGGCTCCCCGACGGACGGTTCCGGCTCCCGCCCGCGAAGCTCAGCCGGCCCCGCCGGCCGCCCGGGAGCCGGAGCTCACCCCGGCCCGCATCTGCGTGGCCACCGGCTCCAACATGGAGATCTACCTCACCCCCCAGGGTGACACCCTGGTGGGACCGCAGCGGGTCTCGGTCCGGGAGGTGGGAGCGACGGTGGCCTTCCCCGGGAGCTACGCCGAAAACCGGGAATGGTACCTGAACGACGAGGCCATCCCCTTCGAGGAACGGAACTACCAGAAGTCAGGAGCGGAGGTGGGGTTGGACTGCGACGACATCGTGCAGGTGGGGAACCACGAAGGGGTCCCCCTCTTCGCCGTCCGGGGGGCGCCCCGCCCGCTGGAGCTCCTCTACCTTCCTGTGCGCCCCGGGCTCTGGCTCGCCTATCGCGCCGAGTTGGCCCGGGTCCGGGGATAGCCCCCCGCCGCCCCAGAGGCCCGTTCTAGCCTTCCACCCGCACCAGGTGGAAGCGCTTCTTCCCCTTCCGGAGGACGAGGAAGCGCCCCGCCAGGGTGTCGGCCGTCGTGAGGCGTCGCTGAGCGTCGTCCTCTCGACGGTTGTTCAGGTACAACCCGCCCTGCTCCACCGACCGCCGGGCATCGCCCCGGGAGGTGGCGAGCCCGGTGTCCGCCAGGAGTTCCACCAGCGCCACCCCCTCTCCCGAGAGGGTGTCGGCGGGAAGCGCGCTGGAGGGCACGTCGGCGAAGATGTCGGCGATCTCCTCGGAGGCCAGGCCATCCAGCTCTCCCCCGAAGAGGACCTCCGACGCGGTCCTGGCCCGGGCCAGCCCCGACTCGCCGTGGACCGTCCGCGTCACCTCTTCCGCCAGCCGCCGCTGGGCTTCCCGGTGCTGGGGAGCCTCCGCCACCCGGGCCTCGAGCGCCTCGATCTCCTCCCGGGGGAGGAGGGTGAAGAAGCGAAGGTAGCGCCCAGCGTCGGCATCCTCGGTGTTCATCCAGAACTGGTAGAAGCGGTAGGGGGATGTCCGCTCCGGCGAGAGCCAGACCGCCCCGGCTTCCGTCTTCCCGAATTTCACCCCCGACGAGGTGGTGATGAGGGGGAAAACGGCGCCATACGCCTTCTCCCCGGTGACCCGTCGAACCAGGTCGATCCCCCCGACGATGTTGCCCCACTGGTCCTGGCCGCCGAACTGGAAGCGGCACCCCTGGTCCTGGAATAGGCGGAGGAAGTCGTATGCCTGAAGGAGGACGTAGGAGAACTCGGTATAGGTGATCCCCGTGGCTTCGTCCTCCAGACGGCGCCGGATGGTGTCCTTCCGGAGAAGAACGTTCACAGGGAAATGCTTCCCCACGTCCCGGAGAAAGTCCAGGACCCCCGTCCCGCCGAGCCAGTCCAGGTTGTTGGTCATCCGGGCGGGGTTGGTCACCCCGTCGAACTCCAGGAAGGAGGCGAGCTGCCCCCGGATGGACTCGGCGTTGGCCTCCACCTCCTCCCGGGTGAGGAGTTGGCGCTCCTTGGTCTTCCCCGAGGGGTCGCCAATGAGTCCGGTCCCCCCACCGACCAGGGCGATGGGGGTGTGTCCCGCCCGCTGGAGGTGGACGAGCCCCATGATGGGGAGGAGGTGTCCCACGTGGAGGGAATCCGCAGTGGGATCGAAGCCCACGTAGGCGAGCTGGGAGCCTTCACTGAACGCGGTCTCCGCCCCCTCGGTGACATCCTGGAGCAGGCCCCGCCAGCGGTATTCGTCGAAGAGATTCATCCCGGAACTTATGAAGCCCCCCCGGCGAGGGAAGGGGGGGGCGTGCTCCGGTCCTTCAGCGGCCTTCCGAGGAGACGTCTATGCCGGGGCGATGGGCCCGGAGGTGGGATGGGCGTCCCCGGGATCCCGGAGGAGGCGGAGCGCGTGGGGGAGGAGGGGGAGAAGGGCGTCGAAGGATTCGGTGGCGCCCTTGAGGGAGCCGGGAAGGTTGACGATGAGGGTCTCCCCCAGGGTCCCGGCCTCGCCCCGGGAGAGGTAGGCGAAGGGCGTCTTCTCCGCCCCCCGGGCCCGGATCCACTCCTGGAGCCCCGGCGCCCGGCGTTCCACCACCGCCAGGGTCGCCTCGGGGGTCCGATCGCGACGGGTGAATCCCGTTCCCCCCGTGGTGAGGATGAGGTGTGGGCGAGGAGACTCCAGCGCCCAGCGCCGGAGGCAGGCTTCGATTCGGTCCACTTCGTCAGGGACACAGTCAGTGGCCACCACTTCGCCCGCCAGCCCCTCCGCGACCCGCTCCGCCAGAGCCGGGCCGGAGCGGTCCTCCCCCTCCCCCCGTGCGCAACGGTCGCTGACGGTAAGGATCGCGACCTGAAAGGGGGCACTCACCGGGGTGCCTCCCGGGACGGCACCTCGCTCTCCTCCGTCCGGTCTGGCTCCGCCTGGCCCACGTCCACTCGGTATGTCCCGCTCCGCCCCCCGGTCTTCTCCACCACCCGGATGGATTCAACCACCATCCCCTTGTCCAGGGCCTTCCCCATGTCGATGACCGTGAGGGCCGCCACGGCCACCGCGGTGAGGGCCTCCATCTCCACTCCGGTCCGGCTTCGGGTCAGGGCGACCCCCCTCAGGCGCACTCCCTCGTCCTCCAGGGTGAGCTCCACGTCCACATGGTCCAGGGGGAGGGAGTGACAGAGGGGAATGAGTTCATCGGTGCGCTTCGCCGCCAGGACGCCGGCCAGACGCGCCGTGTTCAGCAGGTCCCCCTTGGCCAGGCTCCGACCCCGTACCGCGTCCAGAACCGCAGGAGAACAGCGGACGAATCCCTCGGCCACGGCCCGGCGCTCGGTCACCGGCTTTGCGCTCACGTCCACCATCCGGGCCCGGCCTTCGGCATCCAGATGACTCAGGCCGCCGGGACCCTGGCCATCCCCCTGGCCATCCCCCTGGCCGGCCGCCTGGTCAGCTCGTCCCCCGTCTCCTTGCCTCATGTATCGCCTCCTCCTTCCGTTGCATCACCTGAAGCGTCCTTCACGGAGACGGCCTTCTTCCAGATGGGCACGTCTTCCTTCATGCGGAGGATGTACCAGGCCATGGCCTCCAGGGTCTCCGCCCGATGGGCGCCGGCAGCCTCCACCAGGAGAGAAGCCTCGCCGACGGGGACGAAGCCCCTGCTGTGGGTGACCTGGAAGCCCAGAAGATCGAAGCGGGTGACCGCTTCAGCGGCCAACTCTCCCAGCATGCGCTCCGCCATGGGGTCGTAGGTCTCGTAGGTCAGGCCCTGGATCTCCCGGCCATCCTCGAGTCCCCGGACGACCCCGTGGAAGGTGAGGATTCCTCCGGCTCCCTCGGGGCCCGGGTCGCCGGCGGCGAACCCCGGTCCCGGCGAGGGGATGGGGCCATCCACGATGGCCGCATGGACAGGGCCCCGGTCCGACTCCGCACCGGAGGTCCCCGGCTCGCTCCGGGACCGGGAGAGCGCCTCCTCCGTCATCCCCCCGACACCATCCCGATGAGGGCCACCTCGTCCCCTTCCCGGACCACGTCCTCGTCCCCGACGAATCGGGCGTTCACGGCGAACCGGTGAAGCGGGAGGGACTCGGCGAGTTCGGGGTGGGATCGGGCCAGCGACTCCCGGAGGGCCGCGCAGGACACGGGGAAGCCTTCCACCGAGAGGGTGATCTGACCCGTTCCCGCGCGAGAGGCCAGGGGACCGAAGAGAAGGACGTCGAGGGTCATGTCAGTGGCTGCACCAGTGGCTGCAAGAGAGAGCCGAGGTCCCTCCGGGAGGCCGCCCCCCGCAGGCAAGACCCCCTGGCCAGGGGGTCTGAAGTGAAATCCCCCGGCAGGAGATCGCCCCTCACCCCCCGATGTTCGTCATGATGGCGAACCCTTCGGCAGGGTGTTCCGCTGCCTTCCCCGAGAGGCCCCGGACCAGGAGTTCATCGAAGAGTTCCGGGTCGAAAGTGGGGCGAAGCGCCGGCATCAGGGAGCCCCCGGGGCGGTCCATGAGACAGGGATAGAAGGTCCCGTCCGCCGTGATCCGGATCCGATCGCACGCCGCACAGAAGTTGCAGCTCATGGGCGTGATGAACCCCACTGTCCCCTGCCGTCCATCCTGGAGGGTGACCCGGAAGCGGGTGGCGGACTCGGAGCCCTGGGGAAGGCGGGTCCACTCCTGGACATGGGGGTTCAGGACCTCCTGCATCCGGGGAGCCGGGACGTAGCGTTCCTTCCACTTCGGAGCCAGGGGTCCCATGGGCATGAGCTCGATGAAGCGGATCTCCAGCCCCCGGTCCAGGGCGAACGCCACCAGATCGGGAAGCTCCTCTTCATTCTCCCCCTGCAGGACTACGGTATTGATCCGGACCGGCTCCAGCCCGGCCTCCAGCGCGGCATCGATCCCTTCCACCACCCGGTCCAGCTGGTCCAACCCCGTCATCCGGTGAAACCGCTCCGGATCCAGGGAGTCCAGACTGATGTTCACACGCCGAAGACCTGCGTCCCGGTACTCCTGGGCCCGGGTTCCCAGGAGGAGCCCGTTGGTGGTCATGGCGACTTCCTCGACGCCCTCCACCCCCGCGACCCGGCGGATGATCTCGGTGAGGCCGCTCCGGGCCGTGGGATCCCCCCCGGTCAGGCGAACCTTCCGGACGCCGTGGGTGGCGGCCAGGTGGCGCACCATGGGCTCGATCTCCTCGGCCTCGAGGAGATTCCGGGGGTTGTTCCGGTGGAACCCCGGTCGACAGTAGACGCACCGCATGTGGCACGCCGGCGTCAGGGACAGTCGGAGATAGCCGATGGTGCGAAGCTTTCCGTCGCGGAGCATGGGGTCCGTCCTGGGCCCGAGGGGTGTGGAAGATGCTGGTGGATTGTCGCAGACCGCCCCCTCGGAACGCAAGGTGAGCGGCGCTTGCCCGGCGGGAGCGCCTTCCCTAGGCTCCACTATTCCCTCTCATGCCCAGGCGCCAACCTCATCCATGCGAACCGTGCATCCATCCCGGCGAAGCCTGGTGCGGCCAGGCCCGGTGCGGTCAGATCCGGTGCGGCGGAGCCCGGTGCGCCTGGGCCCCGTCCTGGGTTTCCTCGTGGCCCTCTCCATACCCGGACTCCCTGCTTCCGGCCAGGAACTCCCCGAGGCACCGGCGGCCGACACCCTCCCTGCGGGCTACGCGGCCCCCCTGGTCTACCTGGACTGCAATCGGTGTGACGGCACCCACATCCGGCAGGAGATCACCTTCGTGAACCACGTTCGCGACCCCGGCGCCGCGGACGTGCATGTCCTGGTCACTGACCAGCCCACCGGAGCCGGGGGACGGATGTATACCCTGGAGTTCCTGGGGCGAGGTCGCTTCCTCGGCGTGGACAACACCCTGACCTATCACTCGCTCCAGTCCAACACCCAGGCCCAGGAGCGGGACGGAGTAACCCGCACCCTGGAGTTGGGTCTCGTCCCCTATGCCGCCCGCACCCCCCTGGGGCCCCTCCTGGCGGTCCACCTCCAGACCCCGGACGACCTGGCCCCAACCGAGGTGGAGGACCCCTGGCGGCAATGGACCTTCGAGCTCTACCTCGGGGGCAACCTGGAGCAGGAGACGACCCAGGGTGCATGGAACGCCCGCTACGGATTCTATGCCAACCGGGTCACCGAGGAGTGGAAGATCCGCCTCCGCCCCTACTTCAACAACAACGTCCGGTCCATCACCCGGGAGGGGGAGGAGGACATCCGGGTGAGCCAGCGTCGGCACGGCTTCGACAGCTACCTGATTCGCAGCGTGGGCGAACACTGGGGCGTGGGGATCTTCGGTGACTACATCACCACCCAACGGGACAACCTCCGCCACCAGGTCACTCTGACACCGGCGGTGGAGTACAGCTTCTTCCCCTACTCCGAAGCCACTCGCCGCCAGGTGACGCTGGCGTACCGGGTGGGCCTGGAAGCCTCCGAGTACTTCGAGGAAACCATCTTCGAGCGGATGGAGGAGGATCGGCTACTCCACTCCCTGGACGGGTCGGTGGAGGTACTCCAGCCGTGGGGGTCCATCTCCTCGGGACTCCGGGGGGTCCAGTATCTCCATGACACGGACTTCTACCGGATCACCTTCAACGGAAGCGTTTCGTTCCGGCTGGGGCTGGGGCTCTCGGTGAACGTGGGGGGAAGCTACCAGCGAATCAACGACCAGCTCGGTCTTCCCCGGGGGGATGCATCCCTGGAGGACATCCTCCTGGAACGGCGCCGCCTGGCCACCAGCTATCGGACCTCCGGGAGCATCGCCCTGTCGTACACTTTCGGCTCCATCTTCACCAACGTGGTGAACCCCCGGTTCTGAGCCAGGGGGAACCGGAATCGAAGGGGCGCCCTCGGACCCGGCCGACGCTGGCTTCCTGCGGCCAGGCTTCCCAGCGGCGGGGCCCGGGCATCAGAGTCGCCCCCGATCCACCTTCCCGTTGGCGTTCCGGGGAAGCTCGGAGCGGATCCGGAGCTCCCGGGGCCGCTTCGCCGCACTCAGGTGCCCTCGGGCGAAGTCCAGGATCTCCTCTGGGGAGGGAGGTGCCTCCGGGTCTGCGGGGACCACCACCGCAACCACCCGCTCCCCCCAGCTCTCGTCCGGAACCCCCATCACCACCACGTCGCGCACGGCGGGGTGCCGGAGGAGGACCGCTTCCACCTCGCCAGGCTCCAGGGTCACACCCCCGGACACGATGCGGAGGGAAGCGCGACCCGTGATCCACAGGTCCCCATCCCCGTCCCGGCGCCCCAGGTCTCCGGTGTGGAGCCACCCGGAGGGGGCCAGCCGCACCCCCGGTTCCCCGGGAGGAGCCGGGGGAAGGAGCGCCACGGTGGGCCCGCGGACCAGAATCTCCCCCACCCCTTCGGCATCGGGTTCCCGGATCGCAACCTCCACTCCGGGGAGGGGGCGTCCCACCGTCCCGGGCTTTCGCCGGACCTCGTCGGGCGGGGCGGTGGCCACCTGGGAGGTCGCCTCGGTGAGGCCGTAGGTGAGGGCCACCGGCCACCGCTTCGCCAGCGCCTCCTCCAGGAGGGGCCG
>REED01000004.1 GCA_007695225.1 Gemmatimonadales bacterium
AAACCGCTCCACCTTCAGCTCCGACATGGAATACATGAGGACGAAGAAGGTGAGGAGGAGGCTCATGAGGTCCCCGAAGGTGGTGGTCCACGCCGGCGCTCCCTCGTCCTGGAAGTCCTCACTCTCCGCCTGTCCGAACTCCACGCGGCGCTCTCCCTCCGGGGGAAGGTTTATGCTCCCCGCAATCCGTTTATCGGACATGTCACGCCGCCTCCTTGAGATCGGCCTCGGTCCCTCCCTCGTGCTCCACCAGGAATGCGTGGAGCTTCTCCCTCAGGATCGATCCGGCATCTCCCCGGTGGATCGACTCCAGCCCCACCAGGGTGAGCTGGATCTGGGTCACCTCGATGTGGATGCGCCGGTCCAGCTTCGTCACCATGGGGAGGAAGAGGACGTTGGCCGCCACGGCCCCGTAGAAGGTGGTGAGGAGTGCCACCGCCATGGCGGGTCCGATGGTGGAGGGGTCGTCCAGGTTGGACAGCATCTGCACCAGGCCGATGAGGGTGCCCACCATGCCGAAGGCGGGGGCGAACTTCCCCATCTCGTTGAAGATCTTCTGACCTCCCCGGTGGTGCTTCTCCATGTGGATCTGCTCCGTCTGGAGGATCTGCCGGATGGTGCCGGCGTCAGTGCCATCGGCGATGAGGAGGAGCCCCTTGCGGAGGGGACCGGTGGGCGCCTCGCCGGCGATCTTCTCCAGCCCCAGGTGGCCGTCCCGCTTCAGGACCTTCATGGCCCGCTCAAGGAACTGCACGATGGCCAGCATCTCGTTTCCGGGATCGTTGAAGACCCTCCTGGAGACGGAGAGAATCTGGCGTAGCTCATACGTGGGGAAGGCGATGCTCACGGCCCCCAGGGTACCCCCCATCACGATGAGGAGGCCCTGCACGTTGATGAAGATCAGGAGGTTTCCCCCCAGCAGGATGGCGGCCAGGACCAGGGCCGAACCCGCCAGGACCCCAAAGATGGAGGCCTTGTCCATGAACCTCCCTTCCTTCCAGGTGAGCGGAGCCGGAGTGTTGCCGGCCCTTGAGCGCCTGGAGCGTCGGGACCGGTGGGATGCGCTTCTTCCAGTGTCGGTTGGGAAGGGGTCTGGCTTGAATCGGGGAATGGAATCCTCCGGGCGAGCGCCGCGGGAGTTTGACCCCGGACGATCCAGGCCCCATCCTCGGGGCGACCCTCTCCCTCCTCCCTCCCCATCGGACTCCATGGCGACACCCAGGACCACCCTCGATGGCATTCTCGCCTCGGACCGCCTTCCCAGCGCTCCCTCGGTGGCCCTGCGGCTCCTGGATCTCCTCCGGGATCCTGAGGTGAGCACACCGGAACTCGTGTCCGCCCTGCGGGCGGATCCCGCTCTCGCCGCACGGATCCTCCGGGCGGCCAACTCCACCTATTTCGGCTTCCGCGCCGAGGTCCGGACCCTGGAGCAGGCGGTCCCCCTGGTTGGGCGCACAGTGGTCACCTCCCTTGCGCTGAGCTTCTCCCTGGCGGAAGCAGCCCTGGACCGGGGCCGGTTGGCCGCGGACTTCCGGGAGTACTGGGTACGTTCGCTGGTCCAGGGATCGGCGGCCGAACTCCTGGCCCGTCACGGCGCGCCCGGACTCCCCGCCGAACTCTTCATGACCGGGCTCCTCATGGATCTGGGGCAACTCGCAATGCTCAAGGTGCTGGGGGCGCGGTACGCCCAGCTCCTCCGGGCATCCGGAGGCCATGGGGGCCTTCTCTGCCGGAAGGAGGAGGAGGAGCTGGGGTTCACCCACGCCCAGGTGGGGGCGGCCCTCATGGAGCGATGGTCCCTCCCTGCCTCCATGGTGACGGCCTGCCGCCACCACCATGATTCCGCAGCCTCCCCGCCCGAGGCGTTGGAGGAGGGGAAGCTCGTGGCCGCGGTGCGGGTGGCGGCGGCCGTGGCGGATTGGTATGGGGGCGGTTCTCCAGCCGAGGAGCTGACCCTCTTGGCGGAACTCACCGAGGCGCACTTCGGCTTCTCCGAGCCCCTCCTCCTCCGATACCTCATGGAAACGGACGCGCGGATCCTGGAGACCGCAGAGCTCTTTCCCCTCCCGACGCCGGACCTTCCCTCCGCCTCCGACCTCATGGCCCAGGCTTCGGAGCAGCTCGCCTCGGTGGTCATCTCCCAGGAGAAGGAGCGGCAGCGGGCCGTCTCCCTCCGGGAACTCGCGGAGGAGCGCAGGGAGGAGTTGGAAACCCAGAACGCCCTGCTCCGCCGCCAGGTATTCATGGATCCTCTCACCGGGGTTCACAACCGGCGATTCTTCGACGAGATGCTGGAACACGAGATCCGCCGGTCGGCCCGGAAGGGGACGGACCTTTCCCTCCTCTTCGTCGACGTGGACCGCTTCAAGGAAGTGAACGACACCTGGGGACACCTCTTCGGGGACGAGGTCCTGACGCGCATCGGCGGCGTGCTCCGGAGCGCCTGCCGGACCTCGGATGTGGTGGCGCGGTTCGGGGGAGAGGAGTTCGTGGTCCTGGCCCACGACACCGGAGCGGACGGACTCCGTCTACTGGGGGAGCGGCTCCGAGCGGCCGTGGAGGCCCTGCCCCTGGAGCAGGAGGGGGAGCGGGTGCCGGTGACGGTCAGCGTGGGGGGAGTGACCCGGGGTCCGGACGCCTCGGGCCCCCGTTCAGCGCGGGCCCTGGTGGATCAGGCGGATCGTGCCCTCTATGGCGCCAAGGAGGCGGGAC
>REED01000061.1 GCA_007695225.1 Gemmatimonadales bacterium
CCCCGGGCCGATCAGGACCTCGCCCAGACCCTCGTCACCGCAAACCTCCAGCGCGGCACCTCACCCGACGGCTGGACCGCCGCCGTCGACTGGTCCCGGGAACAGGACGTCCCGGATCAGGTCTACTTCCCTGCCATCGAGGCGCTGGGGTAGGCGCTGCGCGAGGCGCTGGGCGAGGTCACAAGGTAGGACTCGCTGTTCTGCGGCCTCCGAGCGGGGTCGGATCCGTCACCCGAAACCAGATATCAAGGCCCAGAGTCAGAACCTGGAGCAAGTCCGGTCGCGGCCAACTCAGACAGACGACGGGGCCGATATCAGAACCGGTAGCTGTAGTTGACCTTTAGCGCCCCTCCGCGGGAAAGGGTGGTGAACTCCCGATCCAGGAGTCTCGCCACCTCGTTCTGCCAGTTGTGGCTCCAGACCAGGAAGATGTCGTTTCCAGGCCGGACGATCCAACGACCCCGGGCGAAGAGACCCATCACCCGACTGACATCGTCGTACTGGACATTTCCCGTAAGAGACGTCAGGGGACTCAGGTTCCACGTCCCGGAGACCCGCGCCAGGTTCGTGTTGAAGTCCCCTTGGTCCAATCGGACCTCGTTGCGCTGGTAGTTGGTGGATACGGAAACGCCTCGCCGGGGCCGCACCGTCGCCCGGAAATCCATCTGGGTCCGATCCCCATCCCAGAAATCCGACCGCTCAACATCCACGCCCCCCGACAGGGTCCGACGACCGGCCGACTGAGCGCCCATGGACCAGGACCATGCGTAGTAGTCCCCTGCGGGAACCACGATGGCGTCCTCACCACGTCCATGGATGGTGAACGGGTTGAGAAGCCGCTCGAATCCTCGTCCGGCCTGGATGCTGAACCGGTCTCCGCTCTCGAAATTCAGCTGGAGCGGGGTCACGTTGAAGGCCCGAGTGAGGAGCCGATTGTCCATGTCCGTCAGGTACTCGAAGTAGAACTGGTGCTCCATCTGACGCACTAAAGGAAGCCACTGCGGGCGCGGCGCGATGGTGAGGGTGGGCTGGTGGCGCCGGAACCCCCGACGCTGGGCAAACCCCACTGCGGGATCCCAATCCACTCCAAAGTCCCGGTACGAGGAGTGGAGACGGACGAGGTCGTTGGGAAAGCTCCAGCGATACCCCCGGGACCGGCGCTCCGGTGACAGGAGGTCACCCCCCGCCATCGGGTCGGTATGGAAGATCATGAAGCCTTCGATCTGGGCGTTGAAGCGCCCCAATGCCTGGGAGGTGTAGAAGTTGAAATCTCCTCCGATGGTGTGTCGATCTTCCAGCCCCAGCCCCTCGGGATCGAAACTGGAACTCCTCCGGGTATAGATCGTCCCCACGTGGGACTGCTGGAACAGACTCCGGCGCACCCGGCCCACCGTGAAATCCTCGGCAGGCCAGAGCTGGTCCGATCCCACATCGCCGAGGACCGTCTCTCCTGTCCGGACCTGGTAGAAGCCGAGTTCGTACCGCCCGGCCTGCCCGCCCAGGCGTGCCCCGCCGCGGATGGGAACCTCCTGACCCTGCACCAGCCCTATCCGGCGGCTGAAGAAGGGATCGGCCCAGTTGAAGGAGAAGACCCCGGATCCCTCCAGGAAGAAGTCCCGCTGCTCAGGGAACCGAAGCGGGAACCGGGTCAGGTTCACCCGACGCTGGTCCACCTCCACCTCGGCGAAATCGGTGTTCAGGGTGACGGCGGCTCGAAGAGACGGGGTGATGGAGTACGTCACGTCCATTCCCACCTTCGCATCTCCTTCCCAGGGAGTCCCGGCAGAGACGGCCTGATTCCCGGAGGTGAGGGCATAGGGCTTCACCTCTACTCCCACCCCCTGGCTGATCCCGGTCAATCCACGGAGTTCACCGGCACTGGCCGGACGAAAGAGGCTTTCGTTACGCCTCCAACCGCTCCAGAGGATCTCCTCACTCCTCCGACGGATGGTCCGCTGGAAGTTGATCCCCCAGGCATCCCGGGCCGGATCGAAGTTGAGGGTGGAAAAGGGGATGCGAATCTCCGCAGACCAGCCATCGCTGAGGATCTGCGTCCGAACCTCCCAGATGCCGTCCCACCGCTTGTTGAGCCCGCCCCAGCTTCCCCCACCACCGATGAGGCCATCGCCCATGAGTCCGGCTGGGTTGATCTCGAAGAAGTAGCCCGTGCGACCATCCCGGAAGGTGTCCAGGATCCACATGAACCGATCGTCGGTCCCCAGTCCCGCGTTTCGCTCCAACTGGTGCGCCAGGATCCCACTCGGATCGGAATCGTAGAACATGGCACCGATGTAGAGAGCCTGGGTGTCGTAGAGAATTCGGATCTCCGAGGGCTCCGAGGGCTCTCCCCCCTCCACCGGATCCTGCTGCCGGAAGTCGGTGAGGGGATGGGCCAGGCTCCAGACCTCCTCGTTCAGGAACCCGTCAATCCGGATTTCCGTCCCCGCCGGCACCTGCACCGCTTCTACTGCCGGACGAGCCTCGACCGCATTGCTCTGTCCCAGGACAGAGGCCGGCGCAAGGGCCGCCAGAACCAGGACCAGGAACAGGGAGGCGCCCCCCCCGACAGCGGGGAGTCGCTCAGGACGCGATGCCAATTCCCGCGCCTGCAATGAACCAAGGACGTGGAGCGGGAACGACGTGGGAGAAGGAAACCTCATCGGGATCTGCGCATCCAGGTGTGGGGACTCGAAGTGTGGAGACTCGAAGTGTGGAGACTCGAAACGAAATTGTGCAAAGGGGATCCCTCTAACATACGTTTGTGGCTTACCCCGGGGCGACCCGGGGAGAGTGAAGCTCACGAGGAGCACTCAGTAACTTGACTACCCGACGGAGGTTTTCGTTGAATCGACTTCAGGGGAAGCTCGTCCTCATCACCGGTGCGTCCGCCGGGATCGGCGCGGCGTGCGCCCGGGCCTTCGCTGCCCGGGGAGCCCATCTCCTCCTATCGGCTCGTCGCTTCTCCCGGCTCGAGGCCCTCCGGGATGAACTCCAGAGCGCCCACGAGACGGAGGTCCACATCGAGAAGCTGGACATCCGGGATCGGGGGGGAGTGGAGAGCTACGTCGCCCACCTCCTTTCCCAGGGACGGGTCCCCGACATCCTGGTGAACAACGCAGGCCTCTCGCGGGGTCTGGAGCCCTTCCACGAGGGACGGGTCGAGGACTGGGAGGAGATGATCGATACCAACGTGAAGGGTCTCCTCTACATGTCCCGGGCGGTCCTTCACCTGATGGTGGAACGGAACTCCGGACACGTGATCCACATCGGCAGCACCGCCGGAGACATCGTCTACCCCGGAGGAAACGTCTACAACGCCACCAAGTTTGCCGTGAAGGCGCTGAACCAGGGGATGAATCTGGACGTGGTGGGCACGCGCATCCGGATTTCCTCGGTGGATCCGGGGCTGGTGGAGACGGAGTTCTCACAGGTGCGATTCCATGGAGATGAGGAACGTGCCGCCGGAGTCTACCGCGGATACACCCCACTGACCGCCGACGACGTGGCGGATGTGGTCTGCTATGTGGCCGGAGCACCGGAGCATGTGAACCTCATGCGAACGGTGGTCTATCCCACCGACCAGCGGAATCCGTACGTTCTTCACCGGGAGACATCCACTGCCGGCTGAGCCGAAGGAGTGCCCCACCGGCCCGCCCGCCGGTGGGACACTCCTTCTTCAAGCGGTCCGCGGAGAGGCTTCCATCCCTCGACTCCCAACGCTGTGAACGTCCCCCGCGCCCACCCCCTCCTGGTGGTCTTCACCCTCTGGCTCCTCGTCTTTTCGGCGAGCAGCCAGATCATGATCATTGCCCCCATCCTCCCCCTGGTGGGCACCGAGCTGGGCATCACCGAGGCACTCCTGGGAACGCTGGTCTCCGCCTACTCCGTGATGGTGGGAATCTTCGCCATCATCTCGGGTCCCTTCTCGGACCGGATCGGGAGGCGTCAGATCCTCCTGCTGGGGTCAGGGCTCATGACCCTGGCACTGGCCGCCCACGTCCTGGTAACGGGCTATATCTCCTTCCTGGCAGTCCGGATTCTGGCGGGGGTGGCGGGCGGGGTCCTGTCGGGGTCTGCGGTCTCCTATGTCGGTGACTACTTCCCCTACGACCGCAGAGGATGGGCTACCGGCTGGGTGATGAGTGGCGCAGCGTTCGGTCAGATCATCGGGATCCCCCTGGGCGTCGTCCTGGCCGGGGCCTTCGGATTCCGGACGCCCTTCTACATCTTCGCGGCCAGCATGGCGGCCACCTTCCTTCTGGTCCTCCTCCGCCTTCCGCAGCCCGACGTGAGACGGAGCCGGGACCGGGTCACCGCCGGAGGGGCCCTGAAGGAGTACGGCACCATGCTCCGGCGAAAGGAGATCGCCTCGGCAGCCGGGGCCTTCTTCCTCATGTTCCTGGGCGTCTCCCTCTTCGTGGTGTACCTGCCGACCTGGCTGGAGCGTGAGATCGGGGCCACTGCGAACCAGATCGCCATCCTCTTCCTGATCGGGGGCGTGGCCAACGTACTCGTGGGCCCCCAGGCCGGCCGGATTTCGGACCGAGCGGGCCGGAAGGGGATCATCCTCCTCTCCTGCGTAGGCCTCTCCGTCACGATGGCACTGACCACGGTGGTGGTTGGGACAGTCACCGCCGCATACCCCTGGTTCTTCCTCATCATGGGACTGGTGGCCATGCGCATAGGGCCGTTCTCCGCCCTGCTGACCGCCCTGGTACGGGACGACCGAAGGGGCTCACTTCTCAGCCTCACGGTGGCCCTGGGACAGGTGGGTTTTGCCGTGGGAGGCACCCTTTCCGGACTCATCTACGCCTCGGTCGGATTCGGACCCACGAGCATCCTTGCGGCGGCCTCGGTGATGGGGATGGGGCTGGTGGTCTGGGTCATGGTCCCCGAGCCTGGAAGGGACCTCCCCACCGATGGCTCCCTGGGGCTTTCCCCGGGCGCCGACCCCTCGACGCCATCCGGTAGCAGGCTTCCGGAGGAGGATGGGAGCGTGGACGACCCCGCCCGATGACCCCGGACTTACCACCCACCCCTCCGTCCCCCCATACCTGCGGGTTCGAATCGCCCTTGTTAGATTGGATCCCATGAAGCGGTTTGGCACCGCTCTCCCCGGGTTCACCCCCACCGTCCGCATCCTCCTGGACCCTCCCTGAATGGAACATCCCTCCAGTTCGGACCGAGACCCCAGGCGCCTCCTCCTGGTCGAGGACGACGTAGATCAAGCCCATCTGTTGAAGTACCTCCTGGAAGCCGGTGGAGCACTGGCTGTGACCCTTGCCCAGGACGGACTCCGGGCGATGCAGTTCCTCGAGGAATCGGACTGGGACCTCCTCATCACGGACATCAACCTCCCCGGCGCCGGCGGGATCGAGGTGGTGGAAGCGTCGCGACGGCTCCGGCCGGAGCTACCCATCCTGGCCACCACCGGATACACCGGGCCGGAGTACGGCGACAGGGCTCGAGAACGGGGAGCCGACGCCGTTCTCATCAAGCCGTTGGACCGGGACGACCTCCTCCACCACGTCGAGACCCTCCTGGCCAGTCGAGACGGAACCCCAGGAGTCTCGGCTGACCTTGCGCCGCCCCCCCATGCCGAAGATCCACGGGAGTCGGAGCAGAACGTCCTTGTTCTCAGCGTCCGCCCCGGGGATGCCGAGGCGGGCTGTGGTGGAGCGATCCTGGCTCACGTCGAACGTGGTGACCAGGTGGTCCTCCTCCATCTCGCCCGAATCCCCCCCCTTCCCGAGATGGGGAGCCCGTCGGGGCGGGCCCCGGCCTCCACAGCCGCGTCAGAAACGGTGGGTGGTTCCGAATCGGACCAGGCAACGGACCAGGTGTCACATGAGGAGTCGGATAGCGCGTCCGATCGGGACCGGGAAGCCATAAAGGGGGCAGGCCGGCGCCTGGGGGCCCGCACCTTCATCACCGCCCGGGAGGATCCGGGGGAGGAGGCGCGAGCGGACCTTGTCCGGTTGGTGGCAGGCGCCATCGTGGAACTGCGACCCGACGTCCTCTATCTCCCCACCGCCCATCACCCCCTTCTCCGTCATCAGACCGTGCACGAGGCGGCCATCGCGGCAGCGACCGACGTACCCGCCATCCTGGCCTACGACCCGGGAGACGCCTCTTCGTCCTTCGCCCCGGAGCTCTTCGTCACCCTTGGGGAGACCCGCATGGATGAGAAGCTGCGGGTCACCTCGGGCTACGACCACTGGGGGATCAACCGCCTTCAGTCGGGGGCGATCCGCGCCTCCGCCGCATTCTGGGCCCGATACACCGACGGCTCCCTGGCGGAGGGGCTGGAGGTCGTGCGGGACGGGTCCAGTCCCCTCCCCTTCACTTCCTCCCCGCGGCATCCCGTTGGCGATGTCGAGGAGACCGAATGACATCCACCGAACCGTCCTCCTCCGACGACACCTCCCTGGCCGCATCGTCGGACCCATCCCTCCGCTGGCTCTGCGTCTTCTGCGGATCCTCCGCCGGGGAGGATTCCCGGTACCTGGATGCGGCCACCCGCCTGGGGAAGGTCCTCCTGGAACGTGAGATCGGTTTGGTCTATGGCGGCTCCAGGGTAGGCCTCATGGGGCGCCTGGCCGATACGGTCATGGGGGGAGGCGGGGAAGTGGTGGGGGTGATTCCACGAGCCCTGATGAACCGGGAGGTAGCCCACCAGGGGCTCACCGAACTCCTGATCACCGACTCCATGCATGCCCGCAAGTCGCAGATGGTGGAGCGCTCTGATGCCTTCGTGGCGGCTCCGGGGGGAATCGGCACCCTGGAAGAGTTCTTCGAAGTGCTGACCTGGGCCCAGTTGGGGCTCCACCGGAAGCCCTGCGGCCTCCTCAATGCACGGGGGTATTTCGACCCCCTCATCCACCTTCTTGACCACGGGGTTCGAGAGGGCTTCATCCAGAAGGCCCATCGCTCCATGGTCCTGGTGGAAGCGGACGCTGGAATGCTACTGGATCGGATCTCCGGATACGATCCTCCCCCCGTCCCGCGATGGATTCGTCCAGGGGAGACCTGAGCCCCTTCCCCTCCGACCCTTCTCGGGTCCGGGCCCACTCCGTTAGAATTGGAATCCGACTTCAACCGGAACTTCCTTCGTCAGAGACCTGCTCGGGAGGCCCCTTGGGTGCCACGCCTCATCTTTCCTTCGAACGGGACATGGTCGAGGTCCAGGAGCAGATCGAAAAGCTCCTGGAACTGGCCGAAAAGAAAGGCCTGAACGTCTCCAGCGAGTTGGGTGAACTCAGGGAGAAGCTGAACGCCCTTCGCCACGAGACCTACCAAAACCTTTCCCCCATCGATCAGGTCCAGGTGGCTCGTCATCCCCGACGACCCTACACCCTGGACTACATCCATCGGATCTTCACGGACTGGATCGAACTCCACGGCGACCGGGCGTTCCGCGACGACGCCGCCATCGTGGCGGGATGGGCACGCCTGGACGGAGAATCGGTCATGGTCATCGGCCATCAGAAGGGCCGGGACATGAAGGCGAACCTCCACCGGAACTTCGGGATGCCCCATCCGGAGGGCTATCGGAAGGCCCTGCGCCTCATGCGGATTGCGGAGAAATTCGGGCGTCCCGTCGTTACCCTCATCGACACTCCCGGAGCCTATCCGGGGATCGGCGCGGAGAAGCGGGGACAGGCGGAGGCCATCGCCATGAATCTCCGGGAGATGGCCCGACTCCAGGTCCCGCTCATCTCGGTGGTCATCGGAGAGGGAGGCTCGGGAGGAGCCCTGGCCCTGGGGGTCACCGATCGCATCCTCATGCTGGAGCACGCCATCTACTCGGTCATCTCTCCGGAGGGGTGCGCCGCCATTCTCTGGCGATCCGCTGAGCATCGGGACAAAGCAGCCCATGCCCTCAAGCTCACCTCCTCCGACCTCCATCGGCTGGGCGTCTGCGATGAGGTCATCCCCGAACCGGCCGGCGGTGCCCACGCCGACTGGGATGCCACGGCCTCGGCCCTGGGCGAAGGGCTCCGCCGCCATCTTGCCCAACTGAAGACCCTCTCGCCTCAGGAACGCAGAGAGGTACGCTGGGCCAAGTTCGAGGCCATGGGCGCCTGGCAGGAGGCCTGAGGCCGTGGCCGTCTTCGCAGAAGTGGGATTCAAGGGGAACCGAAAGGACTATTTCGCCATGGACCCCCTGGAGGTGGCGCCGGGGGATCACGTCATCGTAGAGGCGGACCGAGGCGAGGATCTGGGTGAGCTGCTGGCCCTGGGCGCCATCGCGGAGCGGAAGTGCAGCGCCTCCGGCGGTTGCTCCACTCCTGTCCCGGAACGGCGGGTCCTCCGCCCTGCCCGGGAAGAAGAGGTCGGGCTTATCTCCTCCCTCCGCCAGGACGAGGATCGGGTCCGCCTGGAAACGCGGAAGAAGGTGGAGTTCCACGGACTCCGCATGAAGGTCACCGAGGCCGAGTGGCAGTTCGACCGGAAGAAGCTCACCATCTACTTTACGGCGGAACGGCGCGTGGACTTCCGGGAACTGGTGCGGGATCTGGCCCGCACCTTCCGCACCCGAATCGAACTCCGACAAATCGGGGTCCGCGATGAATCCGCCCTCCTGGGAGGTGTGGGGCGGTGCGGGAGGGAACTCTGCTGCTCCACGTGGCTTCCCGAACTCAAGCCCGTCTCCCTCCAGCTCGCCAAGGACCAGAATCTCTCCCTGAATCCCACCCAGATCTCGGGATGCTGCGGCCGGCTCATGTGCTGCCTCATGTACGAGCACGACACCTACGTCCAGGCCCGGCGGCGTTTCCCCCGGGAGGGGAAGATCCTCCGGACCTCCAAGGGAGAGGAGCGGGTGGTTGCGGTGGATATCTGGCAGGAGCGGGTGATCCTCCGGAGCGAGGACGGCGAGCGCCGGGCCCTGGCGCTGGAGGCCCTCAAGGAAGAGGTCCAGAGTAGGGGTCGCATGCCCCGCCCCGGAGGTGACCAGTGAGTCCCCGCGCCCATCGGGCCTACCTCACGACGCCCATCTACTATGCCTCGGGGGAGCCCCATATCGGGCACGCGTACACCACCTTTCTGGCCGACGCCCTGGCCCGGTACCATCGCCAAGCCGGCGCGGATGTCCGATTTCTCACCGGAACCGACGAACACGGACAGAAGATCCAGGAGGAGGCCTCGAGGCGCCAACTCTCTCCCCAGGCGCTTTGCGATCAGATGGCCGGACGGTTCCAGGAGGCGTGGAAGGAGTTCGACATCTCCTACGACCGATTCATCCGCACCACCGAAGAGGAACACAAGGCGGTGGTCCGGGCCTTTGTGCAGCGGCTCAAGGACCGGGGGCATATCTATGCCTCGGAGTACGAGGGGTGGTATTCGGTCCACGAGGAGCGGTTCTTCACCGAGAAGGAGTTGGGGCCCGACCGCACCGACCCCGTCGCGGGAAGGCCCGTGGAGCGGATCCGGGAGAAGAACTGGTTCTTCCGCATGAGCGCCTTCCAGGAGGACCTGATCCGGCATATCCGGGAGAACCCGGACTGGATCTACCCGGAGATGCGTCGCAACGAGGTCATGGGGTTCCTCCAGAAGCCGCTGGAGGATCTTTCCATCTCCCGTCCCCGGAGTCGGCTGGAATGGGGGATCCCCCTCCCCTTCGACGAGGACCACGTCACCTATGTCTGGGTGGACGCCCTCATCAACTACCTCACCGCCTCCCAGGCGATCCGCCCCGGGGCTCCCGCGGGCGAGCAGGGGTTCGAGGACACCTCCGCTTCCTGGTGGCCGGCGGACCTCCACCTCATCGGAAAGGACATCCTCACCACCCACGCCGTCTACTGGCCCACGCTTCTCCTGGGCGCAGGACTCCCCCTTCCGAAGCGGATCCTCTCCCATGGATGGTGGGTCGTGGGGGATACGAAGATGTCCAAGTCCCTGGGGAATGTGGTGGATCCCATGGCCCTCCGGGATGAGTTCGGGAGCGATGCGGTGCGATGGTACCTCCTGCGGGAGATGCCCACGGGCCAGGATGCCTCCTACACGCCGGAGCGCTTCCTCACCCGCTACGAGGAACTGGCCAACGTCCTGGGGAACCTGGCCTCACGGGCCATTTCCATGATCGACAAGTACCGGGACGGGATCACACCGGAGGGACCGGCCTCGGGATTGGACGCCGATATCGAGACGACGCTTTCCGCCTATCAGGACGCCATGGAGGGACTGAAGGTGAACGAGGCCCTCTCTGCCGCCATGGAGTTGGCCCGCACCGCCAACGGCTATGTGGAGGAACGGGAGCCCTGGGCCCAGGCCCGGGACCCGGAGCGCCAGTCCGGCCTGGATGAGACCCTGGGGACCCTGGCCCGGACGCTGGTCATACTCTCCGCCCTCCTCCTCCCCGCCATGCCCGACCGTATGACGGAGCTTGCGAGACGGTTGGGCCTGCCGGGGGTGCCCACCCTGGAGGAGGCAAAAGGGATCTCCGGAGGCGGTCTGAGCGTAGACAAGGGCGCTCCTCTCTTCCCCCGGAACGACAATATGGGGGAGGCCGCGAGCGCCGCCGTGCTGGGTCCCGGACCCGCAGAAGTTCGTTGACTTCCCCTCGTCATCGCCTTATGGTTTTGAGCTTTTGCACTTCCGTTCTCGGAAGGCCCGCCCATTGAATCCGAGCGTACATGACCGGTAAGAAATGGACGCTTCTCCTCGTCTCCGACGATCGAGATCCGCTCCGGCAGTTCACCCTCGAGGCCCGCACTCTCCGCAAGGCTGCCGGGGGTGCCGCTCTCTTCGCCGTAGCCGTCATCGTCTTCTTCTCCATTCTGGGGGTGAGCCGTTCCGAGTCCTTCGAATCGGCCCGGCTCCAGAAGGAGAACGCCGTCCTCTCCGAGGAGCTCCGCACCATCCGTGAGCGGGTGCAGCTTCTGGAAGGGGACTTGGACCACCTGGCCCGAAAGGATTCCGAGATCCGGATCCTGGCCGGAATGGATTCCATCGACGAAGAGGTCCTTCAGGTGGGAGTTGGAGGTCCGGGATCGCCTTCCCTTGAGGACCACCCCCTCTACCCCCTGAGCGAGGAACGGGGCAAAGAGGCGTTTGCCGTCGCCTATGACCTGAACGCCCTGGAGCGCCGGGCCAGGCTTCTGCGCGAGAGCCTGGAGGAAGCGGCAGACTCCCTGGCCGCCCACACCGATCTTCTCCAGTCCACCCCGTCCATCCTTCCCACCGCCGGACTCCTGACCTCGGGATTCAGCAACGCCCGGATGCATCCCATCCACAACCGGGCCCTTCCCCACGAGGGAATCGACATCTCCGCTCCGCGCGGCACCCCCATCCTCTCCGCGGCCAAGGGCCGGGTGAGGTTCGCGGGACGCCGTTCAGGGTACGGGCTCATGGTGGAGATCGATCACGGGTACGGGTACACGACCGTCTACGGCCATGCCTCCCAGCTTCTGGTCCGAAACGGGCAACAGGTGGAACGAGGGGATGTCATTGCACGTGTGGGATCAACGGGGCTCGCCACCTCCCCCCATCTCCACTATGAAGTGCGGGTGGGAGGCCGACCGGTGAATCCCATGAACTATATCATCACCGGCGCCATCCCCTGACCGCCATGCCCGGCTTCGCCTCGCCGGTTCCGGGCCGCCTCGCCATTCCCCCACTCCGGGGCCCGGGATCATGGTGATGACCCTCTTTCTCGTCCTGGCCGGGCTGTCAGGGCCCACGGTCGAGCCGATGGCCGAGTGGGACACCGGGATCCTCTCCACGGGGGCCGCCTACCCGGGAACCACCGACCCCCGGATCTTCCGGCCCCATGCGGAACTGACCCTTCCGGGCTTCCCTCGCACGACCCTTTACCGCACCGGCTCCGACGACGTGGTGACCCTTCGGCTCTCCATCCCTCTGGAGGAGTCTCCGGAGGAGGCGGGTGCCGGGCAGCTACTTCGAAGCCTCGCCCAGGACCGGATGGAGATTCTGGCGGCCAGGGTCGGTGCCCGCGCCCGTGTCACGCGACACGGCACCGCCCTGGTCTACGAGATCTCAGGTGCCTCCCAAGACCTGGACTTCCTGGCGTGGATCCTCCGGGAGGGACTCGCCCCTCCTGACATGGGTCGCTTCCAGGAGGTTCGTCGCACGGCCCTGGCCCAGGTGGCCCGCCGTCTGGAGACGCCGCAGGGTGTCCTCGCCCTTCAACTGCGGGAAGCACTGGCACCGGGATCTCCCCCCCCGCAGGGCACCATCTCGGGTCTCGAACGGATGGATGCCGCCCGACTCTCCGCCGTCTGGGCTCGGTCCCACCGCCTCGATGCCGCCCTTCTGGTGGTGGTGGCGAACCTCCCCACCGAGGTGATCCTCGCGTCCCTCACCGACCTCGGACTTCCGGAGGCGGGACCCGATCCCGCCCTCCCGCCCGGTGCCCCCACCGGCGAGCCCCGCCCCCGCCCCGAGGTGATCCGCCTCTGGCTCGCCGAGGGATGGTCCATCGAGGGAGGAAGGGACCCACGGGCCCTGGTGGCCGTGCGGCTCATCTCTGAAACCATCCAGGATCGCCGCGGGGACTACGAGCTGGGTGTCGAACTCTGGGAGGTGGGGCGCCGCTGGGCCCTGGTCCTTTCTGGAGCAGCGTATCCCCGGAGCCAGCAAGCCATGCGTACCCGCCTCCAGGGACTGCTCAGGGAGACCGCCGAGCGGATCACCGAGGAAGGTGTGCGCCTCCACAGCGCCGAGGTGCGCCGGGAATTCATGGATACCGCCCGCACCCCCTGGGGCCTGGCCGAACTCGCCGGGCAAGCCCTGGACATGGGGGAGGGGCCCGACGAGATGGAATCCATGATCCAGGAGCTTACCCAGCTGGAAGCCGGGGACCTCCGCCGCTTCCTGGAGAGCCTTTCGGCCGGGACGCCGGTGCGGCAGGAAGTCCGCCCATGACCGGCATCTCCCCCTGGCCCCTGGGGCTCCTCTTCCTCCTGCTCCTCCCTGGCCTGGCACCGCCATCGCTGGGGGCGTCGCTTGAAGCCCGCCAGGGAGAGCCGGTGCTGGTCCACCCCCGACCCGATGACGCGGTGGTGGCCGTTGCCCTTCGTTTCCCCGCAGGCTCTTCCATGGATCCGGAGAACCAGGAGGGGACGGCGTTCCTCCTGGGTCGGGTGCTGGAGGCGGAGGGACAGCGTCGACTTCAGACCCTCAGCGCCACCCTGGAGACCACGGTGGCGCGCAGTGAGTTCACGGTGACCCTCCGGGCGCCTGCCGGCGAGTGGGACCGGGCATGGAGCACGGTTCGGGAACTCCTGGTCGGCCCCCCCATATCCGACGCAGCCCTGAACCTCGCCCGGGAATCCCAGCGGGAACGCCTGGTCTTCGAGGCCGGCGCTCCGGTGCGGTCCTTCGAGGTGGAACGAGACCGGTTCCTTCTGGGTGCCTCTCATCCCGGGAGCCGACGGCTGCGGGGAACGCCCAACGGCCTCACCTCGCTCTCTGCTGGCGATCTGAACGACTTCCGCTCCCAGCACCTCCGCCTCGACGCCAGCCTCATCGCCGTGGTGGGACCCGTCACACCGGCCCAGGTGCAAGGTGTCCTCCGAGCCCCCACCCGGCTCGTAGGGCCCGCGTGGGAGGCCGCGGCTTCGGAATCGGACGCATCGCCACCGGAGGACCCGGTCGACACCCTCACCGCCCAGGGGCTCCCCGTGGCTCCGGCCCAGCCCCAGCCACCGCTGATGCGCCCCCGTCCTGTCCCGCTCCGGGTCCCGGCGATGCCCTCGGCACCTGCGGCCTGGGTGACGGGAGATCGAATGGTCATCGACCAGGAGATCACCAGCACCTGGATTGCGGTGGCCTGGCCCCTTCCGGCCGGGACTCCTGCGGTCCTCCTGGATTTCCTGGTCCATGTGGTGGCGGAGGAATTGAACCCCACCCCTCCGGATCCGGGCCTCTACCGGGCAGAAGTCCGGATGGAGAGGATAGGTCCCTCACCGGTCCTGCTGGTGAACGCCACCGTGGACCCAAGGGTCACCCTGCGCTGGGAGGAGCGGATCCTCCGGGCTTTGGAGTCCGTCGCCCAGGATCCTCCCAGGGGGGCCTTCTTCGAGCTGACCCGGCGCCGATACCGGGCGTCCCGGCTTCTGGAGCAGGCCCTCCCCGAAGCCCGAGCCCTCTGGCTGGTCCGGGCCCAGGCGGAAGAGGGGGAGGTCCCCCTCTTCACCCATGCGACCTGGGGCCTGACGCGGGAAGGGCTCCAGGGACTGGGACAGTCCCGGGGCGAACCCAGAATCCTTCTCTTCGGGCCCGCCCGGATGATGGAGCCCAGGTGATCCGATCCCCCCTGCAATCCTCTCTCCTTGATACCGGCTCCTGCCGGTGGTACTTTCCGCCCACTTCACCCCATCGAGCATCGGAGCGACACGATGAAGCGAGCTAGTATCCTGTCTGCGGTTCTGGTCCCACTCATCCTGGCGGCGTGTGGCCCCGCTGACCTGGTGGTGACAGCAGAGATCGAGAGAATGAACCCCGAGACGGGCGCCATGGAAATGGCACCCGTGGCGAATATGGAAGTCCAGCTTCTTCCCTTCGATCGGGACTTCATCTTCGATTCCCTCGCCCAGGCCCATGACCGGCCCGAGCCGGTCTTCCCGGAGGAAGTGGCCATCATGCGGGATTCCCTCTTCGAGGCCCGAGACGAGTGGAGCACCGCCGAAGCCGAGTGGCTCACCATCCGGGATCGCCTGGAGACCATCTCCCAGGAGATGGGCCAGTTCTCCCCGGGAGAAGCCCGATACCGGGAACTCTTCTTCCAGTTCGAGGAGGAGGAAACCCGCCTCCGCCAGGCGGAGCAGCGGCGCGACTCCGCCTTCGACCGATACGACCGCCTGCAGCGGGAGGTTCTGGATGAGGTAAACCAGGCCCGACTGGTGCAGGAACAGTGGGAGGACGAGGCCTTCGCGCCCTATGGGGACGTGGTGGTGGACCGCCTGCGGGAAACCGGTCGGGACATCATGGCCGACACCACCGACGCCACGGGCATGGCACGGCTTCGCCCCAGTCCCGGGGAGTGGTGGGTCTTCGCCCGGCACCGTGTGGCCACCGAGGAACTTTACTGGAACATCCGTGTCGACCTGCAGAGGGGCGAGCCGGTCACCCTGCGGCTGGACCGGGGGAACGCGGAGATCCGCCAGGTCTTCTGACCTCCGGCCCCGGCCTCCGGATGCCCCAATGGCTCCGGAAGGTCGTACCGGGTTCTTCTTCGGAACGCCCCGGAGCCCCAGCGGGCTCCGGGGCGTTCCGTCGTCCGACTGTCACTCTCCTCCAAGGGTTCCAACATGACACCCGACGCCTCCCCTTCCACCCCCACTCTCACGGTGGACCGGGACGGGCTGGCGGAGGTCGTCTTTGACGATCCCGGCCGTCCGGTGAACATCCTCTCCGAGGCGGTGATGCTCCGTCTCGCCGAACTGGTGGACGATCTGGCGGAGCGATCCGGCACGGGGGAGGTGACCGGAGTCCTTTTTCGGAGTGGGAAGCCCCGGGCCTTCATCGCCGGGGCGGACATCGAGGCCATTGAGGCCATCGAGAGTCCGGACGACGGAGCCGCCGGCGCTCGGAAGGGGCAGGCTGTCTTCGGGGCCGTGGAGGCTCTCCCGGTCCCCACCCTCTGTGCCATCCACGGTTCGTGCATGGGCGGGGGGACGGAGCTGGCGCTGGCCTGCCGGTACCGGGTCATCTCCGATGATCGCTCCAGCCTGCTGGCCCTTCCCGAGGTGCAACTCGGAATCCTTCCCGCATGGGGAGGCACCACTCGCCTTCCCCGTCTCATCGGCCTCCAGGCAGCTCTGGACCTCCTTCTCACAGGGAAGAAGGTGGACGGCAGCAAGGCCCGCCGGATCGGGCTGGTGGAGGAGATCCTCCCCGCCGCCGATTTCGAAGAGGCGGCCCGGGCCTACCTCCGGACCCGGATCCAGGAGGGCCACCGTTCCACCGGTGCCCAGCGAGGCTTCCTCACGCGGATCATGGAGGACACGGCACCGGGGCGGCGTCTCATCCTCCGCACCGCTCGAAAGCGGGTGATGGACCGGAGCGGGGGTCACTACCCCGCCCCCCTCCGGATCCTGGACGTCCTGGCATCCTCTCTCGGCCGCCCGGTTCCCCAGGCGCTGGAAGAGGAGGCCCGAGCCGCCGGCGAACTCCTGGTCACACGGGTGAGCAAGAACCTGATCCATGTCTTCCACCTCCGGGAGGCGGCCCGGAAGGGGACCGGGGTGGAGGAGGAGGTAGAGCCCCGCGAGGTTTCCGCCATGGGGATCCTGGGGGCGGGAGTCATGGGGGGAGGCATCGCCCAACTCGCCGCCCGCCACGGAGTCGAGGTCCGGCTCAAGGACATCCGTCACGAAGCGGTGGCCAGCGGACTGAAGCACGCCGCCTCCCTTTTCCAGCGGGAAAAACGGCGGGGTCGGATGGACGAGCTGGAGGTGGATCGCGCCATGGAGCGGATCTCCGGCGGCGTCGACTACTCCGGGTTTGGCCGCCTCGACCTGGTGGTGGAGGCGGTGGTGGAAAAGATGGAGGTGAAGAAGACCGTTCTTCGCGAAGTGGAGGAGCGAACGCCCCCGGAGTGTATCCTGACCACCAACACCTCCACCCTCTCGGTGGGAGAGATGGCCGAGGCCCTGGACCGTCCGGAACTCCTCTGCGGGATGCACTTCTTCAACCCGGTGCACCGCATGCCCCTGGTGGAGGTGGTCCGGGGGCCTGCCTCCAGCGCCATCGCAGTCGCCTCCGTCTATGCCCTGGCACTCCGAATGAAAAAGGTGCCGGTGGTAGTCAGGGATGGCCCCGGCTTCCTGGTGAATCGCGTGCTGGGGCCCTACCTGAACGAGGCGGCCTACCTCTTGGCCGAAGGGGTATCGGTGGAGGAGGTGGATCGGGCGGCCACCGCCTTCGGGATGCCCATGGGGCCCCTCCGGCTGGTGGATGAGGTGGGCATCGACATCGCGTCCCATGCCGGAGAGGTACTGCATCGGGCCTTCGGACGGCGGATGGCGCCGGCACCTCCTCTGGCGGCGCTGGCCGCAACCGGCCGCCTGGGAAGGAAGGGAGGATCGGGGTTCTACCTCTACGAGGATGGGAAGGCGAGGGGAGTCGACCCGGGAATCTATGATCTCCTGGGGGAATCGGTCCCCTCGAAACGGGTGTCCATCTCCGAAGAGGAAATCCGGGCCCGTCTCCTTCTGGCCATGATCAATGAGGCGGCCCGGGTCCTGGAGGAAGGAATCGCCAACTCGGCGGGGGACGTGGACCTGGCCATGATCATGGGGACCGGCTTTCCTCCCTTCCGGGGTGGTCTCCTCCGGTTCGCCGACGAGGTCCACCCCCGGATCCTCCTGGCGCGACTTCGGGGATATGAGGAGACCCATGGTACCCGCTTCACCCCTGCCGCGCTCCTGGAGGAGCTGGTACGTACGGAGCAGGGATTCCACGACCGCTTCCCCCGTACGTCGGGGGCCTGAAGCGTGTCTCCCAACAGCGACGTACTGGGTGTGATCCCTGCCGCGGGCCTCTCCTCGCGCATCGGCGGAAATCCCAAGCCCCTGCTGGAGACAGGGAGCGGGACCTTCCTCGCCCGGATCATCCGGGCGCTCCGGGAAGGCGGCGCCGACCCGATCATGGTGGGTGTCCGGGATGACCCGGGGCCCGTCGCCGCCGAGGCCCGTCGGGCCGGGGCTCGGGTCCTGGTCCCCCCCGACCTGGAGGCGGGGCCGGTGGCCACGTTGCAGGCCGCGCTTCGTCTGGCCCGCCGGGAGGGCAACGTGACGGGTGCAAACGGAGAGTCCCGGTCCCCGGTCCGCGCCCTTCTCTTCCTCCCCTCGGACTTCCCCCTGGTCCAGGGGACCACGGTGCGGGCCCTTGTGGAGGCATGGCGGGAGACCGGGGCCCCCCTGATCCTCCCCCTGGAAGGCGAGCGGACCGGACACCCGGCCCTCTTCGCCGGCCCCCTCCTGGACGAGCTCCTGGACCCGACTCTCCCGGAAGGAGCTCGGTCCGTGGTGGACGCCCACCGGAGCGAGGCCGTCCAGGTCCCCGTGGACGACCCCGGGATCCACGTGGACATCGACACCCTCTCGGAATACCGGCGCCACTTCCCCACCGCCTATCGGAAGCGATTCCAGAAATGGTGAGCCCTCCTGCCCACTCTCCGCCCTCTGCCTCCCGGACCTCCGGGCCCCTCACCGCCGGAGACGCCGCCCGCCGGACGCTGGAGGCTCGGGAGCGGGGAGAGACATCGGTGGTGGCGCTGGTTTTGGACGGAACCGCCATGGGGAGACGGATGATCTTCCTCTTCGCGTCGGAGAGCGACCTTGGGCGCCCCGACCTCCACCGTCACCGGCTGGGTTCGCTGGAGGACAGCGCCCTGGAGGAGGCCGTGGAGAGGGAGGCGTGGCGCCTCGTGGGGAGGCCCCAGCCGGGGATGCCCGAGCCGGCGCCCGAGCCGGCGCCCACATTTGATGCAGGCACCCGGGAGCTTGCAGTAGGTCGGGAAGCCGGTCAGGACGCGTCGGTCCCGGTCTACTTCGAGGTGACCCGCCCCCCGTCGGGGCTCCTCATCGTCGGGGCGGGACACCTGGCCGCTCCCCTCCACGAACTGGGGGCCCTCCTGGGCTTTCGCGTCACGGTGGCCGATGACCGCCCCGCATTCGCTCGGGCCGAACGCTTCCCACGGGCGTGGGCGGTAAAACGGGTGGACTTCACCGATCCCTTCCAGGAGATTCCCCTGAATGACCGGACCCATGTCCTCCTGGTCACCCGGGGGCACCGGTACGACTACGAGTGCCTCCGGCTCCTCCTGCGGGAGAGCCCCCTGCCGACCTACCTGGGGATGATCGGGAGCCGCCGTCGGGTCCGGGCCACCTTCCACCAGCTCCTGGAGGAAGGAATCCCCCGGGAGCGACTGGATCGGATCCGGGCGCCCATCGGACTGGACGTGGGGGCGGAGACCCCGGCAGAGATCGCGGTGGCGGTGGCGGCGGAGTGGATCCAGCTTCGCCGGGGGGGGAGTGGGCGTCCCCTCACGGAGGTGGAACGGGTGGCAGAGCGTTTCTTCGCAGAGGGCAAAGCACGGGGAGGCGGCGGATGAGGGAGGAGGAAGGGATACAGGTGCTCCGGAGGCTCACCGAGGAGTTGGAAAGCGGCCGAAGCGTGGCCCTGGCCACCATCGTCCGGATCCGGGGCTCCACACCCCGGAAGGAAGGAGCCCGGATGGTCGTGGGTCGAGAAGGGACCATACTCGCCGGGACGGTGGGGGGGGGGTGCGGGGAAGGAGAGGTGCTGGAGGCGGTGCAGGCCACCCTGGCCGACGGCCTTCCCCGCACCGTTCGGGTGGACCTCACCGAGGACCTCCTCTCCCTCTCCCCCGCGGTCTGCGGCGGCATCATGGAGGTACTGGTGGAGCGGGTGGACCGGTGAACCCGTCCATCCACATCCACTATCTCCGACCGCCCAAGGAGATGCGGATCTATCGGCAGCGCCTCATCCACGATGACGGTCGGGTGAAGGTCACCCTGGCCCGGGACCTCCTCTTCGATCCCCCGCTCCGGATCCTCGACCGGATCGCCCTGGAGTCGGGGTCCGATGCGGTCTGGTTCACCTTTCCGGGAGCGTGGCACGACATTGGCCGCTTCCACCGGGCCGACGGGACCTTCACCGGGATCTATGCCAACATCCTCACCCCCTGCGTCTTCCAGCCCGGGGGGGATTGGGAGACCACCGACCTCTTCCTGGACCTCTGGATCCCGGCGGAAGGCGGTCCGGCCGTGATCCTGGACGAAGGGGAGCTGGAGGAGGCCCTTGCAGCGGAGCAACTGGATTCGGCCCTTGGCCAGCGAGCACGGGAGGAAATCCGGCGTCTCCAGGTCGGGCTGGAAGAGGGCGAATGGCCTCCCCCGGTAGTGGAGGAATGGACCCGGGAGCGGGCCCTGGCCTCGGCCTGGGCCTGATCCTACTCCTGATCCTCCACCAGGTGGGCGGCGCAGAGCCGTTCCAGGTCCACGTAGGTCCGCCGCAGGACCTCCGGTTCCTCCTGAAGGAGGTCGATGAGGCGCTCATATCGAGCCACGGCCTCTGCCGGGACCTGGATTTCCTCATGATGGAAGGCCCCGTCCTCCACGAAGAGTAGGCGAACGGTCACCCGAGCCCCGCCGGCGTCACGCGCTTTCATCGGCCGGCTCCCTCTCCCGCGGGGGAGTCACCCTCCCCTTCCGCCGGTGGATCGGCCGCCCCGTACCCCAGCCGCACCAGCGCCTCGTCCAGGACCCGCCGGACCTCGGTCATGTTCCCCCAGTCCTCTACCCGAAGGGCCCGCCCCTCACCGGTGTTCACGAAAATGGTGGGGGTCCCCTGCACGCCCAGCTGTCGACCCAGATCCCGGTTGGCCGTCACGACCTCGGCGTGGCGGTCACTGCGAAGGCAGGATCGGTACTCTCCTCGATCGAGTCCGAGACGCTCCGCGTAGCCCTCGAAGGTGGGGACCGGATCGGCCATGATGGACCACTGGGGCTGATTCCGGAAGAGCTCATCGTGGAAGGGCCAGTACCCGTCCTGGTCCCCGGCGCAGCGGGCTGCACGAGCGGCCAGGAAGGAGTTGGGAAAGCCTGGGAGGGGGAAGTCGTAATAGGCGAACTGGGCCAATCCCTCCTGAACGTACCCCTGGTCCAGGAGGGGCTTCACCGAGCTGGAGAACTGTCGGCAGGAGGGGCAGGAGTAGTCGGAGAAGTCCATGATGGTGAGAGGCGCCGCCTCATCCCCGGCCACCACCGGCTGGGCCAACTCCGCCATCTCCTGGGGTGTCATGGCCGGGAGCTCCACCGGCGATCGCACCGTCTGGTCCGTGACGGAGGTGAAGAGGTTCCACCCCACCACGAGCACCGCAACCAGGGCCACTCCCCCCAGCACCCAGGTCATGGTCCCCGGTGAACGCTTCTCCGAGTGTCCTTCCTTTCCTTTGCCCTTCTTCGATTCCCGGGTCCGTTTCGACACGATCCTTCCTCTTGTTCAGGTTCGTTTCCGCGGTTCGTCCAGCAGAAGGCGGAGCACCCGCTCCGTCTCCGAGAAATCCTCCAGCGTCACTTCGGGTCCGGTGGCTTCCAGGGCTTCCACATCGAATCGTCCCGTGGCCACCGCCAGGGTCCTGAGACCGTGGGCCTTCCCGCACTCCACATCCCGGGGCGTGTCCCCCACCACCACCACCTCTTGGGGGGCGAAGGCCCTTCCCCACTGCTTTCGAGCCCGGGTGAGGGCCACCCCCGGGAGGTGATTGCGCTCCTCGTGGTCGGACCCGAATCCACCGATGGGAAAGGGACCATCCAGACGCGCGGCTCCCAGCTTCAGCGCCGCCCCACGGGCAAGGTTACCGGTAACGAGCCCCAGCGCCACCTCCTTCTCCTCCCGAAGGGCCTCCAGGAGGGCTACTACACCGGGAAGGGCCTGGGTAGGATGGTCGGGAAGCCGTGCCTCCAAACCCGAAAGATAACAATCCCAGAGGCTTGTCAGTCCGGTGTCGATCTCCGGGTCGGCGAGTCCGTCCTCGCGGAGGAGCTCCCGTGCGATCTGCGGATCGGTCTTCCCGGAGAACTCCCAGTTATCGATGGGCCCCGCCGTGCCGAAGACCTGCAGGAGCGCCTGGTGAAAGGCCACCTTGGCGGGCCCTCCCGAGAGTAGGGTGCCGTCGATATCGAAGAGGATCAGTCGCTTCATGTCCACTCCCTCCCGGAGTCCACTGCGTCGAGGATCGCCTCTTCCAGTTCCTCGCGAAGGCCCACGCCCAGGGCCAGCGCCTCTCCGGAAGACATGGGTTGGGGGTCCCCTTCGGGAACAAGGCCGAAGACCACGTCTCCATCGAAAGGGGTGAATACCGGGGAGATCCGTCTGGGGAGGGCGGTGGCGGCCACCCGAAGGACCCGGCCCAGGTCCCGGAAGGAGAGGGGCGCGTCCGTGGCCACCACGCAGAGGGTGGTGTTCTCCCCCTCCCGGAAGTCCGGAAATTCTCCGGAAGGAGCCGTCCCCGTGCGGCCTTCCTCCAACACGGCCCGGGTCCCCTGCGGTCCGGCCACCACCCGCCCCTCCCGGTCCACAACCTCCCCCAGGGCGTTCACCACGGCGAGCGCGGCCACATTCCATCCTCCGAACGTCCCGGAAGAGGAACCCACTCCACCCGGGGCGGAGCGCCCCGGCCCCAGGAGCTTCCCGACCCTGGCCCCTGCACCGGCGCCAACCCGACCCCGCGCCACCGGACCCACGCCCGCCGCCTCACAGGCCCGTTTTCCCTCGTCAGGCCCGGGACGGCCGCGTCCCGGGGACAGGTCAAAGAGAACCGCCGTGGGGACGATGGGGACGGGGGCGACGCCGGTGGAAAAGCCCTCCCCCCGGGCTTCCAGCCAGCGCATGACCCCATCCGCCGCCGCCAGACCGAAGGCCGATCCTCCGGTGAGGAGGAGGGCATCGGCCGTGGGGGTCACATGGCGCTCGTCCAGCACCGGGATCTCCCGGGTGCCCGAGGCCATCCCCGGGAGTTCGGCCCGGGCCCGGAAGGGACCCAGGATCACGGTGCAGCCGCTCCCGCCCCCAGGCACCTCGGCATGCCCCACCCGGATGCCCTCCACGGCCGTGAGCCCTCGGGGTCGGGTCACCCGTCGATTCCGGCCGGGACCCCGTCCAGCCACTCCCGGAGGATGGATGGATCCAGATTCCCCCCGCTGATGGTGACGCCCACGCGACGTCCGCCCACTTCCACCGCCCCCGACCGCAGCGCCGCCACCGCTGCGGCACCGGAGTACTCCACCACCAGCTTCTGCCGGTGGAAGAGGAACTGGGCCGCCTCCCGGATGGCCTCGTCGGAGACGGTGACCACGTCGTCGAAGAGGGTCTGGACGTGGTGGAAGGTGAGGTCGCCGGGACGAACCGGGGCGAGCCCGTCGGCGATGGTGTCGATCCCCTCGAGGGTCACCGGCACACCGGCGTCCAGGGAGCGGCGCATGGCAGGGGCTCCCTCCGCTTCCACCCCGATGATCCGGGCCCCAGGGCGAAGCGACCGGAGGCTCACCCCGGATCCCGACGCGAGGCCGCCCCCACCCACGCACACCAGCCAGGTGTCCATCTCCGGCCATGCCTCGGCGGCCTCCAGGGCCGCGGTCCCCTGGCCGGCGATGATGATGGGGTCATCGAAGGGTGGCACCATGCAGAGCCCCCGCTCCGCCTGGATGGCCTCGGCGCGGTGCTTCCGCTCCAGGGAGGTGGTCCCATCCATCACCACCTCGGCGCCCAGGCGGAGCGCCCCCTCCCGCTTCACTGCAGGGGCGGTGGTGGGCATCACCACGACGCAGGGGATCCCCCGGAGTCCTGCGGCCATGGCCACGGCCTGGCCATGGTTCCCTGAGGAATAGGTGATCACTCCCCGGGCCGCCGCTTCCCCAGGGAGGCCGTTCACGAAGGTATAGGCCCCCCGGAACTTGAAGGAGCCAGCGCGCTGCAGGGACTCGAGCTTCAGGCGGACCTCCGCCCCCGATGCCTCGGAAAGCTCCACCGCCGGAAGGAGGGGGGTGAGCACCGACACCCCCTCCAGTCCCGCCGCCGCCTGGCGCACCGCCGTGAAGGGCACCAGGCCCCGGTCGTCCAACTCCGGAGGCCCGGGATGGGTCGTCCGTGCCTCCCGGGATCCCTGGGTCAAATGTCCCCCTCCGTTTCCACCGACTCGAGCTCGTCCCCCTCGATCTCCTCCGTAGCCTCCAGAGCCTCGGTTCCCTCGATCTCCTCGACGCCCTCGACGCCCTCGACGCCCTCCAGCTCCTCGCCCGTGGCGTCCTCGTCCTCGGGGATGATCCGGGCCACGTCCATGATCTGATCGCCGTCGCCCAGGTTCACCAGCCGGACCCCCTGGGTAGCCCGGCCGATGACCCGCATGTCACTCACCCGCTGCCGGTTCACCACCCCGTTCCGGGTAATGAGGACCAGCTCCTCGCCGTCCTGCACCGACTTGATGGAGACCACCTTCCCGGTGCGCTTGGAGACCTTCATGTTGATGATCCCCTTCCCGCCCCGTCGCTGAAGCCGATACTCCTCCAGGGAGGTCCGCTTGCCCATCCCCTCCTCGGCCACCACCAGGAGGCTGGACTCGGGGCGTACCACCACCATCCCCACCACCACGTCAGCTTTCTTCAGGGAGATCCCCCGGACCCCCTCGGTGGCCCGTCCCATGGGGCGGGCGTCCTCTTCGTTGAAGCGGATGGACATCCCGTCCCGGGTGGCCAGGATCACCTCGTCGTCGCCATGGGTGATGTGGACGTCGATGAGTTCGTCCCCCTCTCGGATGTTGATGGCGTTGAGTCCCACGCTCCGCATGTTGCCATAGGCGGAAAGGGCCGTCTTCTTCACCGTCCCCTTCCGGGTGCAGAAGAGGAGGAATCGGTCGTCGCTGAATTCCCGGACCGGGACCACGGCGGCGATCTTCGACCTCGAGTTCACCTCCAGGAGATTCACGATGGGCTTGCCCCGGGACTGGCGGCTCCCCTGGGGGATCTGCCACACCTTGAGCCAGTGGCACTGCCCGTCCCGGGTGAAGATCATGAGGACGTCGTGGGTGGAGGCCACGAAGAGGTGCTCCACCCAGTCCTCTTCCTTGGTTCCCATCCCCTGGAGCCCCCGCCCTCCCCGGCGCTGGGCCCGGTAGGTGTCCACGGGGATTCGCTTGACGTATCCCTGGTGGCTGAGGGTGAGGACCATCTCCTCATCGGCGATGAGGTCCTCCATGGAGAGATCCGAGTGCTCGCCCACGATCCGCGAACGGCGGTCATCCCCGTACTTCTGCGAAAGGGACTCCAACTCCTCCTTGATGATCTCCATCCGGAGCTCCCGATTTCCCAGGAGCTCCTCCAGCTCGGCGATGCGGGCCTGGACCTGGGCCAACTCGGCCTCGAGCTTCTCCATCTCCAGCCCGGTGAGGCGGGCCAGACGCATGTTGAGGATGGCCTCGGCCTGCTTGTCCGAGAGCTCGAACCGCTCCTGGAGCTGAGCAGAGGCGGTGGCGGTGTCCCGGGAGCCTCGGATGATCTTGATGACCTCGTCGATGTTGTCGACGGCGATCTTCAGCCCCTCCAGGATGTGCTCCCGGTCCTTCGCCTTCCGGAGATCGAACTCGCTGCGTTTCACCACCACCGTGTGCCGATGGTCGATGAAGTTCGTGAGCATCTGCCGGAGGGTCATCACCCGGGGCACCCCATCCACCAACGCCAGGAGGATGGTCCCGAAGGTGGACTGCATCTGGGTGTGCTTGTACAGGAGATTCAGGACGATGTGGGCCACCGCGTCCCGCTTCAGCTCCACCACGATCCGCATCCCGTCCCGGTCCGACTCATCCCGCAGGACGGAGATGTCCGTCACCTTCTTGTCCCGGACCAGCCCCGCGATCTGCTCGATGAGGCGGGTCTTGTTCACCATGAAGGGGATTTCGCGGATGATGATCCGCTCCCGGCCCCCGCCCTCCATCTCCTCGATGTCGGCCGTGGCCCGCATCACAATGCGGCCCCGCCCGGTCCGGTATGCATCCCGGATCCCGTCCCGTCCGCAGATCATTCCTCCGGTGGGGAAGTCGGGGCCGGTGATGTGCTGCTCCAGGAGCTCCTGGGGAAGCTCGGGGTCGTCGATGAGGGCCTGCGTGGCCGCCACCACTTCCCGGAGGTTGTGGGGGGGGATGTTGGTGGCCATCCCCACCGCGATCCCCGACGACCCGTTCACCAGGAGATTCGGGAACTTGGAGGGGAGGACGGTGGGCTCGTCGATCCGACCGTCGAAGTTCGGCGAGAAGGCGACGGTCTCCTTGTCGATGTCCTCCAGCATCTCCATGGCGATGGGCGTGAGCTTCGCCTCGGTGTACCGGTAGGCCGCCGCCGAATCACCGTCGATGGAACCGAAGTTCCCCTGCCCGTCCACCAGGGGGTAGCGCAGGGAGAAATCCTGCACCATCCGGACCATGGAGTCGTAGACCGCCGAGTCGCCGTGGGGGTGGTATTTTCCCAGCACCTCTCCCACCACCGACGCGCTCTTCTTGTACGCCCGTCCCGGGGAGAGCCCCAGGTCGTTCATGGCGTAGAGGATCCGACGATGGACCGGCTTCAGACCGTCCCGGACATCGGGCAGGGCGCGCTGTACGATGACGCTCATCGAATAGTCGATGAACGAATCCCGCATCTCGTCTTCCAGGAGGCGCGAGAGGACCTTCTGCCCGCTTCCGAGTTCCAGGTCGTTGCCGTTTTCAGATTCCATGGGCCATCGGGTGGGGAGGGTGGCGGGTGGGATCGGAGGAGAGAACCCTCGACCGGTCCGGTGCGGCGGGGGTCGGGGCGGGGGTCTGGAGAGCTCCGGGGACGATCCCTTTCGAGTCCTGAAAACTAACGAAAAACAGGGCTATCGGGCCATCCCTCCAGGGGGCACGCTTCAACCGGCGAGACACTGACCCCGCGGCGCCCGGCCCATCGGACCATGGGCTCGCCCGCCGCCCTCGCCGATGTTGCCGCAGATCGGGAAACGCGCGACGTTACATGTAACACTTCGACAAGGAGCACACCGTGTCCGATTCCGACCGGCGAGAGGCAACCCGGGAGCGGGTGAGGTCCCACCGGGAGCGGCTGCGCGCCCAGGGACTTCGGCCCCTTCAGATCTGGGTTCCGGACGTGCGTGCACCGGGGTTCGCCGCCGAGGCCCACCGCCAGTCGCTGGCGGTCGCCGAAAGCCCAGTCGCCGCAAGGGACCAGGCCTTCGTGGAGGCGATCTCGGAGCTCGATGAGGAGTGAGGCGAGGTGAGATCTGGACGGTAGCCGCCGGCAGGGGCTACGCCGGGAAGCCTCGACCGGCGGTGATCCTCCAGGACGACCGGTTTGACGCGACCGCGTCGGTGACCCTCTGCGTGTTCACCACCGACCCCACCGACGCCCCCCTCCTCCGCCTTCCGGTGGAGCCGTCGGACCGGAACGGGCTCCATGAGCCAAGCCGCCTGATGGTCGACAAGATCACCACCGTCCGCAGGGAAAAGCTGGGCATCCGGCTTGGAAGGCTCGACGACGAAGACCTCGTCCGGTTGAACCAGGCGCTCCTCGTCTTCCTGGGAGTGGCGGGTTGACCGCGTTCGCCGCTCAGGTGGACGGTGGCGGCAGGGATCGGTGGAGAGAACACTCCACCCGGCCGGATCGGCGGGGGTCGGAGCGGGGGTTCACGGAGTCCGGTGGACGATTCCTTTCGAGGCTTCCAAACAAAGCGAAGAAGGGGGCCATTCCGCCTCCCCCCGGTGCCTGCTTCGTCTGGGGAGTTCGAACCTCAGGGTCGTCAGTTCCAGCGATGGCCATCCATCCGATGGCTCCTCGTTGACCACCCGCAGGGCATGGCGCCGGAGTCCCTCCGAAACATAGAAGCCCGCCCGTCGCAAGGCCTGCAGATCCGAGGCCAGGGAGGGAATGAGGCCGCGGATCCGGGCACGCAGGAGCAGCCTGATGCTGCCCCGGGTCAGGATTCCCAGAGCGGAGGCATCCAGTCGAAGGTCTCGGGCGCATTCCCCGGGACTGCGCCTCAGGGCAGCCAGGGTCTCCTCGCTGACTTCGAACTGGACCGCATGGGTCATGGGACTGGCCTCGGGATCGAGACAGCCGATACCAACGAAGGTAGACCGCTCCACCTGCTCGGATTCGGAAGGTACTGACGGGCCGTTCGTCCAGCGACGCTCTTTAGCGGCGGGCCGTGGCTCCCGTTTCGGTATCAGAACCTCACCCGGAGGGCAAAGGAGAGGGTGGTAGGGGCGGGAACCCGGTCGGAGGACCCCAAACCGTCGTCGTTGGCGCCGGCGTTGCCGAGGATCTCGAGGTCCCACCAGGGGACCTCGCGGTGCCAGGTGTAGGCGTTGGCGAGGGTGACGGTGAGGACCGCGTCGTCGATGCGGTCGGGGAAGGCGAACCCGACGGGGACGGCTGCGGCCACGCTCCGGAGCCGGAAGTAGTCGCCCCGGAACCAGTAGTCGCTGGCCGCCGTGGCGGTGCACCGTTCCTGCCAGAGGTCGGGCGCGTCGGGCCTGAGGGTGCGATGCCGGACATCCTCGTAGTAGGGAAAACAGAGGGGAGAGGCGCTCCCTCGCGAGACCGGCACGGGGTTCACCCTCCGGACGTTCCCTCCTCGGTACTCGCCCCGGGCAGCGAACCGGATGCCCCCCGGCAGTCGAGCGGAGAGGGAGGGGTTCACGAACCGCGTCGGGAGCTGGGGGCCGAGGGGGAAGATGGAGTTGCCCTCTTCGTCCGTGAGATACCGGTTCGGAGACCAGGGACCGTGGACCGCGTCGGGGTCGGCTACCCTGCGGCCGATGCTCACGGGCACCGGGTGGCCCTCGAGGAGGCCGGCGCCGAGGCCGTCGAACCGCTCTACCCCTCCGAGGTCCAGCGCCGTCGAGTGGTTCGTGGTGACTCCGAGTCCCACCTGAAGGGCCCAGTCAGGGGTGCTCACGAGCGCGGCGTCGAGCTGTAGCTCGATCCCCCGCGTCCGGATCTTGCCGAGGTTGTGGAGCTCCCGGCGTTGGGGGAAGGCGTCCGTCTCCTCACTCACCGGGACCAGGGCATGCTTCGTGGTCTGGACGTACCGGGTGAGGCCCATGGTCATGCGCCCCTCGAGGAGCGACCAGTCGAGACCCACCTCCCACTCCGAATTCGCCTCGGGCTCCAGCACGGGGCCGGGTGGCGAATCGTCCGGGGCCGCTCCACCCCAGTACCGCACGGATTGCACGAAGGGACCGGCGGCGGTGCTGGAGCGCCCCCAGGCGGAGCGGAGCCGGAGCGCACCTAGCGACTCCGGCCAGAACGCCTCATCGCCCATGGCCCAGGTGAAGCCCACCCGGGGATCGAACCGCACGAAGCTCTCCCCCCGTGCCGCGTGGCGGTCGATGCGGAGACCCGTCGTGAGGAAGTACCGGTCCAGGAGGGCCAGAACGTGCTGCCCGAAGAGCCCGGTAGTCGTCGCGCTTCCTGAGCGGTGGATCGTCACGGTGCTGTCTGCCGCTGCCGGATCCGTCGGAGGTTCACCCGCGAACCCCACGCCCGACCGCACCCTCCAGTCCAGGTCGTCGGAGATGAGCTGGGCCCCCAGGGAGAGGGTGGAGCGGAGGTCGGGGCCGGGTACGAACTCGTAGCGGCCCACGTAGTCCACCGTGCGGAGGTGGCGATCCCACCGGCGAGTGGTCAGGAAGGCGTTCGGCGGAAAGACCCCTTCGGGACGGAGAGACCGGAGATCCTGCCGGGAGAAGTCGTAGCCCAGCATGAGTCGGTGCGACGCCCTGGCGCTCTGGCTGAACGTCGTCTGGAGTCCCCCCGTGAGGCGATCGATCCACTGATCGTTCCGGTTCTCCAGCAGGCGGGCGATGTCGCGCGGGTCCGCCGAGCTCAGGGCGTTCCGTTCCTGCCGGATGGAGCTCAGGAAGATCCCCTCCAAAGTGGATCCCGATACGGTGTTCGAGGTCCAGAAGCTCGAATAAGCCGCCTGGAGGCGGGCGTCGACGCGGGGGGAGATCGAAGCTCCGATGTTGGTGCGGACGTTGTACCGCTCGAGCCGGTCCAGGGGCAGGGCGTACCGGTCGTTCTGATGCTCGGCGGCGGCGTGATAGTCGATCCGGTCCGATCCGCCACTAACGGCCAGGCGGTAGGTCTGGTACCACTGGGAACCCGGCCACCGGCAGGGGCCCTCGGGCGAGCGGTTGGCTCCCCCCCATCGAGGGTCGTCGGTCACGCATTCTCCCGACGCCTCGCCTCCGTCGTAGCCCCGGCCCCACCAGGCGTGGCGCAGGAAGCTCTCGACGTACAGATAGTCCACCCCATGCGCGCCGAACGGACGCACCCAGCCGGTGCCCTGCGAGATGTCGGCGGCCCAGCGCGGGGGGCCGCTTTCGCCCCGCCTCGTGAAGATCTGGATGACCCCGTTCGAGGCTCCCGTTCCGAAGAGGGTGGTGGCCGACGGCCCCTTTACGACCTCGATCCGGTCGATGTCCCCGATGCTCACGAGGTCCAGCGGGCTCGTGGTGACGTTCGCCCCCGTCGGGAATCCCGAACCTGGCTGCTCGAACACCTCGGAAGGGAACGCGCCCTCCATCATCCGCACCCCGTCGATGTAGACCAGCGGCTGGTTGGAAAGCACCATGCTGGCGTTCCCCCGGAGCCGGATCTGCCTTCCCTGTCCCGCCTCTCCACTTCCCCCCGTGACCTCCACGCCGACGGCCGCACCCTGGAGGAATTCTGACAGAGTAGCGGGGCGGTCCGTGACCTCGTCGATCTCCAGGCGGGCTACGGTGTGGCCGACCTCCCTGAGCCGCCGCTCGCCCACCGCATCCGTCACCGCCACCTCCTCCAGGGCCACCGGTTGCGGTGCCAGCGCCAGATGGAGCACGACGGTCTCTCCTGGCGAGACCCTCACGGTCTCCCGGAGGGGTCGGTATCCGATGCGCTCCACCCGAAGGACGTGCTCACCGGCCGGTATCGCGGCGAGCTCGAACCGCCCGTCGCTCCCGGACACTCCGGAAAGACCCGTGCCCTCAAGGATCAAGTCGGCACCGGTGAGAGGGGCTTCGGACCCCTCGTCAGCGACGGTGCCGGTGATCGTCCCGGTCTGGGCGGCGAGGGCCGAAGCCGAGCCCGACGCCAGCAAGAGGGATGCAACCAGGACCGGGAAGGAAGCGCGGCCGCTCATCCGCCCGCCCGTCCCGTGTTGGCACGGTTGCCGCGCATCGTGGGCCACGGGGAGCCGTCATGACCGCCGTTCGTCAGTTCGGTCTCGGCAAACGCCTCCACGGTGCCTTCGTACGCATCGCCTGAGGTACCCGAGTGGGAGGTCGCGATAATCGTCCCATCGATCCCGATGGCGGGGGTGCGACCGGCCCAGCCCTGCGTGCCATGAGCCCACAACAGTTCGCCCTGCGAGTCCAGCGCAGTCACACCGCCCGGAGTCGCGAAATAGACGTTGCCGTCCGCGCCCAGAAGCGGCGTCGTTTGGACGTGGGAGCCACGGAAGTGCCAGCGAACCGAACCAGCAGGATCGATTGCGCCCACACCGTCCCCGCCTACGTAGATCGTCCCGTCTGGTCCGATCGACGGAGACGAACTGACACCTCTTCTCAGATCCACCTCGACTCTCCATGCCTCGGTCCCCTCGGCGTTGACAGCATAGAGCCAGCCGTCCATCGAACCGACGTAGATGGTTCCGTCGGCACCGATGGCGGGGGACGAGGCGATGACATCGCCCGTGCTGAACGTCCATCGCAACGAACCGTCGGTGCCGTCGAAGGCATAGAGGAGCCCGTCGTTGGCGCCCACGTAGATCCTGCCGTCGCTCCCGAGCGCCGGGGAGGATGCGCCGAAGACCCGCTCCTCGCGGTCATGCGTCCACTCGATCTCCCCCGCAGGGTTGACTGCGTGCACGGCGCTCGTCGCCGCCACGTAGATGGTCCCGTCGGGTCCGATCGCTGGCGACGAGGTGACGGCATTCAGGCCGTCCAGCACCCACCGGATGTTCCCACCGGGACCCACGGCAACCAGGCTACCCGAAAACCCGCTGTCGGCCCAGGAGCCCACGTACAACGTCCCGTCGTCCCCGATGGCGGGGGTCGATCGCCCCGTCCGGGGGAGCCCCTGAGTCCAGAGGACACCCCCACCCGGGGAGAGGGCGAACATCACGCTGAACCCTTGACCGTGGTTGGTCGTGACCACGTAGATCGTGCCGTCGGCTCCGATGACGACGCTAGATTGAACGTTGCCCGGGCCGGTGGAAAGCGACCAAGCCGCACGTGCTCGGTCCCAGACCGTCACGGTCATGCTGCTCGTGAGACCCTGGCTCGTGGCGGTGATCGTCGCCGTGCCTTCGGCTACGGTCCTGACCAGTGGAAGTGGAACTCCAGTGCGATGGTGCTCGTAGGTTCCCAGCGTGGCGATCTCAGGCGCGGAAGACGACCACTCGAACCGTCCGGGGCTACTCCAGGATGCGTACAGCGTGTCACCCGACGCATTCAGCGCCATGGCGCGAACCGCGAACTCGGTTCCGAGGACGCCCACGGTCTGTTCCCTCGGTGCCACACGGATCGAGGTGACGACCGTGTCCGGCTCCATCGGAACCTCGGGCTCCAGCGGCGCGGGGTTATCCTCGCCACACGCGGCGATGGCCCCGATCGAGACCACGCTCAAAATCCGTCGTGTGCGGCTTCCCGTAAGTAGACCTGCAGTCACGGCCGCCTCCGAGCTAGTCCGTGCTCAAGGGTGTGCAACATCGACCATACGGATGGAACCCCCACGGGGCAACTGATTACGCTCGCGGAGACCGGCGAGGGGATGGCGCTGGATCCATACTCTCTCCAACGGATCCAGAGCCTGAGTGTCGGAGCGGGAACGAGAGGGGTCGGCCCCGAATCCGGGACCGACCCTCCCGCGTCCATCGGGGAGACACCTACGCCTCGCACACGCTGTTGAACTCACCCCAGGCCCAACTCACCGAGGTTGAGTCCATCTGGTCGGCGTCATCCCAGACCTTGAGATGCAACTCATTGCCTCTCCAGCTGGCTGTGTGGCCGTTCACGATCTGGTCCGGTCCCAGCGGACCCTGCTGACCATCAGCGTTCGTGAACTGACCCGACCACTCGAACGTATAAGGAGGTGTGCCCCCCCAAACCATCGCATACCCCTGGCAGAACTGGCCGTCCTCGATCTCTCCCGCCGGGAAGTTGATACCGATGCTCATGGTCTGGCCCTCACCGGTGTCCGAGGCGCCGCCGAAGGCGGGCACCGCCCAAAGGCTGAGCATTACCAGTGACAAACCCAGGGTAACGGTGAGGAGGGTTTTCGTGCGGGTGTCTCGACGAGCAAGCATGATGCCTCCCGGAGGAAGGGTAAGGTGGCACCACCTGTGTCCGAGGATGGCGCCCTTGAATAGTAGACGCCTGAACCTGGCCATAACGTGCAGGTCCGGCGGAGCACCGTGATCCTGCGCGCTACGGGAGGCCGTTGGCGGCCTGCCCTTCTTGCACGGTCCTCCCCCTCTCGAGCGTCCTTGTAATGAATGGAGCGGCAGCGAGCCGCCCGATCTTGCATGGACAATGAGGAGGGCCCAGTGGGGAATGCGCTCTCGGTTGGAACGACCGGGCTGTCCGTGCTCCTGGCGTGCGTGCTCGGGACGGGCGGCCTCGCCGGGCAGGCGGCCTCCGGCGCCGTGACTGGCAGAGTGGTCCACATGGACGGCGGCGTGCCGGTCTCAGCAGCCGAGGTGGTCCTGCGGAGGGTCGCTGACTCCACTGCCGTCGCCCGGGCCCACGCTTCCTTCGACGGCAGGTTCCGGGTCGCCGGCGTGCGCGTGGGCAAGTACGTCCTCGAGATCTCGAGCCTGGGGCACGGCACCCGCACCACGGAGCCCTTCGAGGTCGAGGTCGGTATCATCTACGACTTCGGACGGGTTGAGATGTCCGTCGAGGCGCTGACGCTAGATCCCATCCATTTGGTCGTCGCGCGGGAGGGGGTGTCCCGCGGTTTGGACCGGACCTCCTACCTTCTGGCGGGGCTTTCCGCCGCCCAAGGGGGAAGCATCGCCGACGCCCTGCGGGCACTCCCTGGGCTCTATGTCGACTTTGACGGGAACCTGGAGATCCGGGGCGAGCGGCCCGCCCTCTGGATCAACGGGCGCCCGGCCCCCATCGCCGGGGAGGCGCTCGTGCAGTTCTTCGAGCAGTTTCCCACTGCCTTGGTGGACCGGATCGAGGTCATCGACCACCCGAGTTCGGCCCTGGACGCCGAAGGAACGGGCGGCATCGTGAACATCGTGCTTCATGAGGGCACGGACCTGGGGTTCAGCGGGAGCGTGTTCACGAACGTCGACTCGGGCGGTAGCACCGGCGCGGGGGGACAGGGGACGCTCCAGCGCGGGGACTGGGTATGGGACGGCTCCCTCTCTGTCCGGCGCCGCGACTCCGAGACGGAAGCGTTCAACCTCCGGCAGAACCTGCGCGCCGAGCCGACGGAGTTCATCGAGCGGGGCACCTGGAACGCCAGCGAGACGCTGGCGGGGGACCTGAGCCTTCGCACCACGTACTCACCTGGCGATCGGGCCCGGCTTTGGATCAGGGCCAACCACTCGGGGCACGACCGGGAGCAGGAGGGGATCATTACGACGACGCACATGGGCGAAGCACGGAATCCCTTCCTCCGCTTCGGCCGCACGAACCGGTCGGACGGGGCGGCTCGCTCGCTCGATCTGCGTACCGGTTTCGAGTGGCGATGGGAGCCGCGACGTCACTTCGCGGATCTCGAGCTCCGCATCACGCGACGGACCGACCGCGGCGAACGGAGGGAGGAGATCGAGGCCGACGCCGACCTCGACCACGTTGACCTCCTTCCTGCGGAGCTCACCCTTCACGACCGGGAGGACAGCGAAAGGGAGCTCCGGCTCGACCTGCGCTACCGGCGTCCCATGGGCGATCGTGCCTCGCTCAGCACCGGCTACTCGCTCCTGAACCAGTCCACGTCGAACGAACAGACCTTTACTGACCTCGGCTCAGCCGAGCATCCCGAGGGCCAGACGACGATCCACGGATTCGGCCGCACGCAGACGCTCAACGCGGCGTACGTGACGCTCGATCAGGCTGTAGCGGACCAGGTCGTCATCCAGGGTGGGCTCCGGGCCGAGCACGTGGACTGGCGCCTCGACTTCCACACAGGGAGGCCGGTCCGTGGACATTACCTCGATGCCTTCCCCAGCGTGAACCTCTCCTGGAATCTCTCCGGTGCCAGGCGGGTCCGCCTCTCCTATTCGCGGCGGCTTGCGCGTCCGCCCGTGTCCGTGCTCGACCCCACGGACCGATCGACTGACCCGCTCGAGCGCGTCGCGGGTAACCCGGCGATCCAGCCCAGCTACACGCACCGCGTGCAACTGGACGCTTCATGGCCGGGGGGCCTTGGCACGATCTCGGTCGTGCCCTACCTGTCGAGGAGCGCGAACGGTTGGGAGCGGATCGTGACGCTGGACGACGAAGGGATCTCCACCCGAACGTGGGACAACGTCTCCTCAGAGTCCACCGCGGGGCTGTCCGTCGGTTACTCCTTTCAGGACCTCCGCGGATGGCAAGGCTCGGCCAACCTCACTGGAGGTCGCACTCACCGGAATGCCGGGGACTTGAGTCAGCGCTTCTCAGGCTCCCGCACGGACTGGAGCGCCCTTCTCAACCTGGACGGCCAGATCCATGGGGGACTGACCGGGCAGGCCTCCCTGCGCTACCGGGCTGCCGTCCGGACCATCCAAGGCCGAAACGGTTCTCAGGCATCGGCGGATATCTCGTTCCGGCAGCGGCTGATGGAGAACCGACTGTCGGTCCACCTCGTCCTCCGGGACCCTTTCGCCGTTAGACGTAGTGCGCGGGAAGTCAGGGACGCCGATGTCTGGGAAGTGCACCGCTCGACCGGGAACGCACGGGAAGCGCAGCTCTCCGTGACCTACGCGTTGGGGCGTCGCTGGGGCGGGGGCCGTTAGGCGGCCGTTTCGACCCTCGGCTCTCAATCTCCAGCCAGACGAGCGGCGCCCCCTCCGCTGGGTGAACCATCCAACTTGAGTTCCTTCCGAACCTAGTCTGGGGGACGCTCCTCGGGAACGAGCGGAAGCTTGACAGGAGCCCGGACCCCCCCATCCTGAAAATGACGAATTCGATCGGGATCTCGTTTTCGTCGCTTTCTGTCCGATCCCTCGTCCTCCCATTGAGTTCGAGTTGGTCGCAACGATTTCGCGAAGCGACCCGATCGATGGGATCGAAGGCTGCGTCTCATGGCAGTGTATCGGCCGCATCGCCGCAGTGGAGAGGAGTTCCGCGTGCTCCTACGGGAGCACGGCGCGCTCGTGGCGTCGATCGCCCGTCGATACGCAGCGGATCCCGACGACGTGGAAGATCTCCGCCAGTGCATATGGATGCGTGCGTGGGAGAAGCGGCTCACCTTTGGCGGACGCGGGTCCTTCCAGGGGTGGCTCTTGCGGCTCGCCACCAACGTCGGTCTCTCTCATCGACGAGCACAGGCGAGGGAGAGCAATCTGAAGAGGCAGCTTCGGTGGATGCGCGACGAGGACCGGCGGCCATGGCATCCTTTGGATCCGTCCGCCGTCGTAGCGCGGAACGAGACGCGTCTCGCAGTTCGCGACTCGGTCCGGCGCCTGCCCGAACGACAGAGAAGAGCGGTCGTCCTTCGGCTGATAGAGGGCCGATCCTCTTCAGCGGCCGCGGCTGAGATGGACGTTACTCCTGCAACTGTCCGATCTCTCCTCCGGCAAGGGTTGGGGCAGATGCGGGCTTCTCTCGGCTCCGGAGGGAAGGACGTGGAGGGGGCGTGATTCTATCGACGGGGACGCGAGAGACTCTGTTCGGTCCGGTGACCACCCCTCCGCCCGACGGCTCGATGCCCGCCTCCGCCAACCGCTCCGTATAGCGCGAATTGAAAGGTACTGCACCCCGCGATCGCTGTGGTGAACCAGTCCGTCCGTGGAGATGCCGTGCCGCTACCAGATCGCCTGCTCCAAGGCATCCAGCGCCAAGTCGCTCCTGAGCGAACTCAACGCCCTCCAGCCGACGATCCGCCGGCTGAACGCATCGACCACGATGGCCACGTACACGAAGCCCCTCCAGGTCGCTACGTAGGTGAGGTCGGACACGCATAGCTGGTTCGGTCGCTCCGCCGTGAAGTCACGCTCTACCAGGTCCATCGGGCGAGCCGCCTCGTCCCCCGTGATCGTCGTACGGGCCCTGGGGCCGCGCACGGCCCCCTCGAGCCCCATCTCGCGCATCAGCCGCTCCACCGTGCTCCGTGCGACAGTGATCCCTTCCCGGTTGAACTGCTTCCAGACCTTCTCAGCACCGTAGACCTGAAGGTTCTGGTCCCAGACCCGCTGGATCTCGGGTCGGAGCTCTGCGTCCCGCTTCACCCGGACCGAACGAAGGCTCGGGTCGGCCTCCCGGGCCTCCGTGGCGTAGTACGTCGACGAAGTGATCGGAATCACTCGGCAGATCGGCTCGAGCCCGTAGACGTCTCGGTGATCATCGATGGAGCGAACCATCTCTGCCGTCGGCGGTCGGGTTCCGCCTGGGCCGGGCACCGGCGCGAAGCGGCGGTCGCGCAGACGCCTTGCGGAGGAACTCATTCGCCCGCTTCAGCTCCCGGTTCTCCCGTGTGGGTTCTCTAAGAAATGTCCGGGTTCTTCTCTAAACGGAAGTTACCTCTGAAGCGAACTATGGGTTTGTGGCGCCGTTGAGCCGAGTGTCTTTGATTCGGCGGGTACGGCGTACTGGCTACAAACGGTAGGAGACGTCGAGCAAGTCGAACGCTTTCGTTTGGAGCGGGGTGGGACGGGCGTACTTCTCGAGTGTGATCTCGGTCCCTTCCACCCGGGTCTCGTCCTTGGTGAGGGTCTTCAGGTCGGCCAGCAGGGAGTCGAGGCTGCGGGCCGGCTGGCCGTCGTCGGTTCGCTGGCGACGGATCTTGCGTTCTCCGGCCTCCGAACGCCGGGCCGGTGCCACGATGGAATCCCGGCGGGCTTCACCTCCCTCGGGGTCGTGGTCGGTAAATAGCAGGGGCGCCAGTGCCCGTTCCATGTGAAGGCGGACGTAGTAGGCCAGCACACACAGGAGCACGTGCGCCCGGACCCGGTCTTCGCGGCGGTGGCGCACCGGATGGACCTCCAGGTGGAACGTCTTCATGACCCGGAACGCCTGCTCCACCTCGGAGAGACTTTTGTACGCCCGGACCACCGCTTCGCTGCCCAACTCCTCCTCGGTCACGCTGGTGCGCACCACGTAGATCCCGTCCAGGGCAGCCTCCTGGAGGAGCTGTCCGAGGGCAGCCAGGGGCTTGTTGGTGCTGACGATCACGGGCCGCTGTTTCAGGTAGCGGTCGTTGACCACGCGGTAGAGCACATTGGCTGCGTCGGGGGCGTAGCTCTGGTAGCCCAGCTCGTCCAGGACGAGGACGTGGGGATGGAGATAGGGCTCGAGGGCCTCCTCGAGGCTCCCTTCCGCCGCGACCCGGGAGAGGGTGCCGATGAGCTCGTCGGCGGTGGTGAAGCGGGCCTCGTAGCCGTTCTGGATGGCCCGGTAGGCGATGGCCACCGCCAGGTGGGTCTTCCCCCGCCCGGGTGGCCCGCTCAGGATGGCGGAGCGGCCCTCGCTCACGAGCTCGGGACCGAGGAGGGTGCCGAGCATCTGGAGCCGTACGGAGGTCTGGAAGGTGAAGTCGAAGTCCTCCACCGTGCGCAGGAAGGGGAAGCGGGCCTTGCGGACGGAGCGGGTGATGCGGGTCTGGGCCCGGTGGGCGATCTCCTCGGCGATGAGGATCCCCAGATAGCTCCGGTAGCCCATCCCCCTCCTCCTCGGCCCGGAGCGCCAGCTCCCCGTAGAGGCGACGCACGGTGGGCAGATGGAGGCGGCGGAACATGCCGTCCAGGTCGGCGCTCATGAGGCCACCTCTCGGGCGGCAAGCCGGACCACGTACTCGGCTCCGTAGAGGCGTTTGAAGAGGGCCCGCTGCAGCAGCCGGAGGAAGGTGGGCTCCCCCACCTCCTCCAGGAGCGCGAAGAGGCGCTCCACGTCTCCCTTCCAGGTATGGGGCCGGGCATGGATGAGTTCGGTGAGGTAGCCCTCCCCCACCGGGCCCAGCTCCAGGATCCGCTCCCGCATGAAGTAGAGCCGCTTGCGGGGACCCGCCACGGCTGCGAGCTGCTCCGCCCGCTGTCCCTTGAGATAGCTCGTCCGGCCCACGCCGGGGAAGCGGGGATGGACCGCCTCGAAGCGGCCCCCACCGGTCACGATCCGCACCCGGTCCGGGTAGAGGTGGAGGGTGGCCGGGATGCCGCAGGCCCCCGCCGGCATGGCGTAGCGCACCCCCTGGAAGTCCACCGGCGCCGTGGGACCTACCTGCACCGGGTAGCGCAGCCCGTTGTCCGCCGGCGGGATGGCCAGGGGTTTCATCCGCCGGACCTCCTCCTCCAGCCGGACCCGGGGCACCTCCCCGGTGGCCCGGCTCCGGCGCTCCTCGTTGACCATGGCCAGCCACGCCAGGAGCTGCCGCTCCAGGTCCCCTTCTCCGTCCGCAAACATCCGGGCCTGGAAGAAGGACCGCTTCACGAAGCCCACCAGATTCTCCACCGACCCCTTCTGCTCCGGGCTCCGAGGCGCGCACAACTCCACCGTGAAGCCGTAGTCGATGGCCGCCTGCGCCAGCGTCGCGTTCCAGATGGGACGCCCGTGCTCGTCGGTGCCCACCACCACTGCCTTCGGTCGGTCGAAGACCACCCGGAGCGGCACTCCGCCCGCGGGCTCAAAGCTCCCCAGGAGCGAGCGGATCAGCGACTCTGCCCGCTCGTCCGGCACCAGTGCCACCCACACCCAGCGCGAGTAGTTGAGCCGGTAGGCCGCGAAGTGGATCCGCTTCGTCCGCCCCTCCGGGAGCCGGATGTCCACCTGGCCGAAGTCGAACTGGGCAAACTCCCCGGCCACCCCCTCGAAGCGCACCATCAGCTCCCGGGGGATCGACCCTCGCACCTCGGGCCACAGTCGGTAGAAGGTGCTCTGGCCCACCTCCACTCCCTCTTCCCGGAGGCGGCGTAGGATCTCCTGCCGGGGCGCCTCCGGGTCCCCCTCCATCAGCGCCCGCATCCGATCCCGCGTCCGGTCCGGCACCCTCGGACGGCCCACCCGGCGGGTCCTTCGCGCCGACGCGTCATCCGCCGTCTCCACCCGCGCCTCCCGACGGATCCGCCGCACCGTACGACTCGAGATCCCGAAGTGCCGCGCCACCTCCCCAGCACTTAGCCCTTCCGAAAGCATCTCCTGAACGGCATGTCGATCGATCATCCTGAGCATCCTCCTCCGCCTCCGGTCCAAGCGTCCAGTACGGACCCCCTTCTCGAAGCCGAAATCCTACGTTGACGATGCCCAGAGGGGACAGAGTTTAGGGAAGAACCCAGTCAGAGTTTGGGGAACTCACATCCCCCCGCTCCAGTTCCTCGATCCGCTCTCTCTCCTCGGTGGTCCGGCCCGCCCGGTGACCGCTGTCGCGCTCCGCCTTGCGCACCGACCGCCTGAGGGTCTCTCGGTTGCAGCCAAACCTTTCTGCCATCGAGACGATCGCCTCCCACTGCGAGGCGTACTCCCGCTCGTGCTCCAGCACCATCCTCACCGCCCACTCCCGTACCTCCGGGGAGTACCGCTTCGATCTGGTCATGACCCCATCCTCTCATACGTTGGGGTCTCCAGCAAACCCGGGGCGGTTCACCCGTTTCGGTATCAGAACCTCACCCGGAGGGCAAAGGAGAGGGTGGAACGGAGGTGGGGGCCGGATACGATCTCCAGGCGGGCGTCGGTGCAGCCGACCTCCCTGAGCCGCCGCTCGTCCACCGCCTCCCTCACCGCCACCCACTCAAGGGCCACCGGACGGAGGGAACCTGCCCCACGGTTCCGGCGTCCTAGGGGATATGAACGGTCTCTCCACGTCTCCGTCCTCTTGGCGGTGGGTGCGCCGGCGCCCTTCCTCGGCGCCCTCCGCTTCTTCCGGCTCCCGGGCCGGTGTTCTCCGGGCCCCTTCGGCGTTGGCTTTCCTCCCCCTCCTCCCCGCTCTGGTTCTTTCCGCCCCGCAGGAGGCGGCCGCCCAGGAGGTGCGGGGACTGGTGGCGGAGCAGGGCTCCCTCGATCCCGTGTCCCAGGCGGTGGTGACCCTCTTCCGGGTCACCGAGGGCACCGGGGACCTCATCCCCGTGGCCACGGCCACCTCCGCAGGGGATGGCAGCTTCACCCTCCGGGCGGAGCTCCCCGGGCGGTACCGGGTGCAGGCCACCCACTTCGACCTCTCCTCCCCCCTCTCCGCGGAGCTGGTGCTGGAGGGGGGCACGGGGGTGGATGACCTGGCCCTCCTCGTCCCCTCCCGTCTCTTCATGATGGCCTACGGCTGCCCGGAGGAGGACGGGGAGGAGGGAAGCTCCGTGGTGGTGGGGATGATCTGGGACGGGATCAGCGAGATCCCCCTCTCCGGCGCCCGGGTGGTGGCCCGTTGGATGGACGCGGAGGGAGGGGGCGAGCGGGAGGCCAGGGCCGATGGCTCCGGTCTCTACCGCCTCTGCGGAATCCCCTCCGCCGGCTTCGTCCGGATCCGGGGGGAGTTCCTGGGACAGGAGGGGGAGTGGACCGAGGTGGAGGTGAGGCGTCCCTCCATGGTCCTCCACGACGTGGAGGTGACGGCGGGGACCGCCGACGCCGCGGGGCCGCCCCGGGGGCAGGGCCCCATCCAGGAGCGGATCCTCATGGAGACCACGGCCCACTCCCTGGGAGATCTCCGGGGAGAGCTCCTGGACGCCGGATCGGGACGCCCCATCCCCCAGGCCTCCGTGCGCCTGGGGGACGGAGGGCAGCTCCGCCTCACCGACGAGGCGGGCCGCTTCGCCTTCCAGGGCGTCCAGCCGGGACGCTACCTCCTGGAGATCGCCCACCTGGGGTACGCCGTCCGGTCCGACGAGGTGGAGGTGCCGGGGGGGCGGGACGTCTTCGTCCGCCTCCGGGTCTCCCCCCAGGCGGTGGAGCTGGAGGGGATCGAGGTGGAGGTCCGGAGCGCGGTGACGGAGCTCCAGCGCATCACCCCCTTCCGCCGGGACATCGTCTACGGGAGGGCCATGGTCGAGGCCGAGCTCCGCGGGGCCCAGGTGGTGGACGTCCTCCGTACCGCCTCCCCGGGCCTCCAGGTCTCCACCCTCTACCTGGCATCGGGGCAGCCCGTCCTCTGCATCCGGAGCAACCGGGGCGTGGCCAGCCTCCAGGGGGGATCGGGGAACTGCCCCACCCCGGAGGTGGTCATCGACGGCACCCGGGTCTCCGAGGGAGCCGAGCTCCTCCTCCGCATGCCCGCGTCGGAGGTGGAGAGCGTGGAGTTCCTTCCCTCCTCCCAGGCCCAGACCCTCTACGGGATCGCGGGGAACACCGCCAACGGGGTGGTGGTGATCTGGACTCGGGGCCGGGGGCCGTACGCCTCCTCCCTGCGGAATCCCTGATCCGGCCCCCCTTTCCGGATCCATCCCGGATCCATCCCCACCGGAGCCGCCACCGGAGCTCCCCGTCTACCTCCCGGCGGCCGCCGAGGCCCGCGCCCCCTCCCCCTTCCCCTTCTCCAGGAGTGGGGCCAGGAAGCGCCCCGTCACCGACTCGGGAACCGCCGCCACCTCCTCGGGTCGACCCGCCGCCACGATGTGGCCGCCCCGGTCCCCGGCGTCGGGCCCCATGTCCACCACCCAGTCCGCGGTCTTGATGAGGTCCAGGTTGTGCTCGATGACCACCACGGTGTTTCCCGCCTCCACCAGGCGCCGGAGCACCTCGAGGAGCTTTCGTACGTCCTCCCCCGATAGCCCGGTGGTGGGCTCATCCAGGAGGTAGAGCTTCCGGCCCTTCCGCCCCGAGGCTCCGGCCAGCTCCCGGGCGATCTTCAGCCGCTGCGCCTCTCCCCCCGACAGGGTGGTGGCGGACTGACCCAGCCGGAGATAGCCCAGTCCCACCTGCTGCAGGTGCCAGAGGGTCTGTCCCAGGCGGTCCTCCCGGACGAAGAAGCGGATGGCCTCGTCCACCGTGAGGGTGAGGATGTCGGCGATGGAGCGTCCCTTCACCGTCACCTCCAGCACCTCGGGCTTGAACCGGCGCCCGCGGCAGACGTCACATGCCACGTAGACGTCGGCCATGAAGACCATCTCCACCTCCACCTGCCCCGCCCCCTTGCACGCCTCGCACCGGCCGCCCTTCACATTGAAGGAGAAGTGCTTGGGCTGGAATCCCCGCTGCCGGGCCAGGGGCTGGGAGGCAAAGACCCGACGGACGTCGTCCCAGGCCTTGATGTAGGTCACGGGGTTGGAACGGGGAGTACGGCCGATGGGGCTCTGGTCCACCAGGACGACCTCATCCAGGTGGGTGGTCCCCTCCAGCACGCGATACCCCCCCACGGCCTCCCCGAGATGCTCCTTGGCCGAGGTCTCCCCGCCGTTCAGCTCCCGCTCCAGCGCCCGATAGAGGATGTCGTGGATGAGGGTGGACTTCCCCGAGCCGGAGACGCCCGTGACCACGGTGAAGGTCCGCAGGGGGATCTCCAGGTCCACCCCGTCCACGTTGTGGAGGCGGGCCCCCAGAAGTCGGAGGCTCGGTCCATCCACCCGCTGCCGGTCCTTCGGGATGGGAATGGCCCGCTGCCCGGAGAGATACCGGCCCGTCACCGTGTCCGCATCCACCAGGGCCGCGGGGGCGCCCTGGAAGACCAGCTCACCCCCCTTCTCCCCGGAAGCCGGGCCCAGTTCCACCACGTGGTCTGCCTGCAGGATGGCCTGGGAGTCGTGCTCCACCACCACCACCGTGTTCCCCTGATCCCGAAGGCGCCCCAGAAGCCGGAGAAGGGAGTCGGTGTCCCTGGGGTGCAGTCCGATGGAAGGCTCATCCAGGACATAGAGGGTGTCCACCAGCCTCGCCCCCAGGGAGTTGGCCAGGTTGATCCGCTGCGCCTCGCCGCCGGAGAGGGTTCGGGTCTGACGGTTCAGGGTCAGGTATCCCAGCCCCACTTCCACCAGGAAGGAGACCCTGGCCCGGAGTTCCCGGAGGATCGTCTCGGCGATCTCTGCATCCGCACCCTCCAGTTCCAGACCCTGGACCCACTGGGACAGCGCCTCCAGGGGCAGGTCGGAGACCTGGGCAATGTTCTGGCCTGCCACCTTCACATTCAGGGCCTCCCGCCTCACCCGGGCGCCGCCGCAGCTCCTGCAGGTGTGGGGGCTCTGGTACTGCCTCAGGAACACCCGGATGTACTGCTTGTATCGCTTCTTCTCCCGGGACCGGAGGAAGGGGAGGACTCCTCGGAACCCATCGTCCTTCTCCAGCCGCCCCTTCTTCTTCGGGGCCCCGTGGAGGACCGCCTCCCGAAAGTCCTCCGGGAGCTGGGCCCAGGGGGAGTGGACGGAAACGCCCCGGACCTCGGCGAACTTCCGGAGCTGGGTCCGCTCCCGCTTGTACCGGGGCTTGGTCCAGGGGTCCACCGCCCCTTCCTCCAGCGACTTCTCCGGGTTGGGGACGATGAGATCCTCGTCGTACTCCAGGGTGGCCCCGAACCCGGTGCACTCGGGGCAGGAGCCGTAGGGGGAATTGAAGGAGAAGAACTGGGGCGTGGGTTCGGGGAATTCGATGTGCGGGTGGTCCGCGCATCGGAACCGCTCAGTGAACGAGAGGCGGGCGGGAGCCGACCCATCCGCTTCCTTCGGTGCCAGGAGGACCAGCGCTTCCCCCTCCCCCTCCCGGAAGGCCGTCCCCACCGAGTCCGCCAGCCGGTCCCGATTCTCCGGGCCGGCCTTGAGCCGGTCCACCACCACCAGGATCTCGTGGGCTTCCCCCAGATCCACCCCCGCCGTCGCTGCATCCTCGACTCCGGGAAGCCCCAGGTCCAGCTCCCCTCCATCGGCCTGGAGACGAACGAACCCCAGGGAGCGGAGGTTCTCCACCAGCGAGCCGTGGGAGGTCCGGTCGCTCCGGGGAAGGGGGAAGGCGACACGGAAGCGGACTCCATCCGGGAGACCCAGGATCTCCTCCACCGCTCCCGATACGGTGTCAGGGAGGACCCGCTTTCCGCACTCGGGGCATAGGGTGTGCCCCACCCGGGCGAAGAGAAGGCGGAGATAGTCATGGACCTCGGTGGCGGTGCCCACCGAGGAACGACTGGTCCGGGTGGGATTCTTCTGCTCGATGGCCACCGCAGGGGAGATCCCTTCCACCCGATCCACGTCGGGCTTCTCCATTCGCTCGAGGAACTGCTTGGCGTAGGTGGAAAGGGACTCCACGTAGCGCCGCTGCCCCTCGGCGAAGAGGGTATCCAGCGCCAACGAGGACTTCCCAGACCCCGACGGACCGGTGATCACCGTGAGGAGACCCCGGGGAAGGTCCAGGTCCAGGTTCTTCAGGTTGTGCTGGCGGGCCCCGCGGATTCGGATGTGGGGTTCCATGCTGGACGCGGTGTGACCGGGGAGTCGGGGAGAGCGTTGTCGAGGTCGGGCTTCGGCCTGCGATTCACACCTCGATTTTAGGGGCCAAGCCGTCTGCTACCCATCAGTCTCCGGATCTTTCCCGGAAACCCAAGCCTGGAAAACCGAGCCCGGAAAAGCGAGCCCGGCCCCCCCACCGGCACCGCATCGTGGAGGTGGCCCCATGAGGGGAGCCGGCCGTCGTCAGGATTCCCGCCAGTGGTCTCGCCACCGGTCGTAGTGGACCGCCACGACCCCCCCATGGTCCAGCACTTCCAGTCCTGCCGGATTCCGGTAGAGGTTCCGGTAGTATAGATGGGATACCTGGGCCTGTACCATGAGCTTTGCGCACATGACGCAGGGGGAGGCGGTAACGAAGGCCACCTTCTCCCGGAGTTGGCCCGGCGCCTTCACAAGGGCGTTCATCTCCGAGTGAATGCACCCGCAGGCCCCCGGAGTGGCCGTGTCGCAGTCGTTGGGGAAGCCCCGAGCGTTCCCGTTGTAGCCGATGGCCACCACGTTCTCCAGCTTCTGGTCGGTGAGGACGGTCCCCACCGAAAGGCGGCGGCAGGTACTCCGCTTCGCCAGCTCCTCGGCCATCCGCATGTAGACCTCGAAGAGGGGTGGACGGGAGGGGCTCCAGGCGGCCACTTCGGCGGCGTCCACACCATCCACCACGTTGAGGGGGTGGACATTCTCGGAAACGAGATCCTTGAAGAGTCGAGGCATGGGCGACGATCCCACGCCGTCGCCGCGACGTCAAGGGGCCGGACGGCGGCACCCACCCTGTTCCCAGGGGGTACGGTGGGGTATTCTGAACCAGTGCAAGGAACCGGGACCCGTGCGTCCCGGGCCGGCTTCACGCCTTCCCAAGCCCATTTCCCCGGCAGGCGTCCGCCATGGCCCCACTCTCCCCAGGACTCCCCACGACGCGCCGCCTGGCGTGGGCCTTGGCGCGGCTCTTGACGCGGCTCTTGGCGCGGCCCTTGGCGCGCCACTCTTCCGTTGCCCCCCCCCTTCAGTCCGTCCGGGCCGCTCTTCAAGTGGGGATGATCCTGGCCCTGGGATCCCTGGTGGGATGCTCGGGGGGACTTGCACCCGGTCCTGGACCCCAGGCTCATTACCAGACCGCCTTCCCCCAGTACGACACCTCCGGGGAACTGGAGCAGGTCTTCGCTTCGGTTCGGCGGATCCTGGCCGAGGTCACCTACGAGACCTACCTCTACCCCCTGGAGTCGGCTCCCACCGAAGCCGATCTCCAGGACCCGGGGTTCCAGATCGCCGCACCGGATACGTTGGTCTCTCAACAGGACCGGGCGGCAACGGCCATCGTACTGGCGCGTCGGGGGCGAAGGTTCACGCTCCTCACGGTGGATCACGGCACCCACTTCCCCGACACCATCGTGGACTTCTTTCCCGGGGAGCGCCCCGGGGACGGGCGCATTCCCCCGGTCAGGACCCCAGAGAGACCTGGGGAGCCGGAGCCGCGCCGGGTGGAGAGGATCTCGGTGAAGACCGCCGAGGTCTTCCGGATCTTCGGTCTCCCGGACCTCAGATCCTTCCAGGTGCTGGCCCGGTCCCCCTTCGACGACCTGGCCCTCCTGGGGGTGGAATACCCTGCCGGGCTGGAGCCGGGAGAGGACCGGGTCCTCCCCATCCCCGCAGGGGACTCGGAGCGCCTCTCCTGGGGTTCCTTTGTCTACGTCATGGGCTATCCACAGGGCTACCCCATGGTGACGCGGGGGATCGTGAGCGCCCCTGGGGATCCCGTCCTGGGCTCCTTCCTGGTGGATGGGCTCTGGAATCGGGGGATGAGCGGAGGGGCCATTCTGGCCCTACGGGGAGACGGGAGTGGCGCGGAGTGGGTGGGGATGGCCCGGGCTGCTGCCGCCTCCCGCGAGACCCGCCTTCGCCCGGAGCACGAGGAGCTGGAGCGGGAGGAGCTGGGACGACGGTACGACGGACCCCTTTACCTGGACCAGGTGAGCCGGATCCAGTACGGCATCACCCTCTCCATTCCCATGAGCACGATCCGTGGATTCCTGGACCGGGAACGGGAGCGCCTCGACACCCTCGGGTACAGCGTCCCCCGACTCTGACCCTGAGACGGGGAACCCCTCCCGGAATCACGCCTCCTGGGAAGCCATGGCCTTCTGGTGCTTCTTCCGACGATTGGCGTCCAGTTCCTGCTTCCGAAGGCGGATGGCGTCGGGGGTCACCTCGATGAGCTCATCGTCGGCGATGAACTCCAGCGCCAGTTCCAGCGTGAGCTGCCGAGGGGGCTCCAGCTTCACGTTCTCGTCCGAACCTGCGGCCCGCATGTTGGTGAGCTTCTTCCCCTTGGTGACGTTCACGTCCAGGTCCCCGGGGCGAACGTGCTCTCCGATGATCATCCCGGTGTAGACCGCCTCACCCGCGTCGATGAACATGGTGGCCCGTTCCTGGAGGTTGAAGAGGGAGTAAGCCACTGAATCTCCCTGTCGGTCCGCCACCAGAACGCCCTTCTTCCGACCCTGGATGGGGCCGGCCCAGGGGCCGTACTCCAGGAAGTGGTGGTTCAGGAGCCCTTCCCCCCGGGTATCGGTGAGGAACTCGGAGCGATACCCGAAGAGCCCGCGGGCGGGGATCTTGAAGGTGAGACGGGTGGTCCCCTGCCCATCGGGGCGCATATCCCGGAGTTCACCCCGTCGGGGCCCAAGCTTCTCCATCACCGTCCCGACCACGCCGTCGGAGACGTCCACCAGGACCTCCTCGTAGGGCTCGAGGCGTTCCCCGCCCGCTCCCCGCTTCTCGATGACCCGGGGTCGGGAGACCTGGAATTCGTATCCCTCCCGCCGCATGGTCTCCATGAGGATCGTGAGGTGAAGCTCTCCCCTTCCGGAGACCTGGAAGGTGTCGGTCTGGTCCGTGTCCTCCACCCGGAGCGCGACGTTCCGCTCCAGCTCCCGGAAGAGTCGCTCCCGGAGCTGCCGGGTGGTGACGAATTTCCCCACCAGGCCGGCGAAGGGGGAATTGTTCACGGTGAAGTCCACCGAGAGGGTGGGCTCCTCCACCTTGATCCCCCGAAGGCGCTCCCGGTGCTCGGGGTGGGTCAGGGTCTGCCCGATCTCCACACCCTCCAAGCCCGAAAGGGCGACGATGTCCCCTGCCAGCGCCTCGGTCACCTCCACCCGGTCCAGCCCCTGGAAGACGTAGAGCTGGGTCACACGGGACCGCTTGGCTTCCCCATCCCCCACCGGGCCCGGGTCGCCGAAGGGGAGGAGGGTTACCGGATCACCTACCCGTACCTGGCCCCGCTCCACCCGACCGATGGCAATCCGCCCCACATAGGCGGAGTGATCCAGGGTGGAGACGAGCATCTGGAAGGGGCCTTCGGGATCGGCGGTGGGAGCCGGGACATGCTCCAGGATGGCGTCGAAGAGTGGAGTCAGATCCTCGCCCTTCACTCCATGTTCCGTGGAGGCCCACCCGTCCAGCCCCGAGGCGAAGAGAAAGGGTGCGTCCAACTGCGTGTCCGATGCTTCCAGCTCCATGAAGAGCTCGAGGACCTCGTCCTGGACGGCTACGGGCCGGGCGGCGGGGCGATCCACCTTGTTGACCACCACCACCGGCATGAGTCCCAGTTCCAACGCCTTGCGCGTGACGAAGCGGGTCTGGGGCATGGGACCTTCCACCGCATCCACCAGGATGAGGACGCCATCCACCATTCGGAGGATCCGCTCCACTTCACCGCCGAAGTCGGCGTGCCCGGGGGTGTCGACGATGTTGACCTTCACACCCTTCCAGTTCACCGCGGTGTTCTTGGAGAGGATGGTGATCCCCCGCTCCCGTTCCAGGGGATTGGAGTCCATGACCCTTTCCTGGACGTGCTGATTGTCCCGAAACACCCCCGCCTGACGGAGCATCTTGTCCACCAGGGTGGTCTTCCCGTGGTCCACGTGGGCGATGATGGCGATATTCCTGATATCCATGACGATCTCGGTCCCAGCTTGATCGGAAACGGCGGCGCCTTGGGCGCGTTGAAAGTCTAGCCCTTTAAGATATTCAAAATCTCCCGCAAGTTGCAGCCCTGCCACACTTGGCCATCTCATGTCCGATCCCACATCCCCGGAAGCCCCTCGCCCCATCCGCCCTGGCCCTCCCACCCTCCCGGATGCCACCCTCACCTCCGCCGGAGCGGAGCATGCCCTGGTGGTGGATCTGAGGTCATCCATGGCCTACATGGGGGGACATCTCCCTGGAGCCCTCCATCTTCCCATGGGCCCGGAGGTGGAGCGACTGGCGGGCCGAGTACTCCCCTCGGACCAGGACTTCTTCCTCCTGCTGCAGCACGCCGATGACGGCCAACCGGCGTGGGAAGCCCTGGAGCGGGCAGGCTTCACCCGGGTCCGGGGGCTTCTCGCCCCGTCGGCACTGGGCACCTGGGCCCGGGACGGGGGGAAGCTCGAGATCATACCCCAGATCTCCTCGGAAGAAGCGGTGGACGGGGCCACCGCTGGAATCCTGGAGGTCCTGGACGTCAGGGAAGAATCGGAAGGAAGCCCGGAAGGGGCGAGCAAGGGGGGCCCGCCCATGACCCGTCTACCCTTGAACCTCTGGAACCCGTGGGATCCGACGGCACTGGCCGCCCTTCCCTCGGGACGACCCCTGGCGGTAATCTCGGCCCATGGAAGGACGAGCCCAGTGGTGGCCGGTCTCCTGCAGCGGCTTGGAGTGAAGGAGGTCCTGGACGTAGCGGGTGGCTTTCAGGCGTGGGAGGGGGGTGAGGGGACGGGAGGGCCCTTCTAGTTCCGGTCCCCCGCCTCCATGATGGACCAGAACGCCAGCCCGGAGGCCTGCTGCCCCACCGCCACCTCCGCCACCCGCTGGAAGGATCGGAGGTCGTAGATCTCCACGCGTCCCGGCTCGCTCCCCACCCCCTCCACGCTGATGAAGGCATATCGTCCATCCGAGGCCAGGGCGACCCCGTGCACCACCCGGATGGAGGTGTCGGTGCGAGCCACCGTCTCCCCGGCAGCAAGGTCGATGAACTCCACCCCATCCCCCTGTTTCAACGTGACCACCAGGGTGCCATCATCGGGGGTCACGTCCACGTTGTAGGGGCCCCGTCCCGTGGGGAAGCGGCGAATTACCCTCCACCCTTCCCGGTCCACCTCCAGGATCTGGTCAGAGGCATTGCAGACCACGTAGAGCCGGAGTCCGTCATGGGAGGGCTGGACCCAGGTGGGAGAGCAGGAGGCGCGGTAGTGCCCGTG
>REED01000003.1 GCA_007695225.1 Gemmatimonadales bacterium
GACCCGGAGACGCTCCTCGCTGGCCCTCAGTTCGAGCTCGGCCTGCTTCCGGTCCGAGATGTTGTGGAAGGTTCCCGTCGCGATGGGCTCGCCGGATGGAGTTTCCACCAGGCGGCCTCGAGCCTCCAGCCATCGGGTGCCTCCGTCTCGATGGAGGATCCGGAATTCGGCTCGGTCTACCTCTGTCTGCCCCTCAAGGAGCTCCGTGAGACGCCGCATGGGCTCGTTGCGGTCCTCCTCGACAATTCGGTCCAGGAGGTCGTGCAGGGTTTCGGGCAGGTCGTCGGGAGCCCAGCCCAGGATTTCGGGGCTGTTGTCGGACCATCGGAATCGGAGGGTGGCCGGCTCGAGCTCCCAAATGCCCAGTTGTCCTCCCTCCATGGCCAGTTGGAGGTGGGACAGGTCCGGACGGGCCCGGTCGAATTGGCGGGTCTGGTCGTCTGGCATGGGCAGCAGTCGGAGGCTCGGGAGGCGCGCAACTCAACATACAGCCGTGAGGGGTCGCGGGCACGCGAAGGTCGGGAGTCACATGCCAGTAACGGCTCATATCGTTACAGGCATGTCCGGAAATACTGCACGCGTCGTGATGGGCATCCTGCACCTTTTTCGGCAATGATCGCCCCCCGACCTGGAGGCCCGGTCATTCGCCCCTCACACCTGGAAGGAGATCCATGCGCTTGCCCTTCGTCCGCCGCTCCAGTCCCCTCTTTGCAGTCCTTGTCCTCGTCCTGACCCTCGTGGCCTGGCCCGCTGCCGAAGCACAGGCACAGGAGAGCAGCGGGAGTATCACCGGCCGCGTGCTCAATGCGGGGACCGGAGAGTTCCTCCAGAGCGTTCTCGTCGTGGTGGAGGGCACGCAGCGCAGTGCCACCACCAACCGGGAAGGACGCTTCACCATCCAGGGAGTGCCTGCAGGCTCCTACGAGGTCACGGCACGCTACATGGGCCTGACGGCCGAGACCACCCAGGTGACCGTGGTGGCCGGAGAACGCGCCCGAGTGGACTTTTCCCTCACCTCGGCGATCTACGAAGTGGACGGACTCACCGTTACCGGCCTCCGGGAAGGGCAGGCTGCCGCGCTCTCCATCCAGCAGCAGGCGCTGAATATCAAGAACGTGATTTCGTCGCAGGCCTTCGGGAACGTGACGGACGGGAACGTGGGCGAGCTCCTCAAGCGGGTTCCGGGCGTCAGCTACGAGCTGGGGAACGGCGACGTTCGCTACGTGTCGGTCCGGGGGATTTCGCCGGCCCTGAACACGGTGACAGTCGATGGAAACCGGATGCCCCAGGCCTATGGCCAGTCGAACCGGGCCTTCAACATCGACCAGGTGGGCATCAACTACATCGAGACGCTGGAGGTCGTGAAGGCACCCACCCCCGACATGGAAGCCGACTTCGTGGGGGGCGCGGTGAACCTGGTGCCCAAGAACGCGTTCAACCTGAATCGACGAGAGCTGAGCTACTCTGTCGGGGCCAACATGAACCCCCTGCGCTCGAACGACACCCGCCCTTCCTTTTCGGCAGGGTACTCGGACGTGTTCGGTTCGGAGGGGAACCTGGGCGTCCTCTTCACCGGGAACTTCACCCAGAAGTTCGTCCCGGTGGATGGGGTCATCCAGAGGTGGGAGCGGTCGCAAAACCAGCCTGCGTACATGGAGCACGCCCGGTTCAACGAGGAGTCCAAGGAACGCATCCGGTATTCGCTGGGCATGAGGTCGGACTACCGCCTCGACGACGACAACCAGTTCTACGTGAACCTCATGTACAACACGTACGTGGACCAGCAGTTCAGGCGGGAGTTCCGCCTCGATACGGGCCGGAATGACAGTCGGTACTCGGAGGTCTCCCCCAACGTGGTGGAGACGACGGCCACCGAGGTCCGGATGTGGCACCAGTTCCGCGAGGTGGAGTCCAACACCTGGACGATCCAGACGGGCGGCGAGCACACCCCCGGCGCCTGGGAGATCGATTACGGCGTCCACTACGCCCATTCGGCCAGCGAGTACACCACCTCTCCCGGCGGCGAGACCGAGTTCCGGACGAACCGCGAGACCCGGTGGCGCATCGACTACAATGAGCGGGACGACCGGGGATTCCCCGTGATCACCCAGCTCGATGACCTGGACATCTACGACTTCAACAACTACCGGATCCAGCAGTTCCAGGAACGGCACCAGAACGACACGGACCAAATGTGGGGGGGAGAGGCAAACGTCCTCCGCCACTTCGACGTGGGCATTCCGCTGTCGATCAAGGCCGGGACCCGCTACCGGAGCCAGGACCGCGACCTGAACCGAAGTCGCCGGAACTACTCGGTGAACACCGACGGCATGGACCTGAACCAGTTCCAGTGGCAGGGCGCCCCGTCGAGCTGGCTGGACGGCAGGTACGCCACGCCTCCGGTGCTGGACCTCATGACCATGTACGACCTCTTCCGCTCGAACCCCGAGCTGTTCGAGGAGAACGAGGGCGAGTTCATTCGGCGCTCCTTCGAACCCGGCGGGAACTTCGAGGTGAGCGAGAGCATCCTGGGTGGGTACCTAATGGGAACGGCCCAGGTGGGTGACCTGTCGGTCATCGGCGGCGTGAGGCTGGAGCGCACCAGCGTCATGGGCGAAGGCATCAACCAGGACGTGACCATGGACCGGGAGGATCCGGACGCCTACTCCTTCGAGCGCCGGGAGGGGA
>REED01000057.1 GCA_007695225.1 Gemmatimonadales bacterium
ATCAGAACCCCCCGCCGCCGCCTCCCCCCGATCCCCCGCCGGAACTCCCCCCGCCCCCGGACCCCGAGCTCCCGCCGGGAGAGGAGGAGAAGCTTCGCCCGGCCTGGGTGGAGAGGGAACTCATCTGGGCCGCGAAGGCGCTGGCCCGGAACGAGGATCCGGCGGCGCCCCCCGCGTACCACTCCGGGGGCTCCCGGTAGATGCCCTCGAAGGCCCGGGCCCAGCGGGCGTCCACCCGGAGGGCGATGGCCCAGGGGAGGTAGCGCTCGAAGAGCTCCGGGGTGAGGACCACCCGGCGGTAGTAGTCCGATTCCACCCGGGATAGGAAGTCCCGGAACCCCCGGACCCGGTCCCGGGCCTCCACCCCCGCTTCGGTCCGGACTCCCATCCCCTGGCCCACCAGGAGGACGATGAGCCCAGAAAGACTCACCCCCGCCGCCGCAGCCCACGGCTCCGGGGTGAGGCCGCCTCCCTGGGAGAGGGCTGCCATGGCGATCCACGAGAACACCCCCAGCACCACCAGGGCGAGGCCGAATCCGGCCCACCGCTGTACCTGGTGATCGGGCCGGCGCAGGTAGAGCCCCTTCTCCTTTAGGGCCCCGTAGATCTTCGTCCGGATCCCCTCCAGGTGGGTGTAGAACCGGTTCTGGAGTTCAGAGAGCTTCACCGAGGCGAGGGAGGCATCGGCGTCTTCCTCTTCCTCCCCCTTCCGGCGCCCGCGGATCCACTCGTCCATGAAGGTATGGGCATCGAACCCCCGGCCCTCTCGCCGCGCGGTACGCCAGGCCCCGAAGTAGGCGCTGAGGGCCCCAAGGGCCTCGCCCAGGTCCAGGGAGGTTCCGGCTTCCTCCGCGGGGAAAAGTCCTTCCAGGAAGGCCCGCTCGTGGAGGGCCAGCGCCTCCCAGTCTCTCCGGGGACGTCGCATGTGAAAGGCCCAATCCTCTTTCCGTCCGCCCAGTAAGGCGGGGCGTCGGTCCCCCGGGAGTTCTTCGATGCGGACATATCCCCGCACCGCCAGGTCCACGAGGATGGAGGTGACGTCGTGGATCTCCGCCCGGTGATCCACCAGTGTGCCCGCTTCCGCAGGGGTCAGGCCTTCCGGGGGCTCGTACTCAGCCATGAGCGCCCGACCCCGGGGGTCCCGGCCCTTTCGAACCCAGAGTCGTCCCATGGCGAGCATGGCCACGAAGGGAAGGCCCAGGGGCCAGTGGCTCCTGAGGCTGTCTCCGGCCCGGGCGGCGGTGGATGGGCGGGTGACGGCTCCGGCCGGCCAACTCACCGAGACCGTGAGCCCCTCCCCGGGACCGAAGCTCCGGGTGGTGCGGATGAGGGAGGTGCCGTCCTCCCCCTCCTCGATCTCCACCGCCCGCTCCGTCGAGCCCGCCGGTCCGGTATATCCCCAGGTTTCCAGGGGCGCGATGCCGGTGGGAAGGTGGACTCGTGCGGTCACACCCTCGATGGGGATGCGCCAATCGGTCCCGGTGACGTTGTAGTAGAGCTCATCCCGGGAGGGAGTCCCACCGCCGTCCTCGAAGAAGCGGATGCCGTCCCTGACCCGGTAGGGGATCACCACCGTCCGAACCGTGTCCCGGGCCCCGGGGACCCAGATCCGGAGATCCACCCGGTTGCGGCCCCCGGAGCGCTCCACCTGGAGGGGCCGTCCCTGGTCGTCGGTGATCTCTCCCACCTCGACGCGGAGCCGGCCCCGGCGTCCCTGGGCCGTGCGGTGATCCAGGGAGAGCTCACGATCGATGCCGTTCCAGGAGCCGGTGAAGCGGAGGGAGAGGGTCTCGGTGACCTGGAAGCTCCCGTCCTCCCGCACCTGGATGTCGGCATGGAACTGTTCGATGGCGAGGGATCGCTCCTGGGCGGGAAGGCCCCAGGCGGGAAGGAGGAGCAGGAGGAGGACGAGGGGGAGATGAACCCAGGGAAAGAAGCCGGGCGAGGGACGCTCCGAAGGGCTCATGGCTCGACCCCTGGCGATTCCAAACCTGGCCATTCCAAACCTGGCCATTCCATGACCCGGAGGAGGGGGAAGTCCCCCTCCCGGGCCAGCCCTTCGAATTCCGGGTAGTGGAGAAGCCCGTGCATGGACTCCGGCTCCAGGGCGCTGGCCACCAGGAGTCCGCGGAGCTGGCCGGTGGGGATCACCCTGTCCCCAGGGGCCGCCTCATGGATGTCACTCCGCCGGGCCACCTCCGCCAGACGGGTGGGGCCCTCCAGCTCCACGGTGGAGAAGCCCGCGAGGGTCAACCGCTCCACCTCGAGGCGCTCTCCTCCCTCCATCTCCACCATCTCCACGTGGTGCAGACGGAGGAGGCGGATCAGCGCCTCTTCCTCGGCGGGCACGAGATAGGCTTCGGGGAGGGGTGTGGTCCGTTCCGGAACGACCCGGGGGAACCAGGCCTCGATGACGGCGGTGACGGTGTCGCCCACGACCCAGCGCCCGCCTTCCTCCCGGACCGACTCCACCGGGATGGAGAGGGGCGCCCCGTCCCCGGCCCGCCCCATGGCCAGGATGAACTCCCCGTCCATGCTCGGCCCCACCCCTTCCCGGGCTCCCCGGACGGTGGCCCGGATCCGGTCCCCCTCCCGGGCGGAGAAGCGAAGGAGGGCCTCCAGGGCCAGGCGCTGCCCCTGGGACCGGCGCTCCATCTCCTCCGCGAGGGGCTCGCTTCGTTTCCCTTCGAAGATGAAGGAAAGGGTATTCAGGATTCCGAACCCCTGACGGCCGTCGTTCACGTCGGAGGTGGAGTACCGGAGGGAGCCTGGCGAGCCCACGATGTAGTTGTGCCCGGTGAATCCCCGGCGCTCCAGCGTCTCGATGGCAAAGGGGAGGAATTCTTCCTCGGCCATCGCCCGGATGGCGGGATGGGTATTCAGATTGGTGGGGAGTCCGATCTGGACATCCCAGAGACGGAGCCACCCCGCTTCCAGCCAGGCATCGCTCCAGGGGTAGTACTCGTGGACGTCCACCGTGACTTCCGGCTCCCACCGGTGGAAGAGTTCCCGGAGCGCCACCACCTCAGGGCCGTCCAGGATGAGATGGGAGCGGTTCAGGTCCACATCCCCGGCGTTTCGACGCTGGTGGAGGTCCCCTCCGTCCGGATTCACCTGGGGAACCAGGAGGAGATCCACTCCCTCCAGGAGATCATCGTGATCTCCACGGGCCAGTTCCAGGGCCAGTTGGAGCGCGCCCTCCTTCCCCGACGGCTCGTTGCCGTGCTGCTGGGCGAAGGCCATGACCATCACCTTCTCCTCGCGACGGGCACCGAATTCCCCCAGTCCCACCTCCAGGTAGGGGATGGACCTCCCCTCCACCGAGGAGCCCAGCTCCCGGAGCGTCACCCGGGGGCTGCCCGCAGCAAGGGACTCAAGGAAGGAGACGAGTTCCTCGTGGGTGGTGAGACGGTCGTACCCCGACGCCTCCAGGGGGGTGGTTTCGGGGAGAGGGCTTTCGGGTCCCCCTTCCGGCCCACACCCCGCCAACCAGAGAAACACGACCAGAACGGCCAGTCCGGATATCCAGGGGCCGAGGAGGGGGACGAGGGGGCCGAGGCAGGGGACGAAGCGATGGCGACCGAGAGAGCAGTGCAGGTGGTTCATCGCCCCTCCTCCAGGCGGCCCTGGAGTCGGCGGATCTCATCGGCCAGTTCCCGCTGACGCGCCAGGAGTCGAGCCCGGATGTCGGCCCGCCCCCGGAGCACAAGGAACCGCTGCAGATCCGAAATCGCGTCCCGCCAACGATCCCGTATGGCCAGGGTCACGAATCCCAGTATGGGAAGAATGGCCAGCATGGCCATGGCCGGGCGCCAACCCAGGCCATATCGGGCTCCCAATGCCACGAGAAGGACCCAGACTCCGAAGACCACCGAGCCTCCCAGGACCCGGTAGGTGGCCCGTCGGTCCGAGGGAAGCCGGAATCGGGGTTCGGCGTGCTTGAGCACGGTCCACGGAAGCAGGAAGGCCAGCCAGCCCAGAACGGCGAGGGGGGCCGCCAACCCGAAGAAGACCAGGTTCCGAAGGGTCCAGCGCACGGCCACCGAGGTTCGTGGCACCTGGTGGAGGTCGGCGGGAGAGAGGCCCACGCTCTCCAGCACCCGCTGATGCTCCATGAGTCCCTCGGCCAGTTCCTCGGCGCCGGGATCGTCCTCCTTCCGAGCCCGTTCCAGCGCGTGGGCGGTCCGTCGCATCCGGGCGAGCCAGCGGACAGGATTCGCATTTCGGGTGGCGCCATACTCCGCCTGGTGTACCGCCTCCGCCATCTCCACCACGGGGAAGTCCTCCCAGCGCTGCAGGTTCACGGTGACCCGGGAAAGCCCGACCTGAATCCGGCGGGTCAGTTCCCGAACGGCCTCCGGGTCTCCTGTCCCGGCCTCTGCCAGGTCGCTCCAGCGAATGGGCTTTCCCACCAGGATGAGGGCGTCGGACCGGAACCGTTCCTTTCCGCCCCGGAAGGTGAGGCCCACCGGAAGGACGGGAAAGGGTCCTCCGGTGAGCTGGGCGGTGGCCAGAGCGATCCGGGCGGCTCCGGTCTTGATGGGCGCCAGTGCCGGAGCCGAATGGGATAGGCCCTCGGGGAAGATCCCCACGCCGGCGCCTGCGGCCAGCGTCTCCTGCACCGCCTGGAAGGTGTCCCGGTTCCGACCCATGAGCTCGGGGTCATCTGCCTGTCGATACACGGGGATGGACCCCGAGCCCCTCACCATCCAGCCGATCCCCCGGTGCTGGAAGAGGGGGGCCCGGGCCAGGAATCGCATGGGGCGGCTTGCCGCAAGAGCCACCAGAGCCGGATCCAGGAGGGAATTGGGGTGGTTGGCCACCAGCAGGACGGGGCCCCGCCGCGGCACCTCCTCGCCCACGGCCGCCACCTGGTAGTAGGTGCGGGCAGCGAAAAGCATCGTCCGGTGCAGGTGACGATGCCACCATCCGGAACTGCCATCCGGCCCCACCCGGGGCCTGAAACGGGAAGAGCCCCCCGCCGCCATGTCGGAAGCGGGAGGCCCGTCCGGATCCGTCATCGTCTCAGTGATCCTCTTCGGCCACCGCGGCGCCTGCGTCCAGATTTCCGTGGTGGAGAAGTGCGTTGAAGAGAAGGCTGTAGGAGCCCAGGGTGGCGCTTCTCCAGAAGGGGTTGAAGGAGAACATGACCACGTGGCCCTGTCCCACCTTCACGTCCACCAGCGCCGGTGAACCCGTGAGTTCCCGCCCATTCACGAGTCCTCCGGAGATGAGGAGCTGGGTGGGGTCCTGGTGGAAGCGGAATACGGTGCGGACGGCGTCGCTGGGCCCGGAGCCGGCTCCGAAGAAGCCGAAGCCCCCACCGCCCGGCTCCTCACCGTGCTCCTCCAGGTACGCCTGTACACTGGCCTGACCCCAATCCTGTCCTCGGGCCTGGGGCTGGTCCCGCTCGTCGATTCCCCCCCGGCCGGAGCGCCGGGCCGTGGTGCTGCCGTCGGGGATGCTCGGCGCCCGGGCCCCGGGACGGGGGCGGCCGTCATTCAGGAGGGGGCCGTGTCCGGCATTGAAGTAGACGCCCAGCTCGTCGTCGTAGCCCCAGGCCAGCGGGCTTGCGGCATCGGAGCGGGTGGCCCGATAGACGCCTCCCGGGGCCCACAGCTCCGGAGCCGTCCGGGTCGAGACGCCGGCCGTCAGGCCGAAGTGGATGGGAAGGACGCTGGAGTTGCCGATGGTAAGGAGCGTCCCCCCCTCTTCCACGAATCGCTGCAGGTTCGCCACGCCCCTGAGCTCCAGTCCTCCCCGGATGTCTGGAGACGAAGCCTGGCGGCCGATATGGGGGGTGTGCTCCGAGGCCTGCCAGGGGATGGGCTCATCCCCCTGGACCCCGTGGAGGAGCATCAGGGGATCGGCCACCGAAGGTCCCATGAGGATCACGTCGTAGCGGGATCGGAGGTCAGGGGTGTCCCGGACCTGGTGGACCGAGATGTAGTCGTGGGGGACCCCGTACTCATCCAGCCCGATGCGGAGCCATCCCTCGTTCTGGGTGGTGAGCCAGGTGTGGACCAGGGCGACCCGGGGGAGCGCGATCTGGTGGGTGGTCACTGACGGGACCGAGGCCACCGCGAGGGCGGTGAAGCCGTACTCGCTTCCGGCCCTTTCCAGGATTTGTCCCAATTCCCGGGGGTTTCCGTTCACGGGTAGGATGAAGCTCCCGGGGCCGAACGACTCCCCGCCCGCCTCGAAACCGCTCCGGGCAGCGTCGATCCGGAGGTCGGGGTGAGCGAAGCGGAAGGCGGTGAGGTTGTTGTCGGCATTGAACCGGATCACGTACGCGGCGGTGGCGGCGGCGTCCGCCTCCACTACGCCGCCGGGGGCCCGCACCTCGCCCTCCACCATCGCCATGGGGGCCTGGAGGATGGCCGGGTCCACCACCCGGACGGTGCGGGCGTTGTAGAGGGGCCCGAAGGTCCACCCCACGTCGTCGTAGGGTGCCGGGTCGTCGGGGCTGTAGTGCTGTAGGTCCAGGAGCATGTCCGCGCCCCGGGAGTAGGGCTGGTCCATGCGGACCACGTAGCTCCCGGCGGGGAAGGTCTCATCCCCTACCGTAACCGCCTGCGAGGTCCGATGTACCTCCATCCCGTGCCGCTGGAGGACCTGGAGGGTCCGGGCCTGCTGTCCGGGTCGGGGCTCATCCCCGGGGAAGACGTAGGCCGCCGGGCCCTCCATGGTGGCCTTGGCCACCGAGCGCTTCCCCTTGAGCCAGAAGTTCCGGAGGTACTCCTCCCGGTTCGTGGCCACCTCGTTCAGGGCGATGAGGAGCGCGCTCTGCATGAGGTTGGTGTTGTTCCGGATGGACCAGACCACCTCGGGAAGAGGGGTGCTGGGGCGGTGCCACTCCCGGTCCACGTTGAGGCGCAGGATGTAATCGGAGGCGTTCCGGGCCCCCTGGGTCTCGTAGAAGCGCCCGATGGAGTTGTGGATGTGGGCCACCCAGAACATGTAGTTGGGGGTCCACCCATCGTAGAAGTCGTGGGTGTAGACGCCAGGCACCCCGAAGGCGCTCATCTCCCGGACCTCCTTGTGGGCCAGCCGGTTCCACTCGGAGATGACCATGGGGTCGATCCAGGCGTTGTAGGGCCCCCGTCCGGTGGAGGTGTAGAGGTACGAGGCCGACTCGTGGAGATCATGGACCACGATGGGGTGGTATTCCAGGTAGGTCCCCGTCACGGCCCGGGAGAGATTCAGGGAGAGGGACATCCCATCCCGGTTGTTGGAGTGGAAGACGTACTTCCCCCAGTAGACAGCCCGGTTGGGGTTGGGTCCCTCGGGGTTCACCCGGGGGGCCATGTGGACGTCCACCACCTTGTCCCGACCATCCGGCTCCACCACCGGGGTGAACATGACGATCATGTTGTCCCGGATGGCTCGGATGAACTCCCCTTCGTCCACCGCCAGGCGGTAGGTGAGCTCCATGAGCATCTCCGGCGATCCGGTCTCGCCTGAGTGGATGGCGCCGGTGGCCCAGTACATGGGCTTCACCCGGGAGATGATCTCCGCTGCCTCCGCTTCCGAGGTCCCCCGGGGATCGGCGAGCCGCCCCATGAGCTCCTTGTGGGTGTCCACTTCCTGGATCGTGGCTTCGTCGGAGATCAGGACCAGAAGGATCTCTCGACCCTCCTCGGATTCCCCGATGGTCTTCACCGTCACCCGGGGGGAAGCCTCCGCCACGGCCCGCAGGTAGGCGTAGATCTCGGCGGTATGCGTCAGGACATCCCGGGTGCCGCTGATATACCCCAGGAAGTCCAGGGGGGTGGGGACGGTCTCCGAGGACGGGAGATGGTCCACCAGGGGGGTGAGGAAGAACTCCTCGGTGGTGAACTCATGGATCTGGGCGGTATAGGCCTCGTCGATGGCCTGGGACTGGGCCTGGACCCCCAGCGGGAGCGCCACGAGGAGGAAGAGAAGTGCCGGCGGGAACCGGCGGCGGAGCGAGGGGGAGGACATGGAACGACTCCTTGCGAAGCGGACCCACCGAACCGGAGAGGGTGGAGCCCGGCGATGACGGCCTGGGGTTGGGCGGGTGGCTGAATACGAACGATGGCCGCCGGGGCGGGAGGGTGTCAATGAGGTGCCTCACCCGGCTGAGGCCCTTTCGGGACCGTCAGCGTAGGGCCGGAGAGGGCACCGTCGCCTCGCCCGACGTATCGGGCATCCAGGAGCCGGACTCGCCACACCTCCCCTTCCTCCTCCATCTGGAAGAGGGGGAAGCGCGACCAGACGAGGTATGCCTGGACATCCCGGTCCTCCAGGGCCGCCACGATCCGGGGGTCGGAATCGGAGGGACGAGGAAGGGGAAGGGCGTGGAACCGGACAACCGGGCGCCTGAGCCAGTGCAATTCCCCGGGATGATAGGCTCCGGAGGTGACGGCGATGACCTGGCCGGCGAAGGGATTGGCGGGCACCGGCGCCACCATCACCTCTTCCACATCCAGTCCCTCCCGCTCCGCCGCCGCCAGGACCACCCTCTGCTGCACTCCGTCCTGGCCTACCATGACCAGGATGTAGAGGGCGGCGAGGGCAAGGGAGGTACGTGCTACCCAACGTCCACCGGAAGAATCCGGGTCCGGGGCCCGCCTGAGCCGGATGACGATCCATCCGGCCAACCCCATGAGCCAGAGCACCCGGGAGAGGGTGGGGATTCCGGGAGCCAGGAGGATCAGCAGGGTCATGGCCCCGGCCAGGAGCCCCCAGGCCGCCGCACTCCAGCGGGTATGGGAGTGATGGACGAAGACCGCTCCCCCCAGGAGGAGCCAGAGCCAGGGGTCCAGGATGAACACGGCATCCCCATAGCTCCAGCGGCCATTGAAGGGCAGGAACCAGCGCATGCCGTAGTTGTTGATCCAGTCCAGTGGGGAGTGGGTCCAGACGCCCAGGGCGGCCAGTCCCAGGACCGAGGCCGGGCGGGCAGGAGGAAGAGGGTCCCTCGGCTCTCCGGTGGCGAGGGACCTACCCTTCCGCCATTCGGCTCGGCGGACCCAACGATCCCAGGCCAGGATCACTCCGGTGACCAGAAGGGGAAGGAGAAGGAGTGCCGGGATGCCGTGGGTGAGTCCCCTTCGCCATGCCAAGGCCGTCCAGGGCCCCCAGAGCTGCGACAGGATGTCCACGTCGGGGGCGTTGGCGCCCAGGACGAGGGTGGCGGTGGCCAGGGGAGTGGCACGGCGCAGACCGGCTGCGGAGAGGGAAGCGCCGGCGAGGGAATGGGTGACGGGATCCACGGCCGCTGCTACCCCGGGGTCCCAGGCGCGATCCCGGCCCGCTCCCGGCCCGATGCCTTGATCGATCCCTGGCCAGCCCCTGGCATGTCCGCCACCGTCCCTCGGCCGGCAGGGCCGGGACCATGGCGGGGGAGTGTCCCCTTGCAATACCTTCCCATCCCGTTCCCCTCGATTCCCATTCCGAACCCTCCCCGCCATGGTTCCCTCTCCCCCCCGCAGCTCCTCGTCCCCCGTGCGTCCCTCACCGGCGGCCGATCTCTCCGACGCGGAGCTGAACCAGTACATCATCACCCGCCTCCGCCTGGCGGGAGTGAGTCTGGATCCCCTCCCGGAACGGGATCCCGACGCCCCTGCGGATCGGGAGCGGGTCCTCAATTCGGCCCGTTCCCTTCTTCGCGGAGGCGCAGCGGCCCTCTCGGCGCTTGAACTGGATCCCCAGGACTGGCCCCCCGTCCTCTATCCGGCAGCCCTTCCGCCCGTGGAGGAACGGTGAGCGGCCATGGGCCCGGGGATCGCCTCCCACAGGACAGCCGGGTGGACCGGCGGAGCTTCCTGGCCCGGATGGGAGCCCTCACCGCCGCGGCTGCCGCGGGACGCCCCTTCCCCCTGGAGGCCATGGGGACCGGTGCATCCCTTCCCCGGCGGTCCCGTCTCCCGGGTGAGGCGGACTTCTGGGCCCGCCTTCCCGAGCCTGGTTCCCAGGGGGCCGCGTTGGAGGATCTGAGTGCGTGGGAGGCCGGGGCCCTCCTGCGGCGGCGGGAGGTCACCTCCAGGGAACTTGTGGAGGCCTGCCTGGAACGAATCCGGCGCTGGGACAGCGTCTACCAGGCCTTCAATGCCCTGACGGAGGAGGAGGCCCTTCGCCAGGCCGATGCCCTGGATCGGGGCAGGGGAGGGGCCACCGGTCGAGGGGGCCCCTCCGTGGAAGGGCTTCTCCACGGAATCCCCCTGGCCATCAAGGACAACTTCTACACCCGGGGTGTGGCCACCACCGCCAACTCCCACATCTTCCGGGATTTCGTGCCCGAATGGACGGCCACGGCGGTGGTGCGCCTACAGGAGGAGGGAGGGGTGATGCTGGGGAAGACCCAGATGGGCCCCCTGGCCACCACCCGGGCCCTCACCCCCGACGGAGAGATCACCACCCTCAATGCCTGGGCGCCGGGGGATGCCTCGGTGAACCCCGGCGGGTCTTCCAGCGGGTCCGCCACTGCGACGGCATCCCGGATGGCCCTCTCCTCCATCGGAACCCAGACCGGGGGCTCCATCACCGCGCCCGCCCTGGCCCAGGGGCTCACAGGGCTCAAGCCCACCATGGGCCGGGTCTCTCTCCGGGGGGTGATCCCCCTTACCTACTCCAGGGATCATGTGGGTCCCCTGGCCCGGGACGCCCGGGACGCGGCGCTCCTCCTTCAGGCCATGGCAGGGCCAGACCCGGCGGATCCCCGGACCCAGGGGCTCCCCGCTGTCCCCGACTATCTCGCCGCCGTCTCTCCCTGGCCGGGCCTCGGGGCCGGTCGCCTTCCCTGGGCCACCCGCATCGGGGTCATGCCGGGATGGGCGGATGGGAACGGGGCCGAGGCGGGATTGCGCCGGGACTTCCTGAGGGAGATGGAGGAGGCCGGGGCCGATCTCGTCCCGGTGGACCCGGGGGAGCGGTGGCGGGAGCTCAGTTCCGGGGAGATGAACTCCGTCCGCCTGCCGGAGCGGAGCGAGCCCTTCCTGGAGTGGCTCCGGGAGGACGTGCGCCTCTTCGGCGTGAGTCTCTCCTCCTGGATCCAGGGACTCCTCCTGTCGGGGGATGAGTTCGTGAAGGGGCAGCGGGCCCGCCACGCCCTCCTCCGGCTGACCCTGGACCGCATCTTCGATCGCTGTGACGTGGTCCTCCTGGAATCCCACCTTGCCTTCGACCAGACGGGGCTTCCCCTGGTGGCGCTTCCGGTGGGGTTCACCGCCGAGGCCGGTGGGCGCCGCCATCCCCAGGGCATCCTGGTGGGCGGGGCCCCCTTTGGCGAGGAACGGCTCCTGGCCCTGGCCCACACCTGGCAGGAGCGGACCGACCACCATCGTCAGCGTCCTCCGGACCCCGAGGCCGGAGATGAGGCCCGCTACCGGGGCCGGGCTCCCAGGGGCCGGCTCGACGTGGAAGCGGTGGCTGAGCTCTCCCAGTGACGTTCCTGGAGGCCGTTCTCCTGGGCGTGATCCAGGGGGTGTTCATGTTCTTCCCGGTGAGCTCCACCAGCCACCTGGTCCTGGCCCAGCACCTCCTTCTGGAACGGGGTTCGGCCATGCCTGCCCCCGATTCCCCGGAGATGATCCTCTTCGACCTGGTGGTGCACATGGGGACCCTGGTCTCCATGGTGGTGGTCTTCCACTCCCCTGTCCGCCATTTCCTCCGGGACTTCCTGGGTGGCGCCCGAGGGGTGGCCCGTCGAGTGGAGGTGACGTCGCGGCAGCGCCTCTCCCTCCGCCTGGCGGCCCTGGCGATCCTTTCGGTGGGGGTTACGGGACTGGTGGGATTCCCCCTCAAGGGGGTCTTCGAGGCGGTCTTCGCCCGCCCGGTCTTCATCGCCGGGACCCTCACCATCACCGGAATCCTCCTCTGGTGGACCGATGTCCTCCCCCGAAGGCGTCGGGGACTCCGCCAGATTGGGCCGGGGACCGCCGTAGTGGTGGGACTGGGACAGGCGCTGGCCCTCCTCCCGGGGCTGAGCCGGAGCGGCACCACCATCGCCTTTGGGCTCTTCAGCGGAATGAAGCGGAGGTGGGCGGCGGAGTACTCCTTCTTCATCGCCTTCCCCACCATCCTGGGCGCTTCCGCGCTCCAGTTCCTCTCGGTGTTGCGGTCGGGGTCGGAGGGGGGGATCGGCCCGGTGGCCATGGCCGTGGGTTTCATCACGGCGGCGGTGGTGGGAATCTTTGCCCTACGGGTCGTACTCCATCTACTGTATCGCGCTCGTTTCCGATTCTTCTCCTTCTACGTGTGGGCGCTGGCCCTTGTCATCCTCGTGGGACATTTCCAGGGATGGCTGGCCGGAATGCCCCTGGTGGAATGAGGCCCGAACCAGCTTCATGACGAGCCATGGCCGATTCTGAACCCACCCTCCTTTCGCGCCTGCTGAAACCCGAGATCCACGACCTCCTCGAGGCTCGGAAGTGGACCCGCCTCCGGGATGCGCTGAGGGAGTGGCCGGCGCCGGAGGTGGCGCAACTCCTCATGGATCTGGAGCCCGGGGACCGGGTGCTCCTCTTCCGGGCCATCGGCCGGGAACGGGCCGCGCAGGTCTTTTCCCACCTGGAGCCGGAAGCCCGAAACGACTTTCTGGCCACCCTCACCGACGAGGACACCCGGCACCTCCTGGCGAACCTCCCTCCCGATGATCGAACGGAGCTCCTGGAGGAACTCCCGGGACAGGTGACCCAGCGCCTCCTGAACCTCCTTTCGCCGGAAGATCTGGAGGAGGCACGGTACCTCCTGGGATACCCCGAGGAGTCGGTGGGGCGGCTCATGACTCCCGACTACGTGGCGGTTCGTCCCGACTGGACGGTGGCCCGGGCACTGGACCACATCCGCAAGGTGGGGCGGGAGAGCGAGACGATCTACCGCATCTACGTGGTGGACGAGCGATGGGTGCTACTGGACGACATCGAACTCCGGCGACTGATCCTGGCGGACCCCGAGCAGACCATTGCCCAGGTGATGGACCACACCTTCGTCTCCATCTCGGCCTTCGCCGACAGGGAAGAGGCCATCGCCCTCATCCGGCGGTACGACGTGGTGGCCCTCCCTGTCCTGGATTCAGGGGGAGTCCTGGTGGGAATCGTCACGGTGGACGATATCCTGGATGTCCAGGAGGAAGAGGTGACCGAGGACTTCCACAAGTCCGCCTCGGTGGGCCCCCTCCAGATGAGTCTGCGGACGGCGGGGATTCCCTACCTCTACCAGCGCCGGATCGGGTGGCTCCTCATCCTGGTGGTGATGAACATCTTCTCCGGGGCGGGGATCGCCTACTACGAGGACACCATCGCCGCGACTGTGGCGCTGGTCTTCTTCCTCCCCCTCCTCATCGACTCGGCGGGGAATGCCGGCTCCCAGGCCGCCACCCTCATGGTCCGGGCGCTGGCCACCGGCGACGTCCGGGGCAAGGACTGGTTCCGTCTTCTCTCCAAGGAGCTGGGCGTATCCTCCCTCATGGGGGCGAGCATGGCCGCAGCGGTGGTCGTCATCGCCTTCTGGCGTGGGGGCCCCGACGTGGCGGTGGTGGTGGGAATGACCATGGCCCTGGTGGTGGTCATGGGAAGCCTCATCGGGATGTCCCTTCCCTTCCTCCTGGTGAGGTTGAAGCTGGACCCGGCCACCGCCAGCGCCCCCCTGGTGACCTCCATCGCAGACATCTCCGGGGTCCTCATCTACTTCTCCCTGGCCACCTGGTATCTGGGGGTGGGCGGATGAGGCCTCAGCCCCCCGCCACCTCGGCGATGTGGACCAGGGCGTCTCCCCGGTTGACGTGAGGTTGCAGGGAGAGGCCGATGACCACCCCGTTCGTCCGTGACTTGACTCGTAGGGCCTGGTTACCGAAGGCGTCCTTGATCACCCCGATGCGCTGCCCCTTCGTAACCCGGCTTCCCGGCTCCACCTCCACCCGGAAGAGCCCGCTTCGCCCCGCCCGGATCCAGGAAGTCCCCCGACTCTCCAATACGGGATCCGGTGGCGGGAGGGTGGTGCGCCGCATTCCCAGGGAGGCGAGCACCCGTAGCGTCCCCACCACCCCGGCCTCAATGGCACCTCGGTTGAATCGCCGGGGCTCGCCTCCCTCGTAGACCAGCACCCGGGCACCCAAGGCCCCAGCAGCGGCCCGAAGGGATCCGTCCCGAAGTCCCGAGTGGATGGCCATGGGGGCGCCGAAGGCTCGGGCAAGTTCCCGGGTTTCCGGGTCGTCCAGGTCGGCGCGGATCTGGGGCAGGTTGGTGCGGTCTGCGGAGCCGGTGTGGAGGTCGATCCCCACCTGGCAGCCTTCCACGACCTCCTTCATGAAGATGTGGGCAATGCGGGCGGCCAGCGATCCCCGGGCGGAACCGGGGAAGGAGCGGTTCAGGTCCCGCCGGTCTGGGAGGTAGCGGGACTCGGTGATGAACCCGAAGACGTTCACGATGGGGACAGCGATGAGGCTCCCTGAAAGCCGGCGGGGAGAGCATTCCCCCAGGACCTGTCGGATGATCTCCACTCCGTTCAGTTCATCCCCGTGGATGGCCGCGGAGAGCCACACCCGGGGGCCCGGGTGCACTCCGTGGAGGACCTCCACCGGAAGGCCCACCGGACTCCCTGTGGCGAGGCGGGCGGCGGGGATCTCGAGGCGCGCCCGTTCGCCCCGGGCAATGCGATGCTCCCCGATCCGGATTACCTCGGGGTGGGAGTGTGCGCTCCCTCTGGGATCCGAGGGCTGATCGTTCTGGACACCATCCCCCGATCGACTCCCGCTCTTGCTCATCCCCGGATCCGATCCCGGGTGCTCCCCCGGGGAACGGACTTCTCGAGGAACTCGATGACCTTCCCCGCCACGTCCAGCCCGGTGGCGGTCTCGATGCCCTCCAGCCCGGGAGAGGAATTCACCTCCAGAACCAGGGGGCCCCGATTGGAGCGGAGCATGTCCACCCCCGCCACGTTCAGCCCCAGGGCCCGGGCGGCCTGCACGGCGGTCCGCCGCTCCTCGGGTGTGAGCTTCACCTTCTCCGCCCTTCCCCCGCGATGGAGGTTGGAACGGAATTCCCCAGGGGCGGCGTGCCGCTCCATTGCGGCGATGACCTTTCCCCCGATGACGATGGCCCGGATGTCGCTTCCCCCCGCTTCCTTGATGAACTCCTGGACCAGGATGTTGGCGTCGAGCTGGCGAAAGGCGGCGATGACCGACTCCGCGGCCTTCCGGGTCTCGGCCAGCACCACGCCCACGCCCTGCGTCCCCTCCAGGAGCTTCACGATGAGGGGCGTTCCCCCCACACGCTCGATGAGGCCCTGGGCGTGGCGGGCGTCGTGGGCGAAGGTGGTCACCGGGAGTCCCACCCCCGCCCGGGAGAGGAGCTGCATGGAGCGAAGCTTGTCCCGGGATCGGGTGATCCCCTGGGACTCGTTGGCCGAAACCACCCCCATCATCTCGAACTGGCGGACCAGGGCGGTGCCGTAGAAGGTGTAGGAGGCGCCGATCCGGGGGATGATGGCGTCGAAGTCCAACTCCTCCCCGGGGGCGTCCCGGTCTGCCACGAGATCCTGGTAGACCACGGTGGGCTTCTTGGCGGAAATGTCCATGTAGCAGCGGAGATAGTTGGCCACCTGGACCTCGTGCCCCCGGGTGATCCCCGCCTCGACCAAGCGTCGGGTGGAGTACAGGGAGGCTTTTCGGGAGAGGATCCCGATCTTCATTCTGACACCTCGGTTGGGGGTGGGACGTCCGCCGGGTCACCGGGGGTGTCCCCCGGTGAGGAGGGAGGCTGCAGGTACGATCGCCCTGGATCGACCAGGAACCGGCGGCGCAGGGCCGTTCGGCCCAGGAGCATGCGGAAGCCCATCTGGTCTCTCCGGGCCAGCGTCACCTCGCAGGGGAACCGGACATCCCCCACCTGAACCTCCACCTCCACCACCGGACGGACCTCCAATCTTCCGGTGGAAGGCCGCACGGCCCGCCGGTCGGCGACGGGGGCCTGGACCCGAACCATTCCCTGGTCCGATTTCTGGACCGGGAGCACCGTGAAACGGATCCATGGCTTGCCCCCCTTCTCGAACTCCTCCAGGTCTGTGGCGTGGAGAGACGAAGAGCGGGCACCGGTGTCCACCTTTGCCTTGATCCGGGGAATCCCCAGAGACGGGAGGCCCACCCATTCCCGCCACCCCACGTGGGGAAGGGGGGCTGTCGGGGCGGGATCGGGACGCCCTGGCTCAGGGGAACGGGACGAAGAAGACATGGGATCCATGATTGGGAGCGGGGCTATGGAAGCCGCCCTCTCCGGGTTCTCCAGGAGCGCGCTTCGCTGGCAGTTGGGGCATAGGAGCCAGATCCGGTGCCGAACATAGGCGACATCCTCCCGGGGCGGTATGGGATGGGAGAGGAGAGGGGTAGAGCAGGTGGGGCACGCCGGGGGAAGGCCCAGGCGCAGCTTGGCCCGGAACTCCACCAGCTCGCTACGGGAGAAGACACGCCTTCGCTCCGTCACCCCCGATGCTCCCGGCTTGGATGGACCGACCCCCGGGACCCTTCCAGGTGGCCCCGCTCGGGGTCGCAGATGAAACCGCTACCCCGTCCCCCACGTAGGGATCGATGCCGGACCGGAGGCGGTCTCCGATCCATATCCGAGGGGCCGAACGAAAAGCAGAACGGAGAGCGGACGATGAAGAACGTGATCACATGGTTCCTGGTGGGTGTGCTGGCCCTCATGGCACTGAAGGTCCTGGGTGTCATACTCGGGGCCCTTCTGCCCATTGTAGTCCTTTCGCTCCTGCTGGCGATTCCCGTGGGCTTCGTCATCCTGGTGGGCTGGGGGAGCAGCGCGCTCTGGCGGGGGCTCACAGGGCCGGTTCGGTAGACGGTACAGGTGAGGCCGGTGGGATGGGATAACCCCCTATGGCCCTTGATGTTGCTCGTCGTGGCGCGGGGTCGGGGGGGGCTGGCGTCCCTGGGTGAGGAGTACTGGGGCACCTTCCCACATGTGCAAAAAGGGACAAAGATCAAGTAATCAGAGGGGTTCCGGGGCTTTCCCTCTCTTGACGCTGACGGGGGGCTACCTTACCCTTCCTTCGACTTTGGGCCCGCTTCGTGGGGTTTGCCGCGAGCCTGGAAGAATTCATGGCGTCGCCGATTTGAGTTCCCGGCCTTGCACGCCTCACCGGTCGGCCCCGTCCCTTGACGATCCGCGGCCGTCCAGATCCATCACCGTCACCCAGAAGGAGTGATCCTGATGAACAAATCAGAGCTCGTGGACGCCCTGGCCGAGGCCGCCGGCATGACAAAAGCCGACGCAGGTCGGGCCATCGATGCCCTCTTCGGCACTGAGGGGGGCATCATCGCGGAGGCCCTCAAGAAGGACGGTCGGGTCCAGATCACCGGATTCGGCACCTTCGAGACGAAGAAGCGTAAGGCCCGGACCGGTCGGAACCCCCGCACCGGTGCCACCATCAAGATCGCCGCCACCAAGACCCCCGGGTTCCGGGCCGGAAAGGGTCTGAAGGACGCGGTGAAGTAACGCCTGCAATGCTCTCCGCTCCGGGGGGGATCCTCCGGTTCTGGAGCAGCGGTAAAGGGTCCAGTCTCCTCCGGGAGACTGGACCCTTTGCGTTTTCACTCCCGGCTGCGGCTGCTCCCCCCCTTCGGTCTTCCCCCGGGCCCTTTCCCCCCGGGACCTGATCGCGGGCTGCCTCGCCCCCTTTCGGGCGCCCCCTCCCTGCTTCCACCCTCCCTCCCCCCACGGGGTGAACCCCGCTCCGGACCCCGATCCGAGCCCCGGTCCGGCCGGCTGTCCGGGGTCCGCCCCTGGCTCCGGTCGTAGTCCGCCCGAATGCTCCGCCCCCGCAGCGTGGTGCCATTGAGGGATCGGATCACCGCGCCGGCCACGCCCTCATCCACCTCCACCCTGGAGAATGACTCCCGGACATCGATCCGTCCCACCCGACCTCCGGGAATGCCGGTTTCGCCGGTGATCGCGCCCAGGAGGTCGCCGGGTCCCACGCCGTCTCGGCTTCCGATGGAGAGAAAGAGGCGGACGAAGGCGGCGGGTGCCCGATGGCTCGCCGCGTCCTCCTGAAGGCCTGGGGTCGAAGAGGGCTCTGCATCCTCTCGCCTTCGGTTCCGGAGGAGGGCGGCCAGTGCCGCAGCCACCTCGCTACCTCCGTATCGGGAGATCAGGGGCTCCAGGAGGAGATGGTAGGGGGCCAGGTCCATGCTCCCGATGGCGTCCTCCACCCTGGTGGAGAACATCCGGAGTTCCGCCTGGCCCTTCCCCTCCACACCGGGGAGGGGGGTGAGTTCGTAGCCCGCCTCCCCCGCGATGCGGCGGAGATGCCCCCGCTCCCGACCCCGGGCCAGGAGAACCCCTCCGGCCCGGGCGCCTCCGTGACGGCGGTCCAGTTCATCGGGGTCGGAAGGCACGTCCACCGAGACAGGAAGGACCCGCTGGGGGGCGTCCTCGGAATCCATGGCCCGTCTCGATTCCATGGCGTCTACCCCAAGCCAGACGGGGGCCTCTGCATCGCCGGGGGATCCGGCGGCATATCCGTGGAGGGTGAGGAGGTCGCCCAGGTCGGCGGCCCGATCTTCAGTCCGGAAGAAGAGGAGGAGATGCTCCGCGTCCTCCTCAAGCAACTCTCCCACCAGCGCGAGCAGGGCGCCGGACTCCTCGCCTTCGACCTCTCGGACCCGGAGGGCTCCTCGCCGGATCGGGGAGCCTTCCTCCGAGGAATCCACGGCTCCGGCATCGGAGGGGACGAAGACGGCCCGTCGCACCCGAGTGCGGACCAGGCTTCGGACCTCCTCCGTCACGGGCTCCGCCGCGACGACCACCTGCAGATCCTCCGACGGGAGAAGCTCCATGAGGGCCTCGATGCGCTCCCGGTCCTCCGGGCCGGCCAGGAGTGCGCCGGCTCCCTCCAGGACAAGCGCCGACACCGCATCCACCTTCAACTCGCCATTGGCGATGGCATGGGCGACAGCCTCGGGGGTGGCGAAGAGTACGTCGGCCAGGGTGGGAAGTGCGAACCCCCCACCCAGCGCGGCCACCCGGAGCCCCATGCCGGCGGCGGGACGGGCCAGGGAGCGGGCCAGCTCCAAGGCCCCCTGGGGAAGCGAGGTGAGGATCAAAGCCTCGGGCTTGTGCTGGCCCCCTTCCAGCCGATCAAGGAGGGGGGCTCCGTAGGCCACCAGCAGGCCGGCTCCCGATCCGCCGCGCAGGAGCGCTGAGTTTCCCTTTCTCAGGAGGGGAATGGCCTCTCGCTGCAGAGGGGTCGGGGTTTCGATCCCCTCCGCCAGAAGGGCATCCGCCAGTTCGGGCTGAAGGCCCAGGTCTTCAAAGGTGTCCATGGATGGGACTCGATTCCCAGGGGTGAGGAAGGCTCAGATCTTCGGGTCGCCGTCACCGGGGCCACCCCGGTCTTCGGCTTCGTAGGGAAGGCGGTTCATGAACTTCTGGATCTCGTAGTCCATTCGAGAGGTCCGGAGACGGTCCGTCTGGACCGTGACCTCGGTATAGTGGGAGTGGGCGTGGGCTGAAAGGATCACGGTTCCCTCTTCGCCCGTGTAGGTGGCGCCATGGCCGGAGGCCTTGGAGCGGCTGAGTCCGATCCGCACTGGGAGGATCTCCTCGGCCCGGAGGAGGACCTCTCCGGGAGCGAGCACGGTCTTTCGCACGTATCCAGCCATCATTCCCTTCCCTTGTGGTGGTCGTCCTCTCCGTTTCCGGGGGTCCATCCCCGGATTACGAAGGCTCGAAGATGGTCCACCCCCGTGAACCCTTCGAGTCGCGCGTTCTCGAATTCCAGTGTCGGAACTCCCCGGATGCCGGTGTCCAGTGCCACGGAGCGGAGCTCCAGGACCCGGGGGAGGAAGCGATCCACCCCCAGGACCGTCCGGAGCTCCGGACCATCCATTCCCACCTCCTCGGCCAGCGCCACCAGGACATCCACGCGACCGAGGTCCTTTCCCTCCACGAAGTGTCCCCGAAAGAGGGCCTCGTGGAGCTCGCCGTGGCATCCACGCTCCAGGGCATGGAGCGCCGCTTCGTGGGCCTTCCGGGTCCGGGGAACCATCCCCGGCGGGCGGAATGGGATCTCCATTCCCTGTGCCGCTTCCTCCATGGCCCGGGTCATGGCCATCCACTCCGGTTCCTCCGGGGTCACCGGGGTCTCTGGGAAGGGCCGCAGTTCCAGCGGGATCCAGTCCACCTCTGGAATGGCATCCCCGGCTTCGCGCCAACGCTGGAGGAGGACGTGGGTGAGGTAGGAACCCGGGTCCACATAGTCGAAGGCGAACCGGATTCTTGGATGGGGCACCGTTGGGTCTTCTCCCGTATTCCGAAGCCGGAGGGGTTGAGGAGGGGAAAGATCGCCTCGATTGAGGTCCGGGATCAACCTCCCATGGGTTGCTCACCACCTCCAGATCCGTCCATATTGCGGCCTTTCCCCCCTGCAACCCGCCCCCCAACCGCCGATTCCTTCCATGGACTTCTCGAAGAACATCGCCCGCCTCCAGCCTTCCGCCACCATTGCGGTGAGCACCCTGGCCAAAAAGCTCGCGTCGGAGGGGCGGGACATCATCGACCTGAGCGCCGGCGAGCCGGACTTCCCCACCCCGACCTGGATTGCCGATGCGGGGGTGACCTCCATCCGGGAGGGGCGCACGGGGTACACCCCCGCTCCTGGCCTTCCGGCGCTCCGGGCGGCAGTGGCCGAGAACCTCTCCGCCGGCGCGGCTCCCGGGTGGTCCCTCTCGTCGGAGGGGGTGGTGGTCACTGCAGGGGCAAAGCAGGCGCTGTTCAACGCATGCTTCACCCTGTTCGGCCCCGGGGATGAGGTCTTGGTGGCCAGCCCCTACTGGACCAGCTACCCCCAGATGGTCTCGCTGGCGCAGGCGGATCCGGTCCCGGTGGCGGGTCCGGAGGATCGGGACTTCCGTCTGGGTCCGGAGGAGTTGGAGGCTGCGCGGACTCCCCGGACCCGGGGACTCATCATCTGCTCTCCCTCCAACCCCACCGGGACCGTGTATTCCCTCGAGGAACTCCGGGCGGTGGCGGGATGGGCCCGGGAGCACGGAGTCTGGCTCATCAGCGACGAGATCTATCGTCGGATCCATTTCGGGACCGAGGAGGGGTCCTGGGCCCCGGGACTCCTGGACCTGGATCCCTCGGAGGTGGGACCCTTCGTCCTGGTGGATGGGGTCTCCAAGGCGTACGCCATGACCGGATGGCGCATCGGATATACCGTGTCGACTCCCGAGGTGGCAAAGAAATTCTCGGCCCTCCAGAGCCACACAACATCCAACGCCGCCGCCCCTTCCCAGTATGCCGCACTCCGGGCTCTCTCGGAGCGGGAGCGGGCCGACGCGGAGATCCGGGAGATGGTGAGGATCTTCCGGCGCCGCCGGGACCTGGTGGTCCGTCTCTGTCGGGAGCGCCTTCCGGAGTTCGGGGTGGTGGAGCCCGGCGGGGCGTTCTACGTCTTCATCCGGGTGGACGGGGACTTCAGGGGTGAGGTGAACGGCTCCCAGGCCTGGTGCGCGCGGGTCCTGGAGGAGACGGGCGTCGCCCTCGTTCCGGGAGTAGCCTTCGGGGACGACCGCTTCGTCCGCCTCTCCTACGCCACGTCCGACGCGAAGCTGGAGGAGGCCATCCGGCGACTGGCCGACGCCCGGACGGGTGGGCGGGAAGCGGCGCGCGTCGAGGCCCGGGGATGAAGGATGCCGTGGAAGGGTGGATCGAAGGCCACTTCGCTCAGGAGGATGAAAGCCTTCGGGCCATCCGGCGGGAGATGACGGAGGGAGGCTATCCGGAGATCCAGCTGCCCCCCATCACCGCCCGGACCCTCCAACTGCTTCTTCGACTCGTGGGAGCCCGCCGGGTCCTGGAGGTGGGGACGTTGGCCGGCTACTCCGCCCTCTGGATCGTTCGGGCCCTTCCCCCCGGGGGCACCCTCACCACCGTGGAGCGGAGCCCGGAGCGAGCGGCGAAGGCCCGTCAGCTCCTGGCCGAGGCCGGGGTGGGCGATCGGGTGGAGGTGGTGGAGGGGGAGGCGGCCGCCGTACTGGCGGGCATTGCCGGAGGTGGGCCCTTCGATGCCCTTTTCCTGGACGCGGACAAGGAGGGGCTACCGGGATACCTGGACCAGGCGGCGCGGATTCTGGCGCCAGGAGGGCTCCTCCTGGTGGACAACGCCCTTTGGAAAGGTAGGGTCCTGGACCCTGAGGCCAGGGACGAGGCGACCGAAGCCGTGCGGGCGATGGCTCGGAAGATCGCAGCGGATCCGGGCTGGGACGGAAGCATCCTCCCTACCGGCGACGGGCTGCTGGTGGCGCTGCGACGGGGACCCGAGGGGGACTGAGCGCGACTCAGCCCAGTTCCCCCAGGACGCGCTTCGCCGCCGCCTCCACCCGCCGCAGATACCCGGTCCCAAAGAGGTTCAGGTGGACCAGGAGGGGATAGAGTTGGTAGAGGGGGCGCCGGATCTCGGAATAGCCGGGGTGGAGGGGAAGAAGCTCCCGGTAGGAGCTGAAGACCTCTGGAGCGAAACCTCCGAAGAGTTCCATCATGGCCAGGTCCACCTCCCGGTGGCCCCGGTAGACGGCGGGGTCCACCAGTGCCGGCTCCCCACCGAGGGTGATGAGGGCATTCCCCGACCAGAGGTCCCCATGGAGGAGGGAAAGGCCGTCCCCCTCCCACCCCTCTGTGGCTTCCACCACCCGGTCCAGCAGTCGCTCCAGGAGGTGGCGCACCGGGGTGGGGAGATGGGCGTGCGCCAGGGCGGTCTGAGGCGCCAGGCGGAAGTCCCGCCAGAACCCGGCCCAACCATCGGGCCCTCCGGGGCTCGCCTGGGAACCGGTATTCAACTGGGGAAGCGTCCCGATCCACCCGTCTTCGGACCAGCCAGGACCTCCGGCGTCAGGGGCATGGAGATCCCCGTCTACCCGGAGGGGTCGGTGGAGCCGGGCCAGCCCCCTCCCCAGGCGGCGACCCGAGTCCGGAGCCGGTGGGGCAGGCGGAAGGTATTCCAGGAGAAGCCAGCGGTCTCCCACTCCCAGCACCTCCGGAATCCGGACCCCTCCCCGCCGGGCCAGCGCCCTCAGTCCCGCCGCCTCGAAGGGGAAGGAGGTGGCGTCGGGAGGGCCCCACTTCAGGAATCCCTCCCTTGGGCGTCCCTTCCCTCGGCCTCCGTCCCGAGAGGAGGGATCCGCCTCTGAAGGCAGGGAGGAGTAGGGGCCGGGCGGTCCCGGGGCGGATGACCCCCTTACGGAGAGGTGGGCCGCAGGGTGGATGCATCCTCCGGAGACGGGACGGGCCACAAGGCATGCCGGGGCCCGGCCTGGTGCAAGAACCCTCGCCGCCTCCAGGGCCACCTCCCCAGGGATGTCCATCCCACCGTCGGCGTCGTCGGCGTCGTCGGCTTCGCCGGCGTGGGCGGTCGGAGGCATCACACTCCCTCCTCGTCCTCCAACTTCTCCAGCTCCTCCAGGAGTGCCTGGCAGCTCCGCTCCACCATCTCGAAGACCCGGTCGAAGCCGTCGGGTCCACCGTAGTAGGGATCGGGCACCTCCAGGTCACCGTTCCCCTCCGGGTCGAACTCCCGGAAGAGGCGGAGGTCCGCCCGTACTTCCGTTGCGGGGCGGACCGACTCCAGGTCAGCCAAGTTGGCCCGGTCCATGGCCAGGATGAGGTCGAACTCGTGGAAGTCCTCCTCCCGCACCTGGCGTGCCCTGCACCGAAGAACGATCCCGTTCCGCTCGGCAACCTCCAGAGACCGGGGGTCGGCGGGCTCCCCGGCATGCCAGGCTCCGGTGCCTGCCGAGTCAATGCGGTATCGGTGAGAGGCTCCGCTCTCCTCCACCAGGTGCTGGAAGACCCCCTGGGCCAGGGGCGAACGGCAGATGTTTCCGAGACAGACGAAGAGCACGGAGACGTTCACTCGGCCGGTGGCTGAGAGGTCCGTGTCCGGGGTGTGAGAGTTGGGAGTCATGGCCGAGGTGGAGAGTGTAGATAAGGAGGATCCTGCCTGCGGCCACCCGGGACAGCCGTGTCCGAAACGGGTGGATTACCCTAAACTAGAGTGTTGGAGTCGCACCTCGTACCGGGACTCGCCCGGAGGAGAGGCAGGCGGCACATTCAAGGAGTAAGAGGATTTTGGACGAGAGCAATACCTTTGAGTCCCTCGGACTTTCGGAGATGAGACTGGCGGCAGTAGAAGCGGAGGGCTGGACCATTCCCACCCCCATTCAGACGAAGGCCATCCCTTCGGTACTGGAAGGAAAGGATGTGGTGGGGATCGCCCAGACCGGGACGGGGAAGACCGGAGCCTTCATGCTTCCCTCGCTGGACCTCGTGGAGGCGGGAAAGGGACTCCAGGTCCTGGCCCTCTGCCCCACCCGGGAACTGGCCCAGCAGGTGGCGGAGGACGCCAAGTCCCTCTCCCGGGGAAGCTCCCTTCGAGTGGCGGATATCGTGGGAGGCGTGAACTACGGCCCCCAGATCGATGCACTCACCGGGGGATATGAGATCATCGCCGCCACACCGGGTCGTTTCAATGACCACATGGAACGGGGGAATGTGGATCTGGGCAACCTGAAGGTCCTGATCCTGGACGAGGCGGACCGGATGCTGGACATGGGCTTCCGCCCCCAGATCGAGGACGTACTCCGACGCTCGCCCCGGTCCCGACAGACCATGCTCTTCTCGGCCACCATGCCCAACGGCGTCCACGCCCTGGCCCTGCAGGTGACTCGTGACGCGGTCTGGGTGGAAGCCTCTCCGGAGGGTACCACGGCCGAGGGGATCGACGAACTGGTCTACATGGTGAAGCCCGAGAAGAAGGCGGAGCTCCTCCTGGACCTCCTGGCACGCCCCGACTGGGACCAGGTCCTGGTCTTCACCCGGACCAAGGCCGGGGCCGATGGGCTCCGTTCCTATCTGGACCGCGGTGGAGTCGGGGTGGACGTGATGCATTCGGATCGTCGGATGGAGCACCGGGTCCGGGCGCTGGACCGATTCTCCACCGGCTCCGTGCGGGTCCTGGTGGCCACCGACGTGGCGCAGCGGGGGCTGGACGTGGAGGGGATCTCCCACGTGGTGAACTACGACGTCCCCATCGACCCGGAGGACTATGTCCACCGGATCGGCCGGACCGGACGGGCGGGGGCGGCGGGGAACGCGGTGACCTTCGTCACCGCAGGTGACCTGGGGTTCCTCAAATCCATCGAGATCCGTCTCGGTCGGAAGCTTGAGCGGGTGTCCGTGGAAGGCTTCGACTACACCGGAGCCTCCGCCAGCGGGAGCGGAGGAAAGCGGAAGCGGACCCGCACCGGGGGCGGCATCGGGACCCGCTCCGCGTCGGAGCTTTCCGATGAAGAGCTTGCGGCTCTCCTCAAGTTCGGCGGCTGACCGGACCGATAGGAACGTTCGGACCCCCTCTCCCCGGAGGCAATCCATGTCCGTGCTTCGCTACGGTGCGCTCGTAGCTGGGCTCCTGGTCCTGGCTGGCGGGTGTGTGTTCGAGCGTCGCCCGGACCCGGACCGTATGCCGGAGGTGGACCGCGCTCCCGATGCAAAGGCATCGGCCGCATCCCCCTGGGAGGACCCGGAGGCGGCCGCGGCTTCCCTTGCGGAGGTCTTCCGGGAGGCCGTGCGCCTGGGGGACCTCTCTCTGGCCCTGGGCCTCCTCCACCGGGACGCCGTCCTCCTGGATGAGCTGGTGGGCGACCTCCCCGCCGGTGCCGCAGGACCCCTGACCCGGGGCGAGCTCCTCCTGGCGGTGCGGCGGATTCACCAGGAGGGTCTCAGCCTTCACCCCGCCCAGGTGGAGGTGACCCTCCTGGACGACGTCGCCCTGGTGACCTCTCACCTGGACCTCATGCGCTCCATGGAGGAGGGGGGTGACCTGGCGGTGCAGGAGGGCCGGGTCTGGGAGTCCATGGTTCTGGTCGCCACCCCCGAGGGGTGGCGGATCCGCCACCTCCATCGGTCCCTCCGCCCCCTGGATTGAAGGAGGTCTCCGTGCCCACCCTGGACGACATCCGAGCCGCCCGGGAACGGGTCCGGGATGAGATCATCCTGACCCCCTGCACGCGCTCCCTGGTGTTTGACGACCTCCTCCCCTGCCACCTGCATTTCAAGTTCGAGAACCTCCATCGGACCGGGTCCTTCAAGGAGCGGGGGGCGCTGAACCGCATCCTGCACCTCACTCCCGAAGAGCGGGCCCGGGGAGTCATCACCGCAAGTGCCGGAAACCACGCCCAGGCCGTGGCCTTCCACGCCACCCGCCTTGGGATTCCGGCCACGGTGGTGATGCCCGAGACCACTCCCCTGGTCAAGGTCACCAACACCCGGCGCCACGGTGCCGATGTCGTCCTCCACGGGCAGCGGTTCTCCGAGGCGATTTCCGAGGCGGAGCGGCTTCAAAAGGTGGAAGGACGGGTGATGATCCACGCCTTCGATGACGATCTGGTCATCGCCGGGCAGGGGACGCTGGGACTGGAACTGGCCGAACAGGTGCCGGAGGTGGACCTGGTGGTGGTGCCCATCGGCGGAGGCGGGATCATCTCGGGTACGGCCATCGCCCTGAAGGCGCTGAAGCCCGAGGTTCGATTCGTGGGGGTGGAGGTGGAGGCGGCTCCCTCCGCCCGCCTCTCCCGTGACGCCGGACGCATCGTGGAGGCGGAGACGGGAGAGACCCTGGCCGACGGCATCGCCGTGAAGCGCCTGGGGGACCGCACCTTTCCCATCATCGAGGCGCTGGTTGATGACATCGTCCTCGTGAGCGAGGAGGAGATCGCCCGGGCCATCCTCCTCCTCCTGGAGCGGGAGAAGTCGGTGGTGGAGGGGGCCGGGGCCGCGACCCTGGCCGCGCTCCTTTCGGGGAAGGTCTCGGTCGGAGCCGATGAGACGGTGGTGGCGGTCCTCTGCGGCGGCAACATCGACATCAACATGGTCTCCCGAATCATTGACCGGGGACTGGTGGACGACGGGCGGCTGGCCCGGCTCCGGGTAACGACCCGGGATCGTCCCGGGAGTCTGGCCCTCCTCACCGAGGTGGTCGCCCGGGTGGGGGCGAACGTCCTGGAGGTGGCTCACCAGCGGGCCTTCGCCGACATCTCCATGGGCGAGGTGGAGATCATCATGCACCTGGAGACCCGGGGGCGGGATCACCTGGAGGAGGTCCTGGAGGCCCTTCGAGCCGCTGGAACCCGGGTGGAGGAAGTGGTGGGCCCCGCCCGCCGGCCGATCCCGTAGTGGGAGCTGAGGGATCGTCCCCCTGCCGCCGCCCCGGGCGGGGCCCCGGGCGGGCGGCGGTTACCGGGTCCCGTCCTCGTCCTGCGTCACCGGGGTGGGCGGACCGCCCCACCGCTCGAACCAGCTCCGGAGATAGAGCTGGCTCCGGATGAAGTTGGTGGGCCTGGAGCTGGTTCCATGCCACTCGTCCTGGAAGCGGAGCATGGCGGTGGGAATCCCCTGCACCCTCAGGGCCGCGTAGTACTCTTCGGTCTGGGCCATGGGGGTCCGGAGGTCGTTCTCCCCGGTCATGAGCATGGTGGGCGTCGTGACGTTCCCCACGTACATGAGGGGCGACCGGCGCAGGTGCTCCGAAGGGTCATCCCAGGGGAGGTGCTCGAAGTTCCGGTACCAGGTCACCCCGTCGGTGGTCCCCACGAAGGAGAGCCAGTTCACCACCGGGCAGTTGGCCGAGGCGGCGGCGAAGCGGTCCGTGTGCCCCACCACCCAGGCAGTGAGCACCCCGCCCCCGGAGCATCCGTAGACGTACATCCGGGACTCGTCCACATACCCCCGGCCCACCAGCTCGTCCACCCCGGCCATGAGGTCGTCGTAGTCCTTCCCCGGATAGGCGTTGTTGATCTCGTTGGCGAAGGCGCTCCCGTAGCCGGTGCTCCCCCGGGGGTTGGTGTACAGAACCAGATAGCCGTTGGCGGCGTGCTCCTGCCACCCGTAGTTGAAGCCCACCCCGTACATGGCGTGGGGCCCCCCGTGGATCACCAGCATCATGGGGTACTTCCGGGTGGGATCGAAGTCCGGCGGCTTCACCACCCATCCATGGATGTCCAGGTCGTCGGTGGAGGTGTACCAGAGTTCCTCAACCTCCCCAAGACGGACGTCGGCCATCAGGTCCTGGTTGATCCGGGTGAGGCGGGTCAGTTCCCCGGGCCGGGCCGGATCCAGGAGGTGGATGTCCCCGGGTTCATGGAAAGAGTTGGCGGTGACCGCCATGCGGCCCTGGTCGCTCATGGAGCCCAGGGAGATCTGGTGGACGCCCTCCGTAACGGGCCGCACCCCCCCCGAGGCGGAAACGAAGTGGAGATTCTGGTTTCCTTCGGACGGGGCGGTGAAGTAGAGACCGGAACCGTCCCGGGCCCAGGTCAGGCTTCCCACCCCCCGGTCGAAGTCCCCGGAGATGATCCGAACGTTGGAGCCGTCCCGGTCCATGAGGTGGATCTTCCGATTACGGTACGTATCGGTGTGCCAGTCATCACCCAGATAGGCGATGCTCCGCCCATCCGGGGAGGGGACGGGGTTCGAGTCCTGACCCCGGCGGTTCGTGAGCTGGCGAATGGTCCTGTCGGCCACGGTGACGGAGTAGATCTCGGAGTGGCGCCATTCCAACTCCGCTTCTTCCACCCGTAGAGAAGAGAAGAGGAGCTCCCGTCCATCGGGGGTCCACTCCGCCGCGGAGTGGTTCCAGTCCCCGTCGGTGAGCTGCCGAACGGCGCCCCCCTCGGCGGAGACCACGAAGAGGTGGGTCCAGGTATCGTCCACATACCCCTGGCGGTCCCTCCGATAGGTGGCCCGCTCCACGATCTTGGGTCCGGGCGTCCAACTGGCTCCCTCGGGCCGTCGGGGCATGGAGACCGTCCAGGAGTGGCTGTCCTCCACTTCCATGTTGAAGGCCAGGTGATTCCCGTCGGGAGACCATCGGAGGTTGGAGGGAGACCGCTCCAGGCGGGTGACCTGGCTCACCGCGCCCTCGTCGTCCATCCACCGGATATGGATCTGGTTCCCCCCTGGCTCCCCGGAGGTGAGGAACGCGATGCGGGTTCCATCAGGGGACCAGGTGGGAGAGGACCCCTCGGCCAGGAAGCGCTTCCGCGTTCCATCGGCATCCATGATCCAGACCTCGGAAGGGCGCCGGTCGTTGACCCGGTCAATCCACCCCCGGGTGTAGACCACGTGACGCCCATCGGGAGAGATCTGGGGGTTGGAGACGGACTGGAGGTCCCAGTACATCTCCAGGTCCAGTACCCGGGAGGCGTCGCCGTTGGCGCCGGGCCCGGTCTGCGCGGCACCGGGCTGGGCCAGGGCCGGGAGGGCCAGGACCGCCAGGACCAGGGTGACGAAGCGGAGAGGCGCAGGAAGGCGGCCCGGGGAAGGGGATCGATGGGGCATGGGGTCCTCCGGAGGGTCGGGGGTCAGGTGATCCAATCTGGAATCGGCGTCGCAGGAGGGCCAGCCCGCGGTGCCCCGTCGGCCAGGGTCGCCACCCTTTCCACGGAATGGGCGTGGATCTCCACGGTGTCCTCCACCCGGCGGGCGTAGCCTCCCGCCATGACCACGGCCAACGGGACTCCCTCCCGCCGCGCCGCCGCCACCACCAACCGGTCGCGTTCCTCCAGCCCCGCCCGGGTCACCGCCAGGCGCCCCAGGCGGTCGTCCTCGAAGGGGTCGGCGCCGGCCAGATAGAAGATGAGGTCGGGCCGTCCCTGTTGCAGAAGCATCTTGAGCCCCTCCTCCACTGCGGAGAGGAAGGGGTCGTCCCCGGCGCCGTCGGGGAGGGGAAGGTCCAGGTCGCTCTCCTCCTTCTGGAAGGGGAAGTTTCCAGCACCATGCACGGAGACGGTGAAGACCGAGGGGTCCTGGCGGAAGAGGGCGGCGGTCCCATTCCCCTGGTGCACATCCAGGTCCAGTACTCCCGCTCGCTGGATCCGGCCCTCTCGCTGGAGGACCCGGGTAGCCACCCCCACGTCGTTGAAGACGCAGAACCCCTCGCCCCGGTCGTGGAAGGCGTGATGGGTGCCACCGGCCAGGTTGGCTCCCGCACCATCCCGGAGAGCGGATCGGGCCGCCGCGATGGTGCCGCCCACCGAACGACGGGAGCGCTCCACGAGTTCCAGCGACCAGGGAAAGCCAATGCGACGGATCTCGTTTCGGCCCAATTCACCCCGGACCATCCGGTCGAGGTACCCGGGATCGTGGACCGCGCTCAACTCCTGGTCGGTGGCTGCGGGTGGCACGTCCAGGCGCTCCGGTGCAATGACCCCACCCGTCAGCAGACGCTCCCGGAGGAGGCGGTACTTCTCCATGGGGAAGCGATGCCCTGGGGGAAGTGGGAGCACGAATTCGTCACAGTAGAAGATCTTCATGAAACCCACGGACCCTCCGGGTCCCGTGGGGGTTCCAGTCGGTTCCCGCCCGGCCCCGTCCCAGCCCCATCCGGAGATGTCCCCCTTTACCCTTGTATTCCGGCCCTCTGCATTCCGGGCCCTGCGCCCCTGTGCCCTGGTCCTTCTCCTTGGCACCGTCGCCGCCCTCGGTGTGGCCCTTCCGTCCTCTCTGGCCGCGCAGGCGGACGGGACGGGATGGGTGGAGGGGCGCGTCCGGGATGCCGAGGGGCGGCCCCTTCGAGGCATCACGGTCATGGCGCTGGCCCCGGGGGAAGAGGAAGAGGTTCTCCGGATCACCCAGTCGGATGAGACGGGGTACTTCCGCCTGGTCCGCCTCTCTCCAGGCGACGTGGAGATTCGGGTGCTCCGGATCGGCTACCGGACCTGGGAAGAGCGAGTCATCGTCCGACCGGATGAAGCCACCCGGCTCGAGGTGGTGCTGGAGACCGCTGCGGTGGCGCTGGAGGGGATCGCCGTGGAGGGGGAACGGAGCCGGGCCCGGGCGAGGTTCGAGGGAGAGGCGGGGATCACGGTCCGGGAGATCTCCCGGGAGGAGATCCGGCGTCTTCCGGGGCTGGCCGAGGCGGATCCGGTACGGGCCATCGAGGTCCTGCCAGGGGTGATCTCCCCCACCGACTTCTCTGCCTCCTTCAATGTGCGGGGGGGCTCCGCCGATCAGAACCTCATCCTCCTGGACGGTTTTCCCCTCTTCAACCCCTTCCACCTGGGCGGAATCTTCTCCGTTTTCAGTGCGGACATGGTGGACCGGGTGGAACTCCAGTCCGGGGGCTTCCCTGCGGAGTTCGGCGGGCGGGTGTCCTCGGTCCTGAGGGTGGAGACGGACCCGGGCTCCGGTCAGTTCCAGGTGGATGGAGGAATCTCCCTCCTGGCCGCCCGCCTCGCATTGGCGGGCTCGCTCCCCGAGGGGTTCAAGTCCGCCACGGGGCTCTCCTCCGCCCGCTGGCGGGTCTCGGGGCGCCGGTCCTACGTGGACCAGTTGGCTCGCCCCTTCTTCGAGATCCCCTATCACATCGCCGACCTCCAGGGTGTCTTCGAGGGGTGGACGGAAGGAGGGAGTCGCTGGACCCTCTCCGCCTACCGCGGCGAGGACGTCCTGGACCTGGGGCGGCTCGAGGTGGAGGACTTTCCCCTCCGGGCCTACTGGGAGTGGGGGAACTCCATGGCCGGTGCCCGTTGGCTCCGGGCCTTTCCCGGGGGCGGGTCGCTGGAGGCTGCGGCGGGACTCACCCGTTTCGGGACGGAGCTTCGTTTCGAGGACTTCGACGACTCCCTCTTCCGGAGCCAGGTCGACCAGTGGACCCTGCGGGCTTCAGGCCGGATGCACGCGGGGCGGGGATGGACCTTCCGGGGGGGCGTAGCGGCCGATCACTACAACTGGGACAATCTCGCGGAGACGGGTGGAACGCGTTTTTCCGATGAGCAGGACCGGGGGTGGAATCCCGCGGCCTTCCTCCAGGGGGAGTGGGCCTTGCCAGGGCGCTGGCTGGTAGAGGGGGGCCTTCGCCTGGAGGGATGGGTTCCCAGGGAAGGAGAAGGCGTCCAGGTGCCGGCGCCCCGCTTTGCGGCCAAGCGGTTCTTTGCCGATGGCGAGGCGGCTGTGAGGGTCTCGGCTGGGCGGTACGCCCAGTTCGTCCACTCCGTCCGGGACGAGGAGCTTCCCCTGGGGCTGGACGTCTGGGTGACCACCGGTGCTTACATTCCCCACGTGGTGTCGGACCAGCTCCAGGTGGGGGTGGAGCGGTTTCTGGGCGAGGGGTGGACCGTCGCGTTGGACGGCTATCTCCGGGAATTCGAGGGGGTCATCACCAACAACCTGGCCAGTGATCCCAACGACCCCAGCGACCTCTACCTTCCCGGCCAGGGGCGATCCCGGGGAGTGGACCTGTTCGTGGAGCGGGAGGGGGACGGGGTAGCCGGCACCCTGGCGGTTTCCTGGCTTCAGGCCACCCGGACCTTTCCTGACTTCGTCTCCGGGCGGGTGGATCGGCCCCCGGTCCGGTATCCCCCCATCTTCGACCGGAGGATGGATGTGGACCTGAACCTCCGCTTTCCCCTTCCCAGGGGATGGGAGGGAGGAGCCCGGTGGCACGTGGGGACCGGTCTTCCCCACACCCGCCCCCTGGCCGGGTTCGCCTTCCTGGGCCCTCGCCAGACCCAGGGGGGGCGCGTGGGATGGCAGGGCATCGAGGGAGCCGGGGATGAAGGGGAGGAAGGCCCCCAGGCAGTCCTGCTGGGGCCCCGGAATGGCGCGCGCTATCCGGCCTACCACCGTCTGGACCTTTCCGCTCGGCGCACCTTCCAGCGGCCCTGGGGGCGGATCACCCCCTACGTCAGCGTCCTGAACGTCTACAACCAGGGGAATGTCCTGTTCTACTTCTATGAACTGGACAAGACACCGGCGATTCGCTCCGGACTCTCCATGTTTCCCTTCCTTCCCACGGTGGGGGTGGATGTGAGATTCCGATGAGAGTGCACGTCCGGGGGCTCCCGTCCCGCCTGCCTGCGGCCCGCCGCCTCGTGGTGGCCTTCTTCCTGGTGGTCCTTTCGGGGTGTGAGCTTCGCCAGGTCACCGTGGCGGAGCCCGAGTCGGCGGTGGTGGCGGAGATCTATCTCCGGGTGGACCAGGGCCGACCCGACGGGCTCGCGCTTCTCCAACGGACCTTCGGTCCAGGGGAACGACCTCCCCCCGAGGCCTCCATCCGCCTCCGCTCCAACTCGGGAGAGGAAGCCCGCTTCACCCGAACCGATCCCCGGGCATGTCTGGATGGGGAGCTTCCCGAGGGACTTCGTCCGAGTTGCTACCGGCTGGATGGCCCGGAGGCGGCCCTCATTCGTCCCGGGGCTCGGTTGGCGGTGGAGGTGGAGCTCGTGGGGGGAGGTCGGCTGGAGGGGAGCACGCTGGTTCCCGGGGACTTCTCCATTCTCACCCCGGCGGGATTGGACTCCAGCGCCGGGGGAGAGGGAGAGGGGGAGGAGTCCGGCGCTGCCCTTCCGGCCTGCGTCATTCCCCCCTCCTCCCCGATCCTGCTCTCCTGGACATCTTCCCGGGGCGTCTGGGCCTACGTCCCCGAGTTGGAGGTCAGCGGACTTCGGGCGGCACTCGCCCCCTCCGGTATCGAGGTGGAGAGGGATTCCCTCACCCTCCTGGGGCTGGCCATCTCCGAGGCGGACACCACCATCGTCTTCCCCGGGGGCTTCGGGGTGTTCTCCCGGTTCTCCGGGGACCGAGAGGTCCTGGTGGCCCTGCAGGCGGGCCTTCCCCCGGGAGATGTCCAGGGTCGGGTCGTGGTGAGCGCCGCCGATCGCAACACCACCAACTGGAACCGGGGGGGGAATTTCAATCCCTCGGGGCTGGTTCGGGTTCCCTCCCTCTTCGGAGACGGAACCGGTGTGCTGGGTTCGGTGGTGAATCGGGGCTTCAAGTTCCAGGTGGGAGGGGATCCGGGGGGCGAGGTGGTCTGCGGTCCCCCTTCAGCCGGATGGGGAGTAGGAGGGCCTCCCTGAGAGGATTCCCGACAGGAGGCGCCCTGGTTATTCCTGGGCCGATTCCTCTCCAATGGACACCCAGATCCGCCGGGCGAGGTCGAAGCCGATGGTCTGGAGGGTCCCCTCGTCTCCTCCCACCCGGATGGTGATGGGCCCACTGAAGGGCGCCCGGGCCTCCAGCACCAGGATGACGCCAGGCATGAGCCCCCGCGCCTCCATGTACCGGAGCCGTTCCGGGTCCTCGTCCCGCACGGCGCGGATCCGCGCCCTCTCCCCGGCAGCCACCTCCGCCAGCGTGGGGTGGTTGCGGACCTCCACCTCTCCGGAACTGGAGGGGATGGGGGCGCCGTGGGGGTCGTGACGGGGATTCTCCATGGCCGCCGCCATCCGGTCGATGAGTTCGTCGGAGGCCGCGTGTTCCAGTCGTTCCGCCTCTTCGTGGACGTCGTCCCAGGAATACCCCAGCCGCTGGCTCAGGTAGGTTTCCAGTACCCGGTGTCGACGGATGATCCGAAGGGCCTCGCGCGTTCCGGTGGCGGTGAGCTTCACTCCCCGGTAGGGCGCGTGCTCCACGAACCCCCATTCCGCGAGGCGCTTGATCATCCCACTCACCGAGGCCGGCTGAATGTCGAGGATCTGGGCGATGCTGCTGGTAGAGGCGGGCTCCCCGGTTTCCGAAAGGGAGTAGATCGCCTTCAGATAGTCTTCCACCGATCGGGAAAGGGAAGGTGTCTCTGGAGGCATGGGGACCCCGGCGAGTCGGAAGGGGGGGGAGAGGTCCCCGAATCTATGTCAGCCCCTGCAGGAGGTCGAGGGTCGGCCGGGGCAGGGATTGGAATCGGGGGATCTCGTTTGTGTTCAAATGTTTGCAGGCCGGGGTTTCAGCGGCTATCTTGACCTGGAGCCCCTTCAGTTCGGTCTAGGTCGGTAGGACTGTTCCGCGGGGGCTGCACCTGGCTCCCCACACCCTGCCCCGCCCGCCGGTGATCCATCGGCTATCAATCCCCCGGGAGGACGCATTGGACGATTCCGTTGCGGTGGACGCAAAACGGATCCTGCTCCGATACGGTGCGCCCATCGCACTGCTGGACCGAATCGACGAGAAGGAACGCATCGAGTTGGCTCGACTCGTGAGCCGGACTCCTGTTCCGGATCGTGGGTATGCCCTCCAGGACCTCCTCGTGGAAAGGGGCTACCTGGACGAGGAGGAAGTGACGGCCGCCCGTGGAAAGGCCAAGGGCCGAAGGAAGCCCCGGAAGAACTGACCCCGCTTCGCTCCACCTGCGTCGGCCCCAGAAGGCCGTCAGCTCACAGGACACCTCAAAGAACCACCGCCGCCAGGATGGTGGAGAGGATCGCTCCCGCCGTGGCCGCTGCCACTGCCAGGGGGAGTTGGGTCAGGACGTGATCCATCACGTCACACCCGCACGCCAGCGACGCCAGGATAGTGGTGTCGGAGATGGGAGAGCACTGGTCCCCGAACACCGCCCCCCCCAGGACCGCACCGAAAGCCAGGGACATGTAGAAGGGGTCCGGGTTGATGGCGTAGGCCAACGGCATGGCCAGGGGGAAGACCACCGCGTAGGTCCCCCACGACGATCCGATGGAGAAGGCCACCACCATGCAGATGAACATGAAGAGCGCCGGGAGCAGGACCGGGTTCATGAGTTCTGCCGTGGTCTGGACAATGTAGTTCGCCGTCCCCAGCTCCCGGGACACGGTCCCCAGGGTGACGGCCAGGGCCAGGATGATGGCCCCGATGGTCACTCCCTTGCACCCGTCTACGAAGCCGTCCACCACCTCTTTCAGGTCCATCCCCTTCACGATGGCCAGGAGCATGGCGGAGAGGACCGCCAGCCCAAAGGCCTCGGCGATGGGGACGGAGATACCCGCCAGGAAGAGTTCGATCTGCCCGGCCTGGATGGCGGGGATGAGAGGCCCGATGACCCCGGTGAGGGCCACACCCACCAGCACCACCAGGGGGACAGCGAAGTCCTCCAGGCCGGTACGATAGTCCGCCGGTACCCTCAGGCGGGAGAGTTCCTCTGCCGCCAGCGGCTCCGAGCCCTTTCGGTCCAGCGCCCCGGTGTCCCGAGCCCGCCGCCGGGCCTCCCGCATCCGCCGTCCCTCCCATGGTAGGAGTTCAAGGGCGAAGAGGAGGGTCATGGTGATGGCGAAGAGGCCATAGAAATTCAGGGGGACCGAACGGAAGAAGAAGCTCACCGCCTCCTGTTCGGTCATGAACAGGGGCGTGGTCCCCACTACGAGTCCCGCCACGTACAGCGGCCAGGCGTTGAGGGGGATCACGGTGGCGACGGGAGAAGCGGTGGAGTCCACGATGTAGGTGAGTTCCTCGTGGGAGACGTTCTGCTGGTCGGTGACCGATTTCACCGTGGTCCCCGCCAGGATGGTGGAGATCGTCCCACCCTGGTGGAAGGTGACGCCCATGAGCCATCCGAAGACCTTTGCGGAGCGGGGACCCCGGACGATCTTCACCGCGGCCCACTCGGCGAAGTGACGGGCTCCTCCGGTCCGGGTCCAGATCCCGATGAGCCCTCCCAGCGCCCAGAGGTACACCAGGAGGATGACGGCGAAGGACTCGGTGGCCAGGGAGGGGATGAGGAAGCCCTGGATGATGTTCACGTTGGAGACCACGAACCCGGCCACCACGATCCCCAGGAAGAGGGAGCTCACCACGTCCCGGGTGAAAAAGACCAGGACCAGGGTGGTCAAGGCCGGCAGGAGGGAGGTGAAGCCATAGTGCCCCCCTTCCTCTACCGGGACCAGGAGTTCCGGTGTGAGGGTCCACGCCAGGAGGATGGCCACCCCTGTGAGGAGGAAGGGCGCCCAGCGCCGCCAGGGGGGAGCCACCTCGGTGTCAGTCTCCGGTTTCAACGATCATCCTCCGTCCAGGGTCCAGGGGAAACTGACACCGGAGTTGCACCCCGGCCGGCGTCTCTTTTTCCTCCACGTCCACGATCTCGTCTCCCAGCCACACCCGCTCCACGCGCGGTGAAGGGAGGTGGAGCTGGAGGATCAGGTTCAGGGGTACCCGCCCCGCCTTCTGGAAGAAGCGGAAGGTAAGGACCCCTTCGTCCCCGCGACAATCGAGAGCGACCCGGGAATTTCCCACCCGGAGATTCTCCACTTCCAGAATGGATCCACGGCCCGGAAGGGTCCGGAGGTCCAGGGAGAGTGTCAGGCGTCCTGCGGCAGCGTCGGGTTCAACTCCCAGGATTCCCTCCACCCAGCTACGCACCAGGCGGGCGGCGTGGAGGGTCTTCCGGGGAAGGATGGCGGGGGCGGTCAGCGGCCCGAAGGCTGCGGGGGGAGGAAGAACGGACCGGGGAGGACGCGGGGCGGGACGATCTGCGGCCGTGGCATCCGACGCGGCGCTGGAAAGGGGGTTCGGCCCGGGGGCCGGCATGGGATTTCCCAGAACCGGAAGACGGAGTCCCCTGAAAGGGCTCCGGGATCGGTCCTGGAGCGGGTCCCCCTCCTCCGAATGGAGGGGAGATGCGGGGGGGGGAGGATTGCGGATCTCCTCAGCCCAGAGCCGGAACTGCTGAGGGCGGATTGGATCCCCGATGCCCTCGAGCCCATCCGCCAGCTCCTCCAGGACGCGGGAAAGGGGCGGGAACGCCGCCCCCGCCTGGGCCGGACCGCCGTCCATCTCATCCCGGGCCTGGGTTCGGGCCCTTTCCACCCATTCGTCTAGCGCTGTCTTTCCCGGACCGGACCCGGGAAGGGGCTGGCCGGTCCAGAGGCACCACCGGGCCGCCAGGAGGAGGAAGGGCAGAGGGGCCCGGGCGCCATGGGAAGTGGAGACACCTTGGGTGGTGCCCAAACCTGTGAGGATCTTCCGGGTTACGCCCCACCGACCGGCCATGAGCGTAGCCAGCCCGTACTCGGCCAGGCCGGCCCCCTCCAGGAGTTCAGGGGGTGGAGCGCCGGGCGCTCCTCGCAGTATGAACGGGCCCGGGCTCGACGTGGAAAGGGGGGGGGGTGGATGGCCGTCATCGGCGACGGGCGCCAGCGCAGCTTCGTCCAGCACAGCCAGGGCCTCCCGGAGGACCTCCTTCCCCCCCTCCTCCCCTTGCTCCCCTCTCTCTTCCTCCCCGCTTTCGAGGGTTCGGCCCATCTCGGCTTCCCTGGCGTCATGGCCGGCAATGGCAGCCTTCAGGACGAAGGCTTCATCCGGGTAGGGGGTGCCCCGTGCTTCTCGGATCCGAGCCCGGGCCGGAGGATCCGCCAGGAGACGCAACGCCATCGTGGGGTCTACTTCCGCTCCGAGGAGCGCTACCCGGATCCCCGGGGTGCCCATTCCTGCACCGGCCCATTCCAGGAGGAGGATGGGGGCTTCGTCCAGGACCAGCCCCCGTTCCACGACCAGCTTTCCGTCCTCCCCAGGGAAATGGCGGAGCCATCGACCAGGGGCAGTGACGAGGCGGGGGGCTGCGTGCCTCCCGCCGTCCTTCCCGTCGTCCTTCCCGCCGTCCTTCCCGTCGTCCTTTCCGTCGATCCGGGGCGGTCCTCCGGCGGCTCCGGGCGTCGGCACCCAGGCACGGAGGTCGGGGGGGAGGGGGAGGGCTTGAAGCGGCGGCCCCTCCTCCCCCCCCCATATCCCAACCACACCCCCGAGGGGGTCTACGGCAACGGCCAGCCCCATCCCCGTCACCCAGCAGAGGCGGGACGGGGATGGGGCCGCGAATCCGTCTCCCAGGGGGCCTCCCTCGATGGAGGGAGGCGCAGGGATGGAAGGCGCGGCCTCCAGCGAAACGAGTCGGAGCGGTGGAGGGGAGACGGGAGGCGAGATCCTACCCCTCGGCTGCGGGGATGTCGGGGCTGAGGATCTCCACCCGGTCCTCTCCCGATGGAATCATGCAGAGGAACTCGAAGGGCTCCTCGCTCTCCACCCGGTACCAGTGGGGCACGCCGGCGGGGATGTGGACCACTGTTCCGGCGGTGACCCTGTGGATCTCGTCTCCGATCCCCACTGCGGCCTCACCCCGGAGGACCACCTGCTGATGCTCCACCGAATTGGTGTGTGGAGGCATTCCTCCCCCCGCTGTCATGACGAAGCGCCGGGTGTGGAAGGTGGAGCCGGTGTCGGGCCCCAGGAGCACCTGGCGCGAAGCGCCCCTGGCTGCGCCGATGGGCTCCAGGGGAAAATCATCCAGCGGGCGAACGACGGTCATGGGACCTCCGGGGAGGATGGGGACGGGGGTGGGGGGACGGGGTGGACCCTGCCCAAGCTGACGAGGAAGGGACCGGTGGGTCAATCCCGCCCCCCCGGCGGTTCCCGGGTCAGTGGGCCTCGGTTCCGTCCATCTCGAGGCTTCGGAGCCGATTGAGCGCTGCCGCCAGCTCGAGGCGGCGGAAGGCCGCCAGGTCTCCTTCATCGCCCCGGCCCAGGGCATCCAGGCCTTCCGTCTCCATCAGCTCCATGACGCCGTCCAGGAGCTCCGTCACATCCAGCCGCCCCCTCCGGTCCAGGAAGTGCCGGCGCATGAGGATCAACCCCTCGCTCAGCGCCCGGAGCTGGGCCCTGGAGAGGACCTGGTCCACCGCCGAGAGGTCGATCTCCTCCTCTCCGAACTGGATGCCCTGGGCGTCCCGGACGCGGACCCGGGTGGCTCGGCGCCCCCGGGAGGGGTCCAGGGACTCCCGCCGGGGAAAGCGGCGCGGCGCCGGCGCCATGGGTCCGGGAGACTCCGGAATCCGCCCCGTGGGGTGGGCCGCCGCCACCTCCCGCGCTCGGGGGGTAACGTCCACGGGCCGGTATCCCACCATGGCCACCACCGTGTCCGCCACGTCCAGGTAGTCCCCGCTCCCCCCCAGGACCAGCACCGAGGAGACGTCGTGCTCCTCGTGGAGCTCCCGGACCCGGTCGATGAAGGGGATGATGGGTTCCTCCTCCCGTGGCACCAGGGCCTGCATGCGCCGATCCCGGATCATGAAGTTGGTGGCGGCGGTGTCCTCGTCCACCAGGAGGGTGGTGGCTCCGGCCTCCAGGGCTTCCATGATCGCTGCGGCCTGGGAGGTGGAGCCCGAGGCAAAGGGGGTGGAGAAGGCCCGGGTGTCCTCGCCGCCCGGGAGATTTCCGATGAAGGGGGAGATGTCCACCCCCACCACACTCCGACCGTCCTCCGCCCGGACCTTCACGGCCGCCGGATCGGTGACCACCCGCTCCCGTCCGTCCCCGGGGCGGTGATTGTAGACCCCCCGTTCCAGCGCTCGGAGGAGGGTGCTCTTCCCATGGTAGCCTCCCCCCACCACGAGGATGACCCCCCGGGGAAGACCCATCCCGGAAATGGCACCGGCGTTGGGGGCCTCCAGGGTGACCCGGAGCGAGGGAGGCGACTGAAAGGGGACCACCTGATCCCCCAGCATGGGCGCCTCGTCCACACCGCTCTGGCGGGGAAGGGAGGCGCCATCCGAAACGAAGGCCAGGAGCCCCCGATCCCGGAGCTGATCCCGCAGGGCATCGGCGTCCTCGTTCGACTCGGCGTGGAGCCGGAGGGCACCCAGGTCCAGGGCCTGGGACACCAGGGATTGCGCCACGACCTGGGGGAGGACGTCGCCCAGGAGCCGGGCTGCCGTCTTCCCGAGCACGCGACGTCCCCGGGCCGGGAGCCCCACGGTGAAGCGGGCCTCCACGGCTCCGTCCGGATCCACCCGGAGGGCCGAGATGGGGAGGACCTCCTGCCCGGGGGCCTCCATCCGGATCTCCCCGGAGCGGCCGCTTCCGTCGGAGCCCCCCAGATCCCGGGCCACACTCCGGAACCGTCGGGCCAGGAAACAGGCCGTCCCCACCCGTCGGGAAGGAGAGAGAAGGAGGTCGCCGGGGAGTCCCGCCACTTCAGGGGGGAGGAACACCCGGAGTCGACTCGGCGCGGCGAAGGGGTCTCCCTGGACATGGTCCACCTGGAGGCCGAAGCTGGGGAAGGACCAGGGGCCCTGAATAGCCTTGTACGCTCCGTACCCCTTTCCCTCCATCCCCTCCAGCATCCGCATGAGGGCTTCCCGGGGTCTGGATTCCTCCACGTTCGCCTCCTTGGATTCGGTCGGGTTGGGATGGACAGGCCCGGGTTCCCCTTTTGGTTGGCCCACAGTATCGCGAGGGGCATATTGCCGTCCCCGTGCGGTCCTCGTGAGGTACCCCGGGGAACGAAATGGCGTGCCATGCTCTCCGTGCCTCTGGGCCGCCACCCCTGTCCTCCATCCTTCCACTTCTGGAGTCGCCCATGTCCGACCAGAGATCCTCTCCCGGGGAGGAGGAGCGAATGATCCTGCCGGTGATGATCGAAATCCCCAAGGGGAGCCGAAACAAGTACGAATATGACAAGGAGCGCCAGAAGATCCGCTTCGACCGCCTCCTCTTCTCCCCGGTCCACTATCCTACGGACTACGGGTTCATCGAGGAGACCCTGGCGCTGGACGGGGACGCCCTGGACGCCCTTGTACTGGTATGGGAGCCCACCTTTCCCGGTTGTCTCATTGAGGCCTCTCCGGTGGGTCTCTTCCGGATGGCGGACGAGAAGGGTCCCGACGAGAAGATCCTCTGCGTCCCCATCCATGACCCCCACTGGACCGGAGTCGAAGGGTTGGACGACGTTCCCGCCCATCTCCTTCGGGAGATCGAACACTTCTTCACCATCTACAAGGATCTGGAGGAGAAGGAAGTGTTGGTGGAGGGATGGGAGCCCCGAGAAGAGGCGGAAGCGGTCATCCGGAAGTCCCGGGAACGGCTCCGCACGGCAAACACGAAGGCAGAGGAGTGAGCATGGGCGACGGAAAGGAGTTTCGGATCAGAGGGGGGGGAGGCATTGGAGCGGTCCTCCCCCGACTTCTGGGCATCGGCCTGGTGCTGGCCCTGGCGCCGGCTCTTGGATCGGCTTTGGTACCGGCCCTGACGCCGGCATCGGCCCTGACGGCAGCGTCAGCACTGACGCCAGTATCGGCCGCGGAAGAGGTAGGGTTCGGGGAAGCCGCTTCCTTCCTGGCGATGAAGACACCGCCGATGATGGACACAACTCCGAGGCGTCCAGATGCCGGTGCCTCCCGAGAGGCCGATGTCATCCTCCGGAACGGGCGGCTACTGGACGGTACCGGAAACCCCTGGGTCCGGGGTGACGTGGCCATCCGAGAAGATCGGGTGGTGGCAGTCGGGCGCCTGCAGGGGTGGACGGCCCCGGAGGAACTGGATGTCTCCGGGCTCTACGTGGCCCCCGGGTTCATCGACGCCCACTCCCATGCCGGTCCTGGACTGGCTTCGGAAGACCGGAGTCACGCCTTTCCGCAACTGGCCCAGGGGGTCACCACCGTCTTTGTGAATCCCGACGGGGGCGGCCCGGTGGACCTGGCGGAGCAGCGGGAGGAGCTGCTCCAGCATGGGCTGGGGATCAATGTGGCCCAACTCGTTCCCCATGGATCGGTGCGAGGCGTGGTGCTGGGGATGGAAGACCGCCTGGCTTCTCCTGTGGAGTTGGAGGAGATGAGGGCCATGGTCCGAGCCGGGATGGAGGAGGGGGCCTTCGGGCTATCCTCCGGCCCCTTCTATGCGCCTGGATCCTTCTCGGACACCCGGGAACTGGTCGAACTGGCACGGGTGGCGGCGGAGTACGGAGGGGTCTACACCAGCCACATTCGGGACGAGTCGGACTACAGTATCGGGCTCATCGCGGCCGTGGACGAGGTCATCACCGTGGCTCGGGAGGCGGAGATCCGGGGGATCGTGACCCATGTGAAGGCACTTGGGCCCCGGGTCTGGGGGTTCTCCACCGCGGTGGTACGGCGTATCGAAAGAGCCCGGGATGAGGGGGTGGAGGTCTTCGCCGATCAGTATCCCTATATCGCTTCCGCCACGGGTCTGAGCTCTGCCCTGGTTCCCCGATGGGCCCAGGAGGGCGGAGCAGAGGCCATGCGCGTGCGGCTCAGGGACCCGGAGACCCGGCCGCGCCTCGTAGAGGAGATCTGGGAGAACCTGGACCGTCGCGGCGGAGCAAACCGTATCCAGTTCCGGTCCTTTACGGAGGACCCCTCCATCGAGGGCCGGACCCTGGCGGAGGTGGCGGCGGAACGGGGGATGGACGCCGTTGAGGCCACGCTGGCGCTTCTGGACCAGGGTTCTCCATCCATCGTCTCCTTCAATATGGATGAGCGGGATGTGGCGGAACTCATGCGCCAGCCCTGGACCATGACGGCCTCCGACGGGGACTTTCCCCGTTGGGGGGAGGGCGTGCCCCACCCCCGGTCCTACGGGGCGTTTTCCCGGAAGCTGCGTCACTACGTCGTGGAGGAAGGAGTCGTGACGTTGGAGGAAGCCATCCGTTCCATGACCTCCCTTCCGGCGTTGGTCCACCGGATGGAGGACAGGGGAACCCTTCGAGCGGGGATGGTGGCCGACGTGGTGGTGTTCGACCTGGATCAGGTCCGGGATCGGGCCACCTTCACCGATCCCCATCAGCTCTCCGAGGGAATGGTCCACGTCCTGGTCAATGGCGGCTTCGCCATCCGCGACACTGAATTCACCGATCTCCGGAACGGTCGGGTGCTCCGCATGGGGGAGGAACCGTGACGGCGGATGGGATAGGCCGGCGCGACGAGAAACCTGGCCCGAACACTTCCGAATACTCCCGAACATCCCCGGCGGTGGCCGACGTCCGCAGAAAGGGGCCCCGTTCCCTTCGACTGGAACCGGGCCGGCCCCGCTTCTACCTTTGCACCCTGTGAGCGCACGGGAGTCGGACCCCTTCCCCGACACCAGCTCCCGTCGCCAGTCCGCAGGGGAATCCAGGAGAAGAGAGCCGATGGGTGCGATCCGTGCCTTCATGGAGAAGCATTACCGTCACTTCAACGCCCGAGAGACGGTGGACGCCGCCGCCGCCTATGAGGCCCATATCGAGGCCGGAGGGAAGATGATGGTCACCCTGGCGGGGGCCATGTCCACAGGGGAACTGGGGATCATCCTCGCCCGGATGATCCGGGAGGACAAAGTCCATGCCATCTCCTGTACCGGAGCCAACCTGGAGGAGGATGTCTTCAATCTCCTGGGGCATGATGAGTACGAGGTGATCCAGGACTGGCGGGCCCTATCGGTGGAAGATGAGGTGGCGCTCTACGAACGGGGGATGAACCGGGTGACGGATACCTGCATTCCCGAGGACATCATGCGCCACCTGGAGGCGCGCCTTGTCGCGCGGTGGAAGCATGCCTGCGAAAATAACGAACGCAAATTCCCATTCGAATTTTTGTACGACATCTTGCGGTCTGGGGAGGTTGAGGAGTTCTACCAGGCGGACCCCCGCAATTCCTGGCTTCTGGCCGCATTGGAAAAGGGGATTCCGGTCTATTCTCCCGGGTGGGAGGATTCCACCACCGGCAACATGTTTGCCGCCAACGTACTGACCGGGAAGGTGCCCCATCATCAGTGCTGCAAGACGGGGACGGAGCAGTTCGCCCACCTCATCGAATGGTACCTGGAGAACAACGGAGAGGATACCGGCGCGCCCTCGGTGGGGTTCTTCCAGATCGGGGGCGGGATCGCAGGCGACTTCGCCATCTGTGCCGTCCCGTCCATCATCCAGGACATGGAGCGGGAAACCCCCTTCTGGGGCTACTTCTGTCAGATCACGGACGCCGAGGTCTCCTACGGCGGCTACTCCGGCGCCGTTCCCAACGAGAAGATCACCTGGGGAAAGCTGGACGCGGAGACGCCGAAGTTCCTCATCAAGTCCGACGCCACCATCGTGGCTCCCCTGATCTTCGGGTACCTCCTGGGGGACTGAGGAACCGACCCGGAGGCCGTGGCTTCAGGGATCCCGCTCCAGGAACTGGACGGCGAACCACTCGTTGGGGTCCGTCCAGGTCTCCACCGTCCGCCAGCCCGCCGCCTCGGTGAGTCTCCGAAAGCCCTGCAGGGTGTACTTGTTGGAGTGTTCAGTGACCAGGAAGCGTCCCCTGGGAAGGTCGAGATGGAACGGGGGCTCGTCCTCCAGGCCGGGCCGAAAGGTGATTCGCTGGTCCCGCCGGCTCACCAATCGCATCTCGATGCGCCCTTCGGCTTCCAACCAGGGGGCGTGATGCTCGAAGGCGGCTGGGTCGAAATCGGCACCGAGGATCCGGTTGAGATGTCGGAGCATGTTCCGGTTGAACTCGGCGGTCACCCCCTCCGGGTCATTATAGGCCGCTTCCAGCATGGATGGATCCTTGACCAGGTCCACGCCGATGAGCAGGCCGCCCCCGGGGCCGGTCTCCTCGGCCAGATGGGCCAGGAAGGCTCGGGCTGCAGGAGGCTCCAGGTTCCCCACGGTGGATCCGGGAAAGAAGGCCACACTCCGGCGGGGCTCCCTGCGGGGTCGTGGGACGGGGAAGGACCGGGTGTAGTCCGCCACCACCGGAAGGACCTCGAGGGATGGGTGGTCCCGACGGACCTCCTGGGCGAAGGTGGCGAGCTGGACGCTGGCCACGTCCACCGGCACGTAGGCCACCGGGGATTCCAGGGCGCTCAGGAGGAGCCGGGTCTTCTCGCCGCTTCCGCTTCCCGGTTCCAGCAGGAGGACATCCGGTCCGGCCCGTTCCGCCATCTGATCCACATGCTGCCGGAGGATCTCGATCTCGGTCCGGGTGGGATAGTAGGCCTCCAGCCTCATGATCTCCTCGAAGAGCCGAGCGCCCCGGGCGTCGTAGAAGAGCTTCGGGGGGAGGGTGGGTGGGGATCTTTGGAGGCCCTGCCTCACCTCCTTCCACAACTCCTCGGTTTCCCCCCCGGAGACCATGACAGAGGGAGGGGACGAAGAAGCCTCGGCGGAAGGAGACGGCGAGGTAGAGGGGGAGGGCGAGGGACAGGAAGCGTCTGACATGGTATTCCTGGCGGTTCAGAGCCGGTTGGCGGCTGTGAAGGGGGAGCGTGCAGCCCCGGGAGGGTCAGCGCTGGGTGGGGCGCAGGGGGGCCTCGGTTTCAAGGAGGGCCTGAAGGCGACGCGCCTGTGCCTTCGGGACTTCCAACCGAAGTCCGGCTCTTCCCACCATGCCCCGGCCCAGGACCTGCCCCCGAAAGACCAGCACCAGTGGGCCGGTGGGAAGGTCTCCCGCAGGAAGGGCCTCCCGCCGCAGAAGGACAGCCAATTCGTCCCGGTCCAGATCCTTCCAGCGTTGACCAGGGGGCTCTCCATTCCGGGAAAGGGCAAGGGCATCGCGTTCCGAAGATTTCGGGTCAGCGGGGTCAGCGGGGTCAGCGGGGTCAGCGGGGTCAGCGGGGTCAGCGGGTGCCGGCCCCTTGGAGGGGAATGAAGCCGATGCGACGGGACTGAGGTGGCCACGGCGAGGGTCAGCGAATCGGGTGAGAAAGGCGTTGGACGGGGTCTCGAGGCCCGGCCCGGCCTCCCGGAAGGCCCGGAGGCCGAGGGAAACCACCCTCCAGCCCCCGGATGGTTTCCACCCGCCCACGGGCCACTCGCCCATCGTGTGGAGCCAGATGTTCTCCGCTCGCACCATCCATCCCATCCCCCTTATCCACTCCGGATCAAATCCATATTCTGTTTCTAGAAGATCCCTGGCCAGCGTGATTCGGGCCTGCGCCTCCGACAGATTCTCTCCGGGGAAGCCGGAGGGCACCGGTCCCCAGCCGTCGGAGGAGGAGGGTGACCCCTCTTCGTTGTCAGGGAGACGGCGAAGGCGGGCCATGAAGAGTCCCCCGGAATCCAGGTGGTGGGGGTAGACGCGCCAGGCGTGGCGCACATCCGGGTGGAAGGTTTCGTCCCCCCAGGCTGGCAGGCCGGGGTCGTGGGGGAGATCGAGATCCACCTGCTCCATCCGAACCGGGGCGTCGGCCAGTACCCGACTCAGCACCGCCTCGTTTTCTTCCGGTGCGAAAGTACAGGTGGAGTAGACCACCGTTCCACCAGGGCGCGTCAGAGCGATGGCCCTCCGCAGCAGAGATTCCTGAAGATGGGTGACATATTCGCGGAAGCTGTCAGTGCAAGGGGGGAGGCTGCCCTCCTGCCGCCGGAAGTTCCCCTCGGCGGAGCAGGGCGCGTCCACGAGGACCCGATCGAACTTTGTCGCCCCGGGGAGTTCGCGACCATCGGAGGCCACCACGAGGATGTTGGGGTGTCCCAGTCGGAAAAGGTTGGCCATGAGGCCTCGGAGCCGCTTTTCCTTCGGATCCACAGCGACCAGGCACCCCCGATCCTCCATGAGTTCGGCCAGGTGGGCGGTCTTGCCCCCTGGGGCAGCGCAGAGGTCCAGGACACGATCACCGGGCTCTGGAGCCAGAGCCATGGAGGGCAGGGCCATTACGCATTGCTGGATGTGAAACTGGCCGAGCCAGTGCTCCAGCGTCTGGGCCACGGAGTGGGGGCCGGAGTCAACGCGGAGATAGTCGCCCAGGCCCGGAACTCCCGACAATTGAAAGCCCCTGGAGTCCAACTGGTGACGCACGCTGGAGGGATGATGGAGGAGACTTCGCACCCGGAGCGTGACAGGCTCCGGCCGCTGATTGGCGTCGAGGAATGCGGGCCAATCGGGGACCACCTCCCGGTAGCGGGCGAGTCGGGCGGGCACTTGAGTAGTGGTCATAAACGGCGTTCCGACTACGTGTTATAGCGAGTCGTACGAGGTTGGTGCCTGCTGGCATGGGCACTCCGTCCCAGTCGATGGCATCGCTTCCTGTGAAGCCACCCAGCATTTCCCGGAGTCCCTCCATTCGGCACCCCCCACTGGACGCCGGGGGACCGGCGACCCAACATAGTGAAAGATTCACCGCAGCGGGCCCCATCCCGAAGAGAATGTCCCGCCCCTGCGGATTCGCCGAAGCCCCGTCGGACCCCTCTTCTCATCGGAGTCCATATCATGGAGCCCCGAGTGACGCTAAAGGCAATGGCCCTTTCAGGGGTCTTGGCTCTCCTTCTGGCATCCTGCGGTGAGGCGCCCGAGGCACCGCCCCTCCCCCCTGATCCGCTCACTTCCGAGGAGGCGGCGCAAGCCATCGCCCTGGGTGCACCCGCGGCCGGCGCACTCGGGGAAGGATTGTTGGCGCGCCTAGCCCATGCAATCGACTCGGAAGGACTGGAGGGAGCCACCTCATTCTGTAGCGAGGCCGCCATTCCCATCACCGAGGAGATTGAGGCCGCTCAGGCGGCTGATCTTTCGCTGAAACGAACCACGCTGCGCTGGAGGAACCCCGACAACGCCCCGGACCAGTGGGAGGAGCGGGTGCTCCGATACCTCGAGGCATTGGAGGGGTTCGACCCCGAATCGGTGCCGGTGGAACTCACCGCCCAGGGTCCGGGGGAGTCCCTTCGCTACTACCGCCCCCTCAGGGCCGCCCCGATGTGCCTGAACTGTCATGGAGACGAAGGGGAGATGGATCCCCGGGTCCTCGACATTATCCGGGAGAACTATCCGGAGGATCGAGCCACCGGCTACGAGGCGGGAGAATTACGGGGAGTGATCCGCGTCGAGATCCCCCAGGAAGCCCAGACCCAGGGGGCGGGCTGAGTTCAGGGTGGCCGACTCAGTTCAGGGGGTACCGATGTCCTCCACGCGGTCCATGAGGGGCGCCAGCACTTCCTCTAGGTTGGGGCTCCCAAGCGACTGAAGCTCATAACGGACCCGGGTGTGGGGCACGGGGAGGTGGATCAGACGGTCCAGGGCGATGGGAGTTCCCACAGCCACCGCCTCCACAGCGTCCGCTCGCACGGCCCGGGCCACCGTCGCCTCCAACTCCCGGATCTGCTCGTCCCCATAGCCCATGGCCGGCAGAACAGGGCCCATGTGGGGGTGGCTTCTGAAGGTTTCCGCCAGTTCGCCGGTGACGAAGGGGCGAGGGTCTACGATCTCTGCCGCCCCACTCCTTCGGGCCCCCAGCATCCCTGCGCCATAGGCCATCCCGCCGTGGGTCAGGGTGGGTCCATCCTCGATGCAAAGAACCTTCCGTCCCCGGAGGGCCTCGACGTCATCCACGAAGAGGGGGGAGGCCGCCTCGATGATCCGGGCATGGGGATTAACGGTCCGGACGTTGTCCAGGACCTGCAGGACGTCCTCGTAACGGGCGGTATCCACCTTGTTGACGATGACCACGTCCGCCATGCGCAGATTCGTCTCCCCGGGGTGGTACCGGAGCTCGTGACTCGGACGATGGGGGTCCACCACGGTGAGGTAGAGATCGGCGTGGAGGAAGGACGTGTCGTTGTTTCCGCCATCCCAGATGAGGATATCTGCCTCCTTCTCCGCATCTCGGAGGATCTCCTGGTAGTCGACTCCGGCGAAGACCACACTACCCGAGGCGAGGTGGGGTTCATATTCCTCTCGCTCCTCAATGGTCACCCGGTGGTGGGCCAGATCCTCCTCGGATGCGAACCGTTGGACGCGTTGCCGCTTCAGGTCTCCGTAGGGCATGGGGTGACGGATCACCGCCACGGATCGGCCCCATCGGCGGAAGATTCGCACCAAGGCCCGCGTGGTCTGGCTTTTCCCTGCCCCCGTTCGGGAAGCACAGACGGCAACTACCTTGCGACTGGACCGGAGCATGGTGAGATGAGGGTCGGGGAGTTCGAACCCCGCCCCCGCCGTATTGGCCCGGGATGCCAGGTGCATGACCTCCGCATGGGAGAGGTCGGAATAGGCCAGGACGCAGCGGTCCACCTCCTCTTCTCGGACCAAAGCTTCCAGGCGTTCCTCCGGATGGATGGGAATGCCGTCCGGGTAATGGGGACCGGCCAGTTCGGGGGGGTAGCGGCGATCGGCGATGTGGGGGATCTGCTGCGCGGTAAACGCCACCACACGGATCCCTGGATCTTCCCGATAGAGGACGTTGAAGAGGTGAAAATCCCGTCCTGCAGCCCCGAGGATCATAATCCGCGTCGGGTCGACGGACCTTGTCATTGCGGCGGATTCAGGGGGGTCGTTGGTGGAGCCGGATGGAGACATCACGATGCGCTGGGGGCGGGAGGGGGAGAGCGAAAGGGATGCCCCCATGCTTTACTCTCAAGGGCCCCGTGGCAAGGAGTTCCGAATGGTGGGCCAGGTCCGCCCAGACTCCGGTCCCGCCTCGGAAGCCTCGATTCCATATTGGCAGGGAGCCGAGAGCGGGGCTGCGCGAACCCCCGCTCAAGCGATTCCTCCATCGCCTGGCTCAGGGCTCAACTCACGGCCCACCCCGGGGTCCGGCGCGTCGACTCGCGCAAGACCCTGCCCATGACCTACCCCC
>REED01000084.1 GCA_007695225.1 Gemmatimonadales bacterium
TGTCCAGTGCCCCTGTCCAGTGCCCCTGTCCGGCCACCCTCTCCCTCCCACTTCCCCGCTCCCGATCCTTTCGCCCAGGCCTCCCCCACCCCAGCTTCTGACCATGGCTCCCACTCCCCTCCTCGGCCTCCTACTCTTCCTCCTCCTCCCGGCGTGCCTGGGGGAGGAACCCATCCCCGCCGAACCGTACGACCTCCTCCTCTCCGGTGGAACCGTGGTGGACGGAACGGGAGCGCCGGCGCGAAGGGCCGACGTGCTGGTCCGGGAGGGGCGGATCGCCCACGTGGGAAGGGTGGACCCGGACACCCTCGAGGTGGGGGAGCACTTCGATGCCCGGGGGCTCGTGGTGACGCCCGGCTTCATCGACGCCCACGCCCACGGCGACCCGTTGGAGACCCCTCGGTTCCCCAACTTCCTCGCCATGGGGGTGACCACGATTCTGCTGGGGCAGGACGGGGGAAGCCCGCAGGTGGCGGAGCTCCCAGCCCTGATGCGGGAAGTGGAGGGAGTGCGACCCTGGGTGAACGTGGCCTGGCTGGTGGGACACAACACCCTCCGGGGGGAATCCGGCGTGGGCTTCGGGACACCGGACGACGCCGGGCTGGCCCAGATGGCCTCCCTGGTGGAGGCGGGGATGGAGGCCGGGGCGTTCGGGCTCTCCCTGGGCCTGGAGTACGATCCCGGTAGACGGGCGGGGATGGAGGAGCTGGTGGCCATCGCCCGGCCCGTGGCGGCGCGAAACGGGGTCGTGATGAGCCACATGCGCAACGAGGACGCGGACCGGGTAGAGGACTCCCTGGCGGAGCTCCTGGAACAGGGAACCCGCTCCGGCGCTCGGGTCCACGCCTCCCATCTCAAGGTGGTGCTGGGAAATGACCCGGGTCAGGCGCGGAGGATGCTCCAGGCCATGGCCCACGCCCGATCCCAGGGAGTCGAGGCCACCGGCGATGTCTATCCCTACACCGCCTCCTTCACCGGGCTGGCCATCCTCTTCCCCGACTGGGCCCGCCCTCCCCACGACTACGATGCCGTGGTCCGGGCGAGAAGGGACGAGCTGGCGGCTCACCTCCGGGACCGGGTGGAGAGCCGAAATGGCCCCGAGGCCACCCTCTTCGGGACAGGCCGGTGGGCCGGACGCACCCTGGCCCAGGTGGCCCGGGAGGTGGGACGCCCCTTCGAGGAGGTTCTGGTGGAGCTGGGCCCCGGCGGCGCCCGGGCCGCCTACTTCGTCATGGATGACGAGGTCATGGCCACCTTCCTCCAGGACCCCCACGTGGTGGTGGCCTCTGACGGAAGTCCGGGGATGAACCACCCCCGAGGCTACGGATCCTTCCCCCGGGTCCTTCGCCGGTTCGTCCAGGAGGAGGGACGGCTGACGCTGGAAGAGGCGGTGCGGAAGATGACGGGGCTCACCGCCTCCATCGTGGGTCTGGATGATCCGGCGAGGGTGGGGGTGCCCCGGGGGCGGGTTGAAGTAGGGTGGGCGGCGGACCTCCTGGTCTTCGACCCTGCAGAGATACGGGATCGGGCCGACTTCCAGAACCCCCATCGCCTGGCGGAAGGGATGCGTGCGGTCTGGGTGAATGGGATTCGGGGCTGGTCCGACGACGCGCCGGCCCCCGGGCCTGGCGCAGGCCAGGTTCTAAGGGACGCGGGAGGGAACCCGGGAGGGTGACGGGGGCGGCTGAGAATACCCGGGCGATGGAAGATCCCGGCCACTTCCGGATGGATCGGCTTCGGTCAGGGAAGCACGTCGTAGCGGTATCCCACCGAAACCCCGTCGAAGGGAAGCTCGAAGGTCACCGTCTCCCCGAGGGGTGGGGCCTCCAGCACCAGGGTCTCCTGTCCCAACACCTCCCCCTCCCCGTAAAAGGAGAATCGAAGGCGGACCTCCGTGCCGGGTTCGGCCTGGTTTCCGGCCAACCGTCCCCGGATGGTGGTCTGACCATCTCCGGAGAGCATGAGGAGCCCCTCCACATGGACCGGAGCGTCGTCGATCCGGTCCAGCCGCTCCAGAGCGCCCTCCTCGTCCCCGGTTTCCAGAAGGGCCCGGGCGGTGATGAGACCGGCATTCTCGTTCAGCGGGTCCAGTTCCAGGAGCCGCTCTCCCACGCGGGTCAGGTCGGCCCACGCCCCGTCGGCAAAGAGGGAATTGGCATAGTTGAACCAGGCATCCCGGGAGTTGGGGCGGAGTTCGGTGACCCGACGGAAGGCCTCTCCCGCCCTTCGGAAGTCCTCGGCCCGGAAGAGGGCGATCCCCAGGTTGAACAACTGGGTGGTCTCCAGCTCGTCCTCGGACAGGAGGGACGCATAGATCTCGGCAGCCTCTTCCATTCGCCCCTGCCCGCTCAGGGCCAGGGCCAGATCCCCCTGGAGCTGGGCATCTCCCGGCTCCCGCTCCAGCTGGCTCCGGAGGAGGGGTTCGGCCTCGGAATAGCGGTTCATCATCAGGAGGAGACTGCCCAACTCGTCCTCCAGTCCCTGGCGGAGTTCCACCCGGCGGGCGATATCGGCCTCCTCAAGGACCCGGGTGGCGGGACGCCGCTCCAGGCCGTCGAGGGCTCCCCGATAGACACGGGCGGCCTCTTCATGGCGCCCCTCCGCCTGCAGGACCATGGCCAGGTTCCGGTGGGCCTCGGGGCGGAGCTGGAAGATGGTCGCCGCCCCCTTCCAGGCCGCCAGGGCTCCCTCCACATCTCCCGAGGCGTAGGCGTCGGCTCCGGCGTTGTAGGCCTCGGCCCATCCCGCCTCCCGTTCCGGTTCCACGTCCAGCTCATAGGCGGGATAGATCCGCACGGCCTCGATGAAGCGCCGATCCGCCTCCTCGTACTGGCCCAGGCGAACGCTGGCCACCCCGGCCAGAAAGTGGTGGATGGGGTTGGTCGGATCCTCCTCCACCCCCTCCAGCGCAAGCTCCAGCGCCCGCTCCGCCCGATCCGACTGGAGGTAGAGGGTGGCGGTCTGGGAGTAGCGGGTCTGGGAGGGAGGGGTCCCCACCTCGTAGACGATTCCGGTGGGAGAGATGACGGGCCCGGGCGGACCGCTCGGGCCAGGAAGGCATCCCCCAGCCGCCAGGAGCCCAAGGAGGATCGGAGTTCGCAGCCACAGCCACTGGGGTGCCCCTTCTTGGGGGCGTGCCCCCTGGATGCGTGCCCCTCGGAGGCCTACCCCTGGCAGGGTCGGAGAAGGGGAAGTCGCTACCACGGGAAGGTGAGCCAGAAGATAGCCGAGACCGGCACACGCACCCCCCGTTCCCGGGCGGGGTGGAAGGCCACCACGTCGTTGAAGAGTTCCAGGGCCAGTTCATCGACCTCGCTTCGGCCGCTGGATTGGCTGATCTCCGCCCACTCCACCGCCCCGCTCTCGTCGATCCAGATGGCCACCCCCACCGCACTCTCCGTCCCAGACTCGGATCTGGACGGTCGGATCCGGGCCTTCAGGAAGGCATCCACTTCGTCGGGGTTCCGGAGAAGGAAGACGCTGGAGGGAGAGAAGAGGGCGAGTTCCGGGCGCGTAGCGGAGAGACGGTCCATGTCCAGGATCCGGTCCATCCGGGACGCCAGCTCGTCCGTGGCCGACGCACGGCCGCCGATGCGGAGGGCTGCATCCTCCGAGGCCGAGGCGTCGTCGCTCCCCACTGCGATGTCGGACTCCACCACCGTGGCGACCGGAGGCTCCCGAAGCTCGAGGCGTTCCCGAAGAGCCTGGGAAGGCCCCACTTCGTCCCACTCCCAGCTTCCCATCTCCTCGTCCACACCCGACTCCTCTCCCTCGCCCCCCTCGTCGGGGGAGGGCGTCGCTTCCTCCAGGGCGGGACGGACCACCGCCGGGCTTCCGGAGGAAGCCGGGGCGGCCTCCATGAGGGCCACCAGTTGGATGGGCCAGCCGTCGCTTCCGAACTCGGGATAGGGGCCCAAGACTTCCCAGGACGGCCAGAAGAACAGGAACGCCAGGTGAAGCACCGCCGCCAACCCGACGCAACGAAGGAGGCGTCCTTCCCACCGCGCCTTGAAGCGGTCGTTTGCGCCCCCGTAAAGCGCCAGTCCGGAACCTCGATCGGGGGGAGTCTCCGCCCCCGAACCCTGCCTCGGTACCCCCATGAAGTGCCCCCGGAGATCGGGAATGAGAAGAGGGCCAAACGCGGGCGGCGCCCGCCGGGACGACGCAGGTCCGCCGCCCCTTTCCTCCCCTCCGACCCAGAGTAAGCGGGGCCGACTCCGGACACAACGGAGGGGAGGACCGGGAGAAACCCTACCCGCCAGGCTGGAGTTCCACCCGCTCCGCCGTCACCCCCTCGATCCGCTCCCGGGAATAGAAGACGGGGAAGACCCGATCCGCGGCCCAGAGGGGGAAGAGGTTGTCGTAGAAGGGGCTCTCCGGATCACCGGACTGTCCCGGCGTGGTCATCCCCAGGGTGGCGTCCCAGTCCCGGGTGGGACTTCCATGAGTGCAGTGGGTCGAACCCGGGCCCGCCGGTCTTACCGTCGGGTTCGCCCGCGTTGGCGGTCCCGGACGGCCGCGGCCACGTGGAGGGTGAGCCACTCCGCGTCGGGCCACTCCCCCCGGCTCCGGAGGCGTCCATTCAGGATCACCGAATTCACGGTGAATCCCGACAGGGTGGCCAGGGCTTCCCGGGGAGGGACCCGGTACCGGAAAAAATCCCGGAGGAGGAGGGGAATCAGGCTCACGAAATTCCGGGGGTCCACGATCCGGAGCTCTACCTCGTCCCCGAACCGCTCCTGCACCGCCCGGTAGAGGACACCGGCCCCCTCCATCCGCTCCCGGCGTTCGGGAAAGGTGGGATCACCGGAGCCGAAAAGAAACTCGCCATCGGTGCGACCGCAGCAGCGACTGGAGGCGACGTTCTGGTCCCACTCCCGGACCAGGATGAGGCTGGGGGGATGATCCGGGGGCTGCGCGCCTCCACGACCCTCCCCGGGGTCCCTTTCGGATCGATCTTCCGTCTCCGGGACCACCATCTCACCCCTCTCCCCCGCCACCCCGGAGCACCTTCCGGGTGGTGGCGATCTGACCGACATGGCGGGCGGTGTGTTCGGCTCCGTGGAAGAGGAGCCCCCGGACGGAAGAGGGGAGCCGGGCACGCCCCACCGCACGGGGGTCGGCAAGAGCCGCCTCATCCGTCCCACGCAACTGGGCCAGGGCCTGGTCCAGGATCCGATCCGTCTGAGCCAGGAGAGCCTCACCGGACCACCAGTCGCCGGCGCCCCCGACCCCCAGCTCCACCCCTCCCACTTCCTCGGGGGAAGGACGGCTGGACTCTTCGGCCAGTGCCTCCCGCTGCCCCAGGGAGAGGGTTTCCCCCCGGGCATAGGTGAAGAGCCGGTCCAGCGCCCCTGCCAGGTGCCGAAGGTGGAACCCGATGGGTGCGCCCCCCCCCGGTGGCGAGGCCCAGAGCTCATCTGCGGTCAACCCCGGAATCAGCTCATGCAACTCCTCCCGCGCCTGCAGGAGGGCGTGGGCCACGGGCTGGAGCCCAGGCGTCACGCCCTCTACCGGTCCCCGGAGCCAGACTTCAGGCTTGGTCATCGGTGGACCCCTCCTTGCTCAGGCCGGAGTGGACAGTTCGCCGAGCGCCGGGGCGTCCCGCCGAGGGGGGACACCGCCCGCGCCCGGCGGGGGTTGGATCAGCTCGCGCCCCGGGCCACCGACACCTCGTCCGCAGCCTCCTCCACCTCTCCACCGGCGGGACGAGGGTGCACATGGGTGAGCCACCCATGACGGTCCGGCCGGCGGCCGTGGGCTACGTCCAGGATGGCACTCTGGAGAAGCTTCGTCACCGGGCCTGGCTTCCCCTCGCCCACCGGGATCCGATCCACGCTCCGGATGGGCGTGACCTCGGCGGCGGTCCCACTGAAGAATAGCTCATCCACCGTGTACAGGGCCTCTCGAGGGACCATCTCCTCCAACACCGTGATCCCTTCATCCCGGGCCAGGGTCATGATGCAGTCCCGGGTGATCCCGGAGAGCATGGACCCATCGACCCGGGGGGTGATGAGACAGCCGTTCCGGACCAGGAAGAGGTTCTGGCCACTTCCCTCACTCACCAGTCCCGACGGGCTCAGAGCGATGGCCTCGGAATAGCCGTTGACCCCGGCCTCCATCTTCATGAGCTGTCCGTTCACGTAGTGCCCCCCGGCCTTGGCCAGGGTGGGGTTGGTGTTGGGGGCCGGCCGGCTCCACGACGAGACGCAGACCTCCACCCCCTGCTCCAGCGCCTCGGCACCAAGGTAGGCGCCCCAGGGCCAGCAAATGAGGTAGGTGTGGACCGGACTCGCCCGTGGGTCGACTCCCGCCGCACCCACACCCCGAAAGCTGAGGGGACGGAGATAGCAGGAATCCAACTCGTTGCGGCGGATGAGTTCCAGGCACGCCTCCTCCAGCTTCTCCAGGTCGAAGCCCAGGTCCATCCGGTAGATGCGAGCCGAGTTCTGGAACCGCTTCAGGTGGTCCTGGAGGCGGAGGACCGCGGGGCCCTGGTCCGTCTTGTAGGTCCGGATTCCCTCGAAGATGGAGGACCCGTAGTGGACCACGTGGGACATGACATGGATCCGGGCGTCATCCCAATGGATGAACTCTCCGTCGCGCCAGATCCATTCCGTCCGGGGAAAGGTGGCGGTCATCGGTCGCCTCCCCGTCCCAATCCGGTTCTTCCCAGTTGCCCCGCTTCGGCCCCTTCCGCTCCCTCCCGCTGTCCGCTGCCCATCGCCCCCTCCCTGGTGTCGATCCGGTCCTTCTCGGATCCGGTCCGGGTCTCCCGTCCTCCGACACCCTGTTCAGGGCGCCCGGGGAATGTGCCAACGGGCGCCTGCCCCACACGCGATTCGGGGGCCGGCACCCGGCAGGGTGACCAGTGAATTGTCTTGTTCTAGTAACACCTTTCCGAGCCGGGGAAAAGGATGGGGATTCCAGTGTGTCCCGCAAGCAACTGGACACAAGAACCCAAGTGCTTGTAGGTCATGGGTTTGGGCTTACGGTTCCCGGGCACGAAAAACTGGCGAATTTTCGCTCGGCCTGTCGCGGAGACCGTCGGTGGGCTCAGGGTCTCGGAGCGGGGCTGAAGCGCTGGAAGTCCGTGACCCGAACAGGAACGCCGCCGGCGCAGGGAGTCTCTTCGAGGATCACCGCCTCCAACTCCAGGCGATCCCCAACAGAGATCCCTTCCAGGGCCCCGGTCAGGCTGTACCGCTGGTCATCGTCGCCGTCCAGGGCCACACAGCCCTCATGGACCTCGGCCACCCGACCGATGCGCAGGATGGTTCCGTCCGGTCCGGTCACGTGGAAGAGGGCCGAAGTGGCCAGGGGGGAAAAGTAGGCGTCGAAGATGATGAAGCGATGGGCCCGGTCATTCCGTGCCCAGTCAGGGATCGCGACCATCTCCTCGAGTTCTCCCCACCGGGTGGTGAGGGCCAGGGTGAGAGCCTCGAAGCCGGTGCGGGTTCCCCCCAGCGCCACGTGGACCGGGGTGATGGCGGGAAGCAGCTCCCCCCGAACCGTGACCTCGGTCCCAGGCGGACCGCTCCAGGGTGTGACGGAGGTGGGCCGGTCCACCCCCGGGACCGCCGGATCGGCGGGGGTGGTCTGCTGGGCCATCAATGGCCCTGCGGCGAACACGAGGAGGGCTGCCCCCGAGAGGGCCGCTCCCGACAGGAGGGCCGCGACAGGGTGCCTGCGACACAAGGACCGGGACGAGCGGGTGAACTGGGTACGTCCCCGCCTGGATGAACCCCTGAATGAACCCGTTGACATGATCACTCCTCTGCCCACGGGACATCGGCCCCGGCGAGCGGCTGGACCTTCTGAAACGACATCCTTCCCCTTATTGACGGTAGGCTCAGGACGGAAGGGAGGCAAGCGGAACAGGTGACAGTGGTTCTGGCATCGCTTCCCCTTTTATCGTACCCTCCTTCCCGTGGCGGCCGAGCGTGAGCCGCCTTATCCCCCCGCGGCGGACCCCGAACGGCCCCTGCGGCTCCCTCCCGCACCGCTTCCGCCACCCGTTTGGGGACGAGGGCCCGACTCCCGATGACCATCACCCCGGACAATCTCCGCCTGATCCTGGGGCTCAAGGTAAAGAACCTGAGGCAGGGACGGAACGAATCCCTCTCCGAACTGGCCAAGCGATCGAGTATCTCCATCTCCTACCTCAGCGAGATCGAGAACGGGCGCAAGTATCCTAAACCCGACGTCCTCCTGCGTCTGGCCGAGGGGCTTGGGGTCGGGTACGATGAGTTGGTCTCGGCGCAGCTCGGGGGGGAACTGGACGGCCTGGAGCCCCTCTTCCATTCCGATTTCCTCCAGGAATTCCCCTTCGAGCTTTTCGGGGTGGACGTCGCCCAGTTGCTGGGGCTGGTCTCCGACGACCCGCTGAAGGCCGCCGCCTTCCTCCAGACCTTCCTCGAGATCGGCCGCTCCTACGACGTGAACGTGGAGCAGTTCCTCTTCGCGGCCCTCCGATCGTACCAGCGGCTCCACGACAACTACTTCCCCGAACTGGAGACGGCGGCGGCAGAGTACCGGCGGAGTCGGGACTGGGGCACGGGCAATCCCGGGGCCCTCCGACTGCGACGCGAGCTGGAGGAGGAGCACGGGTACGTCATCGACGACCGGACGCTTGCCCGGGACCCTGAACTCTCGGGCCTTCGAACCGTGTTCCTGGAGGGAGAGCCCCCCCGTCTGATGGTCCATCCTTCCCTCAGCCCGGCGCAGCAGGCCTTTGTCTTTGGCCGGGAGCTCGGATTCCGGGTCCTGGGCCTCCACCCCCGGCCCGAGACCTCCTCGTGGGTCCGGGTGGAGTCATTCGACGAGATTCTGAACAACTTCAAGGCCTCGTACTTCTCCGGGGCCCTCCTCATCGAGGAGGAGGAATTGGTGGAAGCCCTGGAGGGGCTCTTCCGCCGGAAGCGCTGGGACCCTGCGGCGTATCTGGAGATCATGGAACGCTTCGACACGACGCCGGAAACCTTCGCCTACCGGGTGAGCCAGCTTCTCCCAGCGCGGATGGGGATCTCCCGGCTCTACTTCATGCGCTTCCAGAACGCCGTCGGCTCCCCGGACTACCAGCTGACGAAGGTCCTCAACCTCTCTGGTGTGGCCACCCCCCGGGGCGTGGGCTCCCGGGAGCACTACTGCCGGAAGTGGGTGGCTCTCCGACTCCTCCGGGAGATCGGGGAGCGGGGCGATTCCGCCGGACCCGGCCCCGTGCCGGACCTCCGGGGGGAGCGGGCCCATTTCGCCCCGGAAGGTGTGGAGTTCTTCGTCATCTCCGCAGCCCGACCCCTCTTCCTCCAGGAAGGAGTGAATACCTGCATCACCCTGGGTCTACTCATGGATGACGCCTTCCGGGAACGGGTGAAATTCTGGGATGATCCGGGGATCCGGCGGCGCCAGGTGGGGCTGACCTGCGAGCGGTGCCCCATGACCTCGGAGGAGTGCGGGGTCCGGGTGGCTGCGCCCACCATCCTCCAGACCGAAAGGCTGCGGGAGCGGAGACTGGCGGCGCTGGAGCTCCTTCGGGAGCGGAGGCCCGAGCCAGCGCCAGTCCAGGGGTAGCCCGCCTCTTGGATCAGAGATAGTCCGCCTCTCGGATCAGGGGTAGCCCGCCTCTCGGATCAGGAGGCCGGTGGTGGAAACCCGCACCTCGAACCGGGAGGGGCGGTCCACCTGGATGTAGGTGGCCGAGCCGTACTCGGTGTCCACCAGGAGGGCCAGGAGGGTATAGCGGCGCGCCAGGTGGAAGAGGTCGGCGGGCTTCTCCGCCTTCAGGGAGTGGACCGTGCGGGGCTCGGTCCGCTCGTCCGCGATTTCCACGTACCGCCCAGTGAGGCGATCCAGTTCATACTGGGTGTGGATCCCCAGGAGGTTGGCCAGGGGATGCCACTTCAGGATATGGGCATCCACCAGGAGCTGGTCCCCGGTCACGTGGAAGGTGGCCTCGCGACCGTCGGGGAATTCCACGTACGCCTGGAAGGCCCGGGGTCCGGTTGGGACGGTGGTGATGGTGGCCGCCACCTCTTCCAGGGTAAGAGCCCGGTACCCCTGGGTGGAGACGCTGAGGGTACCTGCCAGGGCAGCCAGGGAAAGGAAGAGGGCTCCGGTTCCGGCGCTCCCGAGGGAGCCGATCCATCGGCGACGGCGAAAGGCCAGGACGGCCCCGGCCACCAGGAAGAGGCTCAGCACCGCGAGCCCGCCGGCCACGTAGAGAAAGATGGCACTCAAGGGGATGGATTCCGGCTGGGGGGGTGGGAGGGTGGACCTGGTTCAGGCGGGCTCGAGCCGGGATCACCCGCTCCGGGATCATCTGCCCCGAGCCTCGTTCGCTCCGGCTCGTCACCCCGGATCCGGGATGGGTCCAGGTCGAGGGACGGGAACGCCCCCTCACGGTCGCCTTGTCCGGGGGGCATGCCCACCCCCTCCGACTCGACCTGGCGCCGCAGCTTCCCGGCCTCCGCCAGGAGCGCCGCCACATCCACGCCAAGGTAGAAGGGAGCGAAGGGCTCCAGCGCCGTTTCCGCCTTGGAAAGCTGGGCCACGATGCCGTGGGCGTTTTCCCGCTGGACGTGGACGAAGGCGCTGGCGTAAAGGATCAGGCCATGGTAAAACTCGCTTCGGTTCGCCCGCCAGGGAAGTTCCAGGACCTCGTGACTCTCCCAGAACTCCCTTCGGTTGAAGCGTTCCACGAACTCCACCAGGGACGCAGGGAAGGCATGGGCCAGGGGAGGGTCGGGGGCACCGGGAAGGTCCGCCCCCGCGGGAGCCTCCACCCCCACGGTCCGACTCCGCCTCTCCAGGAGGAGGACGTCCCGCCATCGCCCCGCCAGGCGACCCAGCCGTTCCCGGCGTCCCACCTCCCGGAACCCCAGTTCCCGGTGGATGGCCAGGCTCCTGTGGTTCTCCGGGAAGATCCCGGCCTGGAGGGTCCAGAGTCCCGCCGCCTCGGAGGATGCGATGAGGGTGCCGAGCAGCCGACGTCCGACGCCCCGGCCCCGGGCCCCCTCCCCCACGTAGACGCTCACCTCTGCCACCCCTGCGTGGACGCACCGGGAAGACACGGGGCTGAGGGCGGCCCAGCCCAGGATCGCCCCCTCCGCTTCAGCCACCCACCGGCAGAGGGAGAGATGGTCGGCATCGAACGCTTCCCACTCCGGTGCCTCGGTCTGGAAGGTGGCGTGTCCCGTAGCCATCCCCTCGGCAAAGATCCGTCGCACCTCATCCCAGTGCTCCCGGCGGAAGGGGAGGATGCGTGCCCTCACCGCACTCCCACGCCCCGGATCATGCCCGATCTGGAGCTCGATTTCATGCCCTCTCCGGCGGAGCCCCCCCCCGTCCCTTCCCTTTCCCGAGGTCGGTTCCGCCCTTCCTCCCCCGAAAGAGCAGGAGGGCCACCAGGAGCCCCACCATGAACCCCCCCACCGTGGTGAGGATGAGGAGGATGATCATGGGGGTCTCGAGGTGGATCCAGAGGAACTGCGCCTCCACCGGTTCGGTGTTCTGGGCCACCACCAAGACCAGGAGAAGGCTCAGGACGAGAATCCCCACCAGCTTAGCATTCTTCATGGGCGAATCGCTCCTTTCCAGGCGTTCACGTCCTTCCGCCGGTGGCCCGTCTCCTCCAACGGCCTTCTACCGGGCGGTGTAGCCTCCATCGATGACCAGTTCGGTGCCCGTGACGAACTTGGACTCGTCCGAGGCCAGGTAGAGGATCCCGTACGCGATGTCCTCCACTTCTCCCACATGGCCGATGGGATGGAGTGCCGCCAGATCCTTCCGGCCCTGCTCCGGATCCACGCCGGAGCCCCGAAGATGGTTCTCCACCATGGGGGTCCAGATGTACCCCGGATGAACCGAGTTCGCCCGGATCCCATCGGGAGCGTAGATCATGGCGTCGGTCTTCGCCATGAGGCGTACCGCCCCCTTCGAGGCGTGGTAGGGGGGCACGTCGGGGGCGCCCACCAGACCGTAGATGGAGGACAGGTGAATGAGGCTTCCCCCACCGGCCCGCTTCATGGAGGGGATGACGTGCTTGGTGCAGAAGAAGACCCCCTTCACATTCACCCGCTGCACCTCGTCCCACTCCTCCTCGGTGATTTCATGGGTGGGCTTGTTCGCCCCGGAGATGCCGGCGTTGTTCACGAGGACGGTGATGTCGCCGAACGCCTCCACCACCTCGCCCATGACCTTCTCCACCTGGGCCTCGTCCCCCACGTCCAGGTTCCAGTAGCGGGCCGTGCCTCCTTCAGCCTCGATCCGCTCCGCAACCTTCCGGCCTTCCTCGTCCTGGATGTCGGTGACAGCCACCTTCGCTCCCTCCTGGGCCAGGAGAAGCGCCGCAGCCTCTCCGATCCCCACGGCACCGCCGGTCACCACCGCGACCTTCCCTTCGACTCGCTTCATCTGGCTCTCCCCTTGATGGCCCTCGGAGCGCGGAAAAGAGATCTCCGCCCCCGGACCAGGCCGTATTCACGTGCACCGCATTCGCATGGGCCGCATTCGAGCGGGCCGTATTCGCATTGTTGGGATCCACCCCGTCCTTCCGGACCCGCCGCCTGGGTCAAAACGTCCCCTGATGGGGCGTCCCGACCCGACAAGGCTCTCCGGTGGGAGCGGATGAACCCTTGATCCCCCGATGGGCAAGGCCCCACGACGACGCGGATGCCTCTATCGTCGACCGCCCTCGCCGGTCCATTCAATGGAGCAGGGGTCGTGCCTCAGAGAAGCAGGGGTCGTGCCTGAGAATCAGGGGTCGTGTCGGAGGCGCGGCATGGGGCGAGCCCGGGCCTCTCGGCGTCACGTTCCATCCATGAAAAGGCGTCCCTCGCCGTAGAACACCGACCCTCCGCCCACCCGCACGCGAACGATTCGGCCCTCCGTCATCTCCACCTCGGTCTCCATGACCCCAGGGCGTCCCATCTCCACCCCCTGCTGGATGCGCCAGCGAAAGGTCCCGGAGCCCGAGGCCTCGCGGGCTGCAAGGTATCCCGCCAGCGCCGCCGCGGCGGACCCGGTGGCCGGATCCTCCCCCACCCCCAGCTCCGGCGCGAACATCCGGGCGCGGACATGGCCCGATCCGCTGGGCTCCCGGGCGCCAGGCTCCCAGGCGCCGGTCTCCCGGGCAATGACATAGAGATGCGGAGCCCACCACGAGGCCAGCGCTTCCCTCCATCCCGCCAGATCCACCCGAATCCGGGCCAGGGCGTCCGTCCCTCGGACAGGGATGATGAGGAAGGGGACGCCACAGGAGACCCCTTCGGCCGACCACGCGCCGCCCTCCAGGTCGCCCGGGGGGAGGGAGAGGATCCGGGCAAGGGTGTCGGACGGGGGCGGCGGCGGTCCCGATTCGGGAAGGCGGGGGGTCTCCAGGTGAGCGGTATATCCGGTCCCATCACGCCGTCGGGTGACCCGAACCGGGACAGGCCCGGCCCCCTCCCCCAGGGTGAACTCGGCCCACTCGAGGGCATCTCCCGCCCCCGTTCCTCTCGTCATGGGAACCCGCCCGAGGAGGGCCAGGGCACAGGCCGCTCCCACGGTGGGGTGACCGGCGAAGGGGAGCTCCCTCCCGGGAGTGAAGATCCGGAGCCGCGCTGCGTGGGCGGGATCCTCCGGTGGGAGGATGAAGACCGTCTCCGAGAGGTTCAGTTCCCGGGCGATGGGGGCCATGGACTCAGGGGGCACCTCCCCTCCATGGGGGAAGATGGCCAGGGGGTTGCCCTCGAAAGGACGGTGGGTGAACACATCGGCCAGGAGATAGCGGTGTTCCCCGGGGCGCGCCGGCGCGTCTTTGAAAGGCACTGCATTCATCCTCGCCCCCAGGTGGGTTACAACGGTTTGGCGGTTCCGTGGGTCCGGTACCGCACCCCCCACGACCCGGTTCAGCGGCCCGGTGCTCAGCCTTCCCCCTGAAACTCCTCCAGGAAGCGCCGATAGTTCTCCAGAAGCGCCATCTCCTGGAAGACCCCCCACTGGGATCAGCCTCAGTGAGCGGCGCCGGGCTCCAGCCCCGGAGGAGTGCTTGAGAGGGGCTCATCCACAAGATCCCACGCCGTCTCGA
>REED01000187.1 GCA_007695225.1 Gemmatimonadales bacterium
GTGGCATCCGTATGGGCGCCACCCCGTTGCATCAGGCTGCCGTCGGGTGCCTGCAGCGGGGCCTCCGCCGCGGTGGGGGAATCGGCACAGCCGGCCAGGAAGAGGACTCCGGCCGCCAGGGACCACCAACGTACGTGCCACATCATGGATTCACCTCCTGATCAGGGTTCGGGTCTGGACGCACCCCCTCTTTCGTGGGATGGACGCCATCCTGGCACCCCTCGTGGGAAAGGCCCGTGAAATGAAGCGTGAAATGGCGCCGTTCCGCCTCCAGACCCTGGGGCGACTCCGCCTCATCGACGGGGACGGTAGGGAGGTCATCCCAGGGCGGCGGAAGCTCCTGGCCCTCTTGGCCTACCTGGCGATGGCCGACCGTCCCCCGGTACCCCGGGCGGAACTCGCCGACGCCTTCTGGGGGGACGCGGCGCCGGAGCGGGCGGGTGGGAGCCTCCGAAAGGCCCTCTCCACCCTCCGATCCGTTGTGGGGGACGCCCTGGTGGAGACGGAGCGGGGACTCCGTGTCGATGAGAAGCTCCTCCGGTGCGATGCCTGGGAATTGGGAGAGAGCAAGGGGGACGCTGAAGGTTTCCTGGGCCGGGACCCTCCGGACGGAGGGTTCCCAGGCAAGGGAACCTTCCTCCCCGCCGGGGAGGAGTTGGGAGGCGCTCCGTTCCGCCTCTGGCTGGAGGGGGAGCGGGCCCGGATCGACCGCATCAGGGGAATGATGGAGGGTGCGTCGGGGATGGATCCGGCGCCTGGGAAGTCGCCGGACTCCCCCGATCCGCCCCCCGAGTCACCTCTCGAGCCACCTCTCGAGCTGCGCCTGGAGCCCCCGGAGAACCCCACTCCTCTGCCCGGGGTGGCCCCGGCCCTGACCGGGCTCATCGGATCCCTCCGGGTGGCGCCGGGAGTGGGAGGGGCAGACGACCACGACCTGGCCCGACAGCCGGTCCATCACCCCTGGCTTCGCACCCGATATCCCGCCCAGCCCACCCTGGAACACGCAGCCCCCGGAGCCGCCGGTGAGGTCGACGAGATGGCCGCCCTGGCCGGAGCCCTGTGGCGTACCCTCGCCTCGGTGGCAGAGGAGGTCCCGGTGGTCCTGGTGGAAGGAGACCCGGCAGCTCTCGATCCCCTCAGCCGGGGGGTCCTGACCCGCCTCCTGCACAAGCCTCCCCCAGGCGTGTCGGTCCGGGGCTGGGAGTGGAAAGCCGAGAGAGGAGCGGCGGGTTCCTCCGTCGTCCACCCCCGAAGGGCGGGGCACCGGTGGGCACCCGGACGGGGTGTCGGCGTCCTCGCCCTCCTCACCCTCCTCGCCACCGCCCTCCTGGTCCACCCCGCCCTGAAGACCGGCGTGCCGGATCCCGATCCGAGTGCCATGCCGGTCCCGGAGCGTCTCGCGGTCCTTCCCTTCGCCGTTCGGGGAGGTCCGGAGATGGCCTACCTATCGGAGGGGATGGTGGATCTCCTGGCGCTGAACCTGGCCGGGACCGGAGTCCTCCAGGTCGTGGATCCCCACTCCACCCTGGCGCTCCTCGGGTCCTCCGGGTCCCCGGCTGGGGGTACGTCCGACCCCCAGGAGCTGCTCCGTCGCCTGGGGGCGGGGCTCTTCCTCCGGGGATCGGTGGTGGAGGCCGGGGGTCGGATCCGGATCTCCGGAACCCTGACCGACGGAGCCGGAAGCGTTTTGGCCTCGGGAGACGCAGGCCCTGGGGACGAGGCGGATCTCTTCCGCCTGGCCGATGATCTGACCCGGCAACTCCTGGACGGGATCCTGGTGGCCCCCGGAGAGGAATTGAATCGGTCCGCCACCCACTCCACCGCCTCCCTTCCCGCCCTCCGGGCCTTCCTGGAAGGGGAGCGTCTCTTCCGGATGGGGCGATATGGGGAGGCCGAGACCCGCTTCCGGGAAGCCACCGCGCGCGATCCGGGCTTCGCCCTGGCCCACTTCCGGACCGCCGTGGCCCTGGAGTGGACGGGGGCCGGGTCGCCCCATTTGCTGGAAACGGCCCTGGCCGCGGCGTTGGAGCGCGCTGAGGGACTCCCCCTCCGGGATCGCCGCCTCCTGGAGGGATTCGCCGCATATCACCTGGGAGATGCCGTGGAGGCGGAGCACCGGCTCCGGGCGATCCTGGGCGAGGATCCGACCCACGTAGCGGCGTGGCTCCTCCTGGCGGAGGTCCTCTTCCACCTGGGGCCCCGTACCGGCCGTCCTGGGTCCCTGATGGCCGCGGGGGAGGCCTTCCACCGGGTCCTGGAGCTGGTCCCCGACCACGAGGAGGCCCTCGTCCACCAGGTTCGGATCGCCGCAGCCAGCGGAGAATGGGAGGAGGTGGCCGCCCTCCATGAGCGCCTTCGTACCCGACTCCACCCCTCCGCGCCCATCCTCTTTCCCATCCTGGCGCTGGACGCCGCCCTGGACCCGGATCCCCGGCGCTGGGACCGGCTCCTGGACGGGGCACGGGGGGAGTCCCCCCTGGGCGTGTTGGTGGCTGCAGGGTTCCTGACCACCTACACCGCCCTTCCGGAGCGGTCTGCGGACCTGATCCGACTCCTTACCGACCCGGCAGTTCCCCCGGAGCTCCGGGGAATGGCGCACCTCCGCCTCGCCTTCCTGGCCGGCCAGGGGGGTCAGTGGGAG
>REED01000092.1 GCA_007695225.1 Gemmatimonadales bacterium
GTCACGTGAACGTCAAGCGAGACGCGATGGTGGGGATCGTCCTGGTGGGGGCCATTGTCCTGGCGGTCGCGGGCACCCTCTGGCTCCAGGGCGTCATGGTCCGGGGCGACTTCCGGGAGGTGGATGCCGTCTTCAGCGAGGTGGGGCTCATTCGGGCCGGCAACCAGGTGAAGCTCCGGGGGGTGTCGGTGGGGCGGATCCGCTCCATCACGGTGGATCCCGACGGAGAGCGGGTGCGGGTAGGGCTCCGGATCCGATCCGACATCCGGCTTCCCGACGATGCGGTGGTGATTCTCTCTCCCGAGTCCATGTTCGGGGATTGGCAAGCGGAGATCCAGCCACCGGATCGTTTTCCGGGGGTACGATACACCTATCCCAGAGACGACGAACCCGAGACCCTGCCGGGATACGCACTTCCCGACGTGACCCAGCTCACCGCCGCGGCGGACCGGATCTCGGAGAATATCGAGGTTCTCACGGAGCGCCTGGGGATCGCGTTCTCCGATGAAACCGCCCAGAACATCGCGTCCCTCATCGGGAACGTGGAGGACGTCACAGAGCGGCTCTCCGAACTGGTAGCCCAGCAGGCCTCCTCCTTCCAGGAGGTCACCGAGGACCTGGGGATCGCCACCAGGGAGATCGGCGCCGCTGCCGAGGAGGCCCGGGCCACCTTCCAGACGGTCAACGCCCTGGCGGGGCGGCCGGAGCTGGGGGCGACGCTGGAGGACATGGCCGTGATCTCCTCCAACCTCCGGGGCTTCTCCGGCGAACTGGAGCAGACCAACGCCGACCTCCGGCAGATGGCGGCGCAGGCCGACTCCACCCTTGGCCAGGTGGGTCGCCTCATGGCCAGCATCGAAGCCGGTGAGGGTACCCTGGGTCGTCTGCTCCGGGATCCCACCGCAGCCGGGGAACTCGAGAGCACCCTGGAAGAACTCCAGCTCCTGCTGGCCGACATCCGGGAGAACCCGAGACGCTATCTTCGACTGTCCATCTTTTGACCTCCAACCGGGCCGTGGGCCGGCGCGTTTCCCTGCTCCCACGGCCCAGGAAGGCCCCGTGTCCCCAGAATCCGATTCCCCTCCTCCCACACCGGCTCGCCAGGTGACGGCGAGCGGTGAGGCGACGGTCCGCGTGGAACGGAGCGCCGGTGGGGTGGTGATCCGGGCCATGGAGGGCGTGCCCCACGTCCTGCTTATCCGGGATCCCTACCGGAGGTGGGGTCTTCCAAAGGGACACCTGGAAGCAGGAGAGGGCCCGAAAGAGGCGGCGGTAAGGGAGGTGCGGGAGGAAACGGGGCTCGAGCACCTGATTCTTGGCCCGGACCTGGGGGAGATCGACTGGACCTTCCGCCAGCGGGGGCGGAAGATCCACAAGTACTGCCGGTTCTACCTCATGGCCTCCTTCCACGGAGAATGCCTGCCGGAGAAGGAAGAAGGGATTTCGGCCTGCCGATGGCTTCCGTCCACCGAGGCGCTGAACACCGTCTCGTATGGGAATGCACGGAGGGTCGTCCAGCGGGCCCTGGACCGGGTCCCGGACCGACTGCAGGCCGATGGGGTGCCCTGGGAGAACGCGCCAGAGCCGGAGGGAGGGTGAAGCGGACAGGGTCGGGCGGTTGCTCGTCTCTCCCTGGCGTGTATCCTTCGATGGCTTTGGCGGCGCCTTTCGGGTTCCCGCCTCCCGGGCATCACCGGCCTCCAGGAACGAGGAGGGGGTCGGGGCGCCGGGGACGAACCCTCACAGCGGAACGCGACACAGGCATTCTCCCATGACGCAGGAACTGAGAGACATCACCATCATCGGAGGTGGCCCCACGGGCCTCTTCGCAGCCTTCTATGCGGGGATGCGAGGCGTCTCCGCCCGCATCGTGGATTCCCTGCCGGAACTGGGAGGTCAGCTCATGGCCCTCTATCCGGAGAAGTACATCTTCGACGTGGGCGGATTCCCGAAAGTCCTGGCCAAGGACCTGGCCCTGGACCTCATTGCCCAGGCCATGCAGTTCGAGCCCGAGGTGGTCCTGGACGTGGAGGTCCGGGATCTGGCGGTCCAGGAGGACGGGATCATTCGCATGGTCACCGGGGAGGGGGAACTTCTGACCCGGACCGTGGTCATCGCCGGGGGGAAGGGAGCCTTCGAACCCCGACGGCTTGAGGTGCCCGGCTACGACGACTTCCTGGGAAATGGGGTCCACTACGCGGTGAAGGATCCGGAGACCTTCCGGGGAAAGAAGATCCTGGTGGTAGGCGGAGGGGATTCGGCCCTGGACTGGACCCTCATTCTGAAGGACAAGGCGGAGCGCCTCATCCTGGCGCACCGTCGGGACGAGTTCCGCGCCCATGAGCGGAGCGTGCAACAGCTCTACCAGGCGGAGGCCTCGGGAGAGGTGGAAATCCAGGTCTTCCACGAGGTAGAGGAGATACGGGGGAACGGGAAGGTGGAAGAGGTCACCCTGGTGGACAACCGAACAGAGGACCGGCTCACCATGGAAGTGGACGTGGTCCTCACCTTCCTCGGATTCAAGCCCGACCTGGGTCCCATCCAGAGCTGGGGGCTGGAGATCCGGAAGAACCGGATCCTGGTGGATTCCCTCATGCGGACGAATCTCGCCGGGGTCTTCGCCGCCGGGGACGTGGTGGACTACGAGGGGAAGCTGGACCTCATCGCCACGGGCTTCGCGGAAGCGGCCATCGCCGTGAACAACGCGGTCCACCATGTGGATCCCAAGGCCCGGGTGAACCCCGGCCACTCGACGAATATGAAGGTCTTCAAGGAGACGTGAGGGGCATGATGGAGTCGCGCATCGAGGACGTGGTGATCATCGGATCGGGACCTGCAGGGTGGACCGCGGCGGTCTATGCCGCCCGGGCACGCCTCGAACCCCTGGTCTTCGAGGGCGCGCCCTCCCGGGAGATGATCCCCGGAGGCCAGCTCATGTTTACCACCGAAGTGGAGAACTTCCCTGGCTTCCCCGAAGGCATCGACGGCCAGAAGCTCATGCTGGAGATGAAGGCCCAGGCCGAGCGCTTCGGGACCCGGGTGGTCACCGACGACATCGTGGAGGTGGACCCATCCTCCCGTCCCTTCCGCCTTCGGACGGCGGAGGGGAACGTGGTGCACGCCCGCACCGTCATCGTGGCCACCGGCGCCCGGGCCAACTGGCTGGGGCTGGACAACGAGGAGCGCCTGGCCCAGACCGGAGGCGGCGTGTCGGCCTGCGCGGTCTGCGACGGTGCCCTTCCGGCCTTCCGGGACCAGGTGCTTGCGGTGGTGGGTGGGGGCGACAGCGCCATGGAAGAGGCGCTCTACCTCACCAAGTTCGCCCGCGAGGTGGTACTGATCCACCGCCGGGACACCTTCCGGGCCTCGCCCATCATGGCGGAGCGGGCGCTGGAGGATCCGAAGATCCGGGTGGAATGGAACACCGAGGTCTCCGAGGTCCTGGGCGAGGAGTTCATCACCGGACTCCGACTCCGGGATACCGGCACCGGAGAGGAGCGGGAGCTGGAGGTGGGGGGGCTCTTCCTGGCCATCGGCCACACCCCCAACACGGGATTCCTGGCCGGGGTGCTGGACTTGGACGAGGCGGGATACATCGTGACCCAGACCCCGTGGCGGACCGAGACCAAGGTACCGGGGATCTTCGCTGCCGGGGATGTCATGGATTCCTACTACCGGCAGGCGGTGACGGCGGCGGGAACCGGGTGCATGGCAGCACTGGAGGCGGAGCGTTTCCTGGCCCACCAGGGGGGGGAGGACGCGGGGCACGATCTCCCCGCCGAGCCCGTGGCAGCGGAGGGGTAGTCCTCTCAGCCGCTCCGTCTTCCGCCCAGATGTCGGCCCCCGTCCACCACCACCACCTCTCCGGTGATGAACCGGGAGCGCTCCAGGAAGAGCACCGTATCCACCACGTCCCGGGGTGAGCCGAGCGTCCCCAGCGCCGCGCTCTTCCGGGAGCGTTCGCGCTCCTCCTGATCATAGTCCTCGGGCAGGAGGACGGCGCCCGGGGCCACGGCGTTCACCCGCACGTGGGGGGCCATGGCCCGGGCCATGACCCGGGTCAGGTGCAGGAGCGCCGCCTTGGAGACCGCGTGGTGGGGGTACTCGACCCAGGGCTGGAAGGCAGAGAGGTCCACCAGGTTGATGACGGTACCCTGGGACTCGGTGAGGAGGTCGGCGGTGGCCTTCACCAGGAGGAAGGGGGCCTTCAGGTTCACCGCCATCACCCGGTCCCACTCCGTCTCCTCCACCTCCAGGAGGGGACCGGAGGCGAAGAGGGAGGCGTTGTTCACCAGGATGTCCAGGCGGCCGAAGTGGCGGCGGACCTGGCTGGAGATGCGCTCCACATCCTCCGAGGAGGAAACGTCTCCCCCTACCGCCACCGCCCTTTGCCCCATCCCTTCCACCCGGCGCACCACCTCTCCGGCTTCCGAGGCGGAGGCGTGGTAGTTCACCACCACATCGAACCCCGCCCCGGCCAGCCCCAGGCTGATGGCCCGGCCCACCCGCCGGGCTCCTCCCGTCACCAGCGCTACTCTCGCCACCCCGGCCCTCCCTGGCCTCGAAGTCCTGAACCCATGGGCCCTGTGCAGAACAGGCCCGCTTCCCCTTCGTCGCTCTTCTCTGTGGTACGCCCTGCAGCATCTCCGCGGGCGAGATGTCGTCCTGCGCGATGCTCGGAGGGCCCACCGTATGGGCAGCTGCTTCAGTACCGGCCTTGATCGGCACCGATCTCCAACGAAACGCAGGGGACGCTCCAAGGTACACTCCCTCTCCATGGAGGCCAGGGCCAGCCGCGGGTCGGCTCCGGCGTCCTCCTTACGGAACCGCACGAAGGAGGCCCATGTCGGGCACGCTGGCGGGAAAGGTGGCCCTCATCACCGGGAGCACGAAGGGGATCGGAAGGGCCATCGCACGGGAGTTGGCAGAGGCCGGGGCGAAGGTGGTGGTCTCCAGTCGGACGGAGGCGGATGTGGCCCGGACGGCCCGGGAGCTGGACGGATCGGGATCGGGCGCCGCCCACGGGATCCCCTGCGACGTCAGGGACCCGGAGGCCTGTCGCCGACTGGTGGAGGGGACGGTGGAGCGGTTCGGGGGGCTGGACATCCTGGTGAACAACGCAGGGCTGGGGCGCTTCGCCACGATCCAGGAGATGGACCCCGAGGACTGGGACATCCAGCTCCGCACGAACCTGGACGGGGTCTTCCACGTCTCCCGGGCAGCGGTCCCCCACCTGGTGGCCGGGGGAGGGGGGTGGATCTTCAACATCGGCTCCCTGGCCGGGCGGAACGCCTTCTCCGGGGGGGTGGCCTACAACGCCAGCAAGTTCGGCCTCAGGGGGATGACCGAGGCCATGATGCTGGACCTCCGGGACGAAGGGGTGCGGGTCACCCTCATCATGCCCGGGAGCGTGAACACCCACTTCTTCGGCAGCGATCCCGATCCTGAGGGAGGCTGGAAGCTCCAGGCCGAGGACATCTCCAGGGTGGTCCTGGACCTCCTGGCCTTTCCGGACCGGGCCCTCCCCTCGAAGGTGGAGATCCGGCCCAGCAGGCCGCCGAATGAATGAAAAAGCCCTACCGGACCCCCAGGCCCCTCAGTGCCGCCTGCCTCCACTCAAGGGCTCAGGGCCCGTTGGAGCGCGGCGGTGCCACCCACCACCGGAAGGACCAGTTCAACTCCGGAGAGGTCGAGCGTGAGTTCGGCCCCCGGCTCGGGCCAAAGGGTGAACTCCTGGTCGCTGGAGAAGACCACCAGGGCCACCCGCTTCCCCGGGGGGATGACCTGGTCGGTGGGTTGGAGGGTGAAGGTCAGGTCCCGGAACTGCCCGGGTACCAGGGGATCACTCTCGATGAGGGAACGGTGGTTCTGGGGGTCGGCCCACCCCCGGGTGATGACACTGAAGTTGGGCTGTTGACCCGGCGAGGCCTCCCAGGGAAGGGCCACGAGCCAGACGGAGAGGTTCACCGCCGGGCGGTCCGCCGCCAGGCGGAGAGAGATCTCCGGCGTCCCGGAGAGGTGGAGGGGGCTTTGGAGCTCCGTGGTTCGGTAAAGGAGCCGGTGGGGGGAGAGCTCGGCCCGGGCCAGGTCGGCGCCGCTGAACGAGACGTCGTCCACCAGGGTCTCCAGGTGGTCCGCCTCCCGGACCCCCGACAGCGGGGTGGCGGAGCCCCCGGCCACGGGGGAGAGAGGCCCGGCTGCCGTTCCACCGGGGCCGGGCACGAGGACCACGGGGGCCGCGCGGGGGTGGGGGTAGTCGGGGTAGGGGGTTGGGTTCATGGGGTCGTCCCCCTCCCTCACGATCCAGGCCCTGGGTTCGTCCTCCACCCCGTTTTCCACATCCAGCAGGTATCGGGTGAACCAGCGGTTCATCATTTCCAGGGGAGGCGCCCCCCCATGTCCCCCCTGGTGGAAGTAGACCTGGAGGGGGGTCCCCCGGGCCTGGATCCCCTCGATGATCCGGACGCTGTGCTCCGGCATGACGTTCCAGTCGTTCCAGGCGTGGGCCATGAGGACCGCGGCCCGGAGGGAGTCAAGATGGAGGGCGTAGTCCCGCTCCGCCCAGAAGTCGCTCCAGTTCCCGGTGATGCGGTCCATGTTCGCCAGCAGGGTCTCCTGGCGGACCACGGTGTTGCAGTAGTCCCGGCGCTCCGGCCGTCCGCTGTAGACGAAGTCGTAGAGGCCGTCGATGTCCTCCCCCAGGTAGCCACCGGGGGAGCGGACCAGCCCGTGGGACCGGTAGTAATGCCAGTAGGAGGTGTTGGGGGCGATGGGGATGATGGCCTCCAGCCCCTCCACCCCGGTGGTGGCGGCGGCCAGGGGAAGGGTCCCGTTGAAGGAGGTTCCCGTCATCCCCACCCGTCCCGTGGACCAGCGCGCGAAGACCTCCTGGTCGCCGTCGGCGGTGGTGAAGCCCCGGGCCCGGCCATTCAGCCAGTCGATGACCGCCTTGGGGGCCAGGGACTCGTTGATCCCCCCCATGGTGGGGCACCCGTGGGAGAGCCCTGTCCCCGGCGCATCGGAGTGGACCACGGCGAAGCCCCGGGGGACCCAGGTATCCACGTGGGAATTGGAGATCCACTCCCGATCCCCCTGGTGGGGGACCTGGGGCTGGGGTCCCCGGGAGGGGGGCTCCTCCCCCAGTTCGTGACGGACGTCCCAGAGGATCTGATCCACCCGGGCGGTGCCGGCGTAGTAGGGGCTCGTCTCATAGATCACCGGGACCCGCATCCCCTCCGTCTCCGTCTGTTCCGGACGGACCACCGTCACGTGGACCCGGTCCGGGAGCCCGTCCCCATCGGAGTCCACCTCCGTCTCGACCCACAGGCGTTCCCTGATCCACCCGGCCGGATCGGCGAAGGCCTCCACCACCTGGGCCTGCCCGTCCACCACGAGGGGACCGATGGCGGGCTGAACCGCCGTCTGGGCCCCCACCGTTCCGGGGAGGAGCACGCCCAGCGGCAGGAGCAGGCTCAGGAGCAAGAGGAGCGCCGGACCCACTCCGGGAGGGGAGCGGCGAAGCGGCAAGGAAGAGCGGTGGAGGGTGTGACCCGTCATTCATGCACTCCGATCGGGGGCGGAACACCGGCCCATGCGTCGCCGGCTTCGAAACGTTGGGGAGGAATCGGTGTGGAGGGCTCGGCGGGGCACAAGAAGCGATGGGGCTCAGGGCCCCCCCCGCGAGGCGCCGCCCCACGAATACAGCACGAGCTTCCTACCCTTCAGGCGGGAGAAAGTCTCCGCTCCCCTTCGCGTCGACAGCCCCCTTTCGTACCTTCCGAAGCGTGGCTTCCTTCGTCCGGGCCCGGGATCTGTTTCAACGCGTCTTCCACCGGGACTTTGGAGACGGTGTTCGGCGTGTGGACCGTCAACGGGCCTGGCGTCCGACATGGAGGCAACCCCTGAACGTGGTGGTCCGGCGCGGTCCGGATCCCGCCCGAAAACCGACAGCGTGGAGAGGACAGCATGGCGGAGGACTTCCGGACCGAGAAGGATTCACTGGGTGAGGTGCGGGTGCCGAAAGCGGCACTCTATGGCGCTCAGACCCAGAGGGCCGTAGAGAATTTCCCCATCAGTGGGCAGCGTTTCGGCCGTCCCATGATCCAGGCCCTGGGGGTGGTGAAGGGGGCCGCCGCCCGTGCCAACGGCGAGCTTGGCAACCTGGAGCCGGAGGTGGCCGGCGCCATCGCCGACGCGGCCGGTGAAGTGGCGGAAGGCCGGTGGGACAAGGAGTTCGTGGTGGACATCTACCAGACGGGTTCGGGTACCTCTTCCAACATGAACACCAACGAGGTGGTGGCCGAGTTGGCGAACCGTCGACTGGAGGGGTCCGGCAAGCGGATCCACCCCAACGACCACGTGAACTTCGGGCAGTCCTCCAACGACGTGATTCCCACGGCCATCCATGTGGCGGCCCGGGAAACCATGGTCCGGGAGACGATCCCCGCCCTGGAGACCCTGGCCCAGGTGCTACGGGAGAAGTCCCGGGCCTTCGACCATGTGGTGAAGTCCGGCCGGACCCATCTCATGGACGCCACGCCCCTCCGTCTGGGGCAGGAATTCGGAGGGTACGCCTCGCAGGTGGAGAAGGGGATCCACCGTCTCCAGGCCGCCCAGGAGGAGCTGGCGGAGCTGGCCCTGGGCGGGACGGCGGTGGGAACCGGAATCAACACCCATCCCGAATTCGCCGCCCTGGCCATCGGGTACATCTCCGATGACACGGGCCTTGCCTTTCGGGAGGCCGATGATCACTTCGAGGCCCAGGGGGCCCGCGACGCCCTGGTCAGCGCCCATGGCGCCCTGAACACGGTGGCGGTCTCCCTCATGAAGATCGCCGACGACATCCGGTGGCTGGCCTCCGGGCCCACCTCGGGGATCAGCGAGATCGCCCTCCCGGCGATCCAGCCCGGCAGCTCCATCATGCCGGGGAAGGTGAACCCGGTCCTCTCCGAGGCCCTCATGATGGTGGCGGCCCGAGTCATGGGGAACCACACCACCCTCACCGTGGGCGGGAGCCGGGGGAACTTCGAGCTCAACGTCATGATGCCGGTGATGGCCCAGGCCTTCCTGGAGTCGGCCCTCCTACTGTCCAACGCGACTCGGGCCTTCACCGAGAAGTGCGTCCGGGGGATCACGGCCAATGAAACCCGGGCCCGGGAACTCCTGGAGAAGAACCCCGCCATCGCCACGGCGCTGAACCTCCACATCGGGTATGACGTGGCCTCGGAAGTGGCCAAGCAGGCGGCGAAGGAGGGCCGATCGGTCCGGGACGTGGTGTTGGAGCGGGGCCTCCTGGACGAGGCGAAGCTGGACGAGGCCCTGGTCGTGCGGGACATGACGGAGCCAGGTCTCCCCGGAGGAGGTGGTTGATGGCCGAGGGCGAGCCCCCCGTCGATGACGAAACCCCCTTCGACGAGGTGGGGGCCCACATCTCTACCGCCGGCGGGGTGGCCAACGCCCCGGGGCGGGCCCGGGACATCGGGTCGGTGACCCTCCAGCTCTTCACCAAGCAGCCGAACCGTTGGGCCGAGCCCGAGATCGGGGTCGACCAGGCCGAGGCCTATCTCCGGGAGCACGGCGCCCGGGAGATCATCACCTCCGGCGCCCATGACTCCTATCTCATCAACCTCTCCACCCCTGATCCGGTGCTTTGGGAGCGGTCCTACGCATCCTTTCGTGCCGAGCTCGTCCGATGCGCGGCCCTGGAGCTGGGGTTCCTGGTGACCCACCCCGGAAACGCCACGGATCGGGACATGGAGAGTGGGATCGTCCGGAACGCCGAAGGCGTCACCCGGGCCCTGGAAGAGGTGCCCGGGCCCACCCGGGTTCTCCTGGAGATCACTGCGGGCTCCGGCACCTCGGTGGGAGGAAGCCTGGAGAATCTCCAGGCCATCCTCGAGCGGATCCCCGAGCCCCAGCGGGGTCGGGTGGGGGTCTGCTTCGACACCTGCCACGCATACTCCGCCGGGTACGATCTGGTGGGGGATTTCGACGGCGTATGGGCGGAGTTCGAGGACCGTATCGGCCTGGACCGTCTCGGGCTCTTCCATCTGAACGACTCGAAGCACCCCTTCGATTCCCGGAAGGACCGACACGAGCACATCGGGGAAGGTTCCCTGGGAGACGGCCCGTTCCGCCGGATCATGACCGATCCCCGGTTCCGGGAGATCCCCAAGGTCCTGGAGACGCCGAAGGGGGACGACATGGTGACGTTGGACAGGAAGAATCTGGCTCGGCTTCGGGCCTTTCGCACGGAGGCCTGACCCCGCCCTGGACCTCACCCGCGACCCTGGACGGGATTTTCCTTTACGCCTCGGGGCCCGCCTTGTATATTCAGGTACAGACGTATCGGGGGGCCTCGTAATTGAGCCAACACCGAAGAACCGGGACTGACTCCCGTGCTTGCCGACCCGCCCCTGAGGGGGACTTCGAAGAGCGTGGGGAGGTCACCAAAGATTAACCCCGGGCTTCAATACAACCCCCTCGGTACGATCTGGGCCGGCATCCCCATGAGGGTGCCGGCCTTTTTTTGTGCGCCAGGGATCCGGATTCCTGGAAATCCCGTCCAGCGTGCTGGCCCTCTCCCCCCCTTCGCCCCCCCCCTTCTTCCTCCGAAGCGGATCGAACCCAGGGGGTGGGGGTAACCGCCCCCCATCCTCCCCCGGAAGATCGGGTTCGCATCCCACCTCGCTCCGCGTCGTGGGGTGTTCCCGGGGCTTCGGGGAAGCGGTCGATCCCACGGCAGGAGAATTGGAAAAACCATGCCCCGCGTTCGCGTGACCCGCCGGCTCCATTTCAACGCCGCCCATCGTCTCTATCGGGCGGACTGGAGCGACGAGCGGAATCGGGAGGTGTTCGGAGACTGCTCCAATCCCAACTGGCACGGCCACAACTACGAGATGGATGTCACCGTGGAAGGGGCCGTGGACCCTGCCACCGGGTATGTCCTGGACCTGAAGCTCTTGAAGGAGGCGGTGCAGGAGGCCGTGATCCGCGATGTGGATCATCGCAACCTGAACCTGGAGGTCCCCTGGCTGGAGGGCCTCAACCCCACCACCGAGAATTTCGTGGTGGCGATCTGGAACCGATTGGAACCCAGGATCCCCGAAGGCGTCGAACTGAATCGGATCGTTCTCTGGGAGACCCCGCGGAACTACGTTGAATATTCAGGCGAGCAAGGCTCGAGAGAGGCAGCAGGATGACTCCAGGCGAACCCGGGACCCTGGTCCCCAATAGCAGTGCGACCCCGAGCAGCGCGACCCCGGCGGATGGTTCCCGGGGGGGGCTCACCGACCTGAGCCAGGTCCCCTTTCCGGAACTGGTCCGTGAGATGATCGCCCGGCTCGGAGACGATCCCGACCGGGAGGGTCTGCTCAAGACCCCCGAGCGGGTGGAGAAGTCGCTCCAGTTCCTCACCCGGGGATACACCCTCTCCGCCGAGGAAACGGTGGGGGATGCCCTTTTCCGGGAGTCCCACCACAACATGGTCATCGTGAAGGACATCGAGATGTATTCGCTGTGTGAACACCACATGCTTCCCTTCTTTGGGAAGGTCCATGTGGCGTACATTCCCGATGGCCAGATCCTGGGGCTCTCCAAGGTGGCCCGGCTCGTTGAGGTCTTCGCCCGGCGACTCCAGGTACAGGAGCGCCTGACCGAGGACATCGCCCAGAGCCTGTGGGAGGTGGTGCAGCCCCAGGGCGTGGGGGTGGTCATCGAGGCCCACCATCTCTGCATGATGATGCGGGGTGTGGAGAAACAGAACTCCTACACCATCAGCTCGGCGGTGCGGGGAGCGTTCCTGGAGGATGCCCGCACGCGAGACGAGTTCCTCCGCCTGTGCATGAGCGGTCACCGGCCCCTGGGATGAGGACCACCAGCGGCGCCGATCGGGTTGGAGGGAAGGGTGCCCTGGAGGGATCCACGGCGCTGGTCACCGGGGCCTCCCGGGGCATCGGGGCGGCGGTGGTCCGGGCCCTGGCCGCTGAGGGGGCCCGGGTGGGAGTGGTGGCACGGAGCCGGGAGCCCCTCCAGGAACTGGCGGAGGAGGTGGGGGGGTGGGCCCTCCCCGGCGATGTCACCGATCCGTCGGACGTGGCGTCGGTGCTGGACGGTTTCCGGGAACGGACCGGGGGAGTCCCGGACCTGGTGGTGGCCTCTGCCGGCGTCTTCACCCTGGCGCCGGTGGAGGAGACGGGCCTGACGGATTGGGCGCTGAATCTGGACGTGAACCTGAAGGGGAGTTTCCTTCTTCTCCGGGAGGTGCTTCCGGCGATGAGGCTCCGGGGGACCGGAACGCTGGTGCAGGTGGGCTCCATCGCAGGCCGCAGGGCCTTCCCCGGGAACGGGGCCTATTCGGCTTCGAAGTTCGGGTTGAGGGGACTCCACGAGGTCCTGGTGGAGGAACTCCGGGGGACGGGGGTGCGAGCCACCCTCCTGGAGCCTGCCGCCACGGACACCTCGGCATGGGACCCGCTGGACCCGGATGGTCGAACGGACCTCCCATCCCGATCCGCCATGCTCCGTCCCGAAGATGTGGCCGAGGCGGTGGTCTTCGTGGCCACCCGTCCCGCCGGGGTGCAGATTCCCTTCCTCCCGGTGGAGCGAAACTGACCGCGCCGGATGCTTCCACCGGCGGCTTCCGACGATGAACCGAGGGCGAAGGCCCCAGGGCAGACCATGTATACCGTAAGCGTGCAGGCTCACTACGACTCCGCCCACTTCCTCAAGAACTACAAGGGGAAGTGCGAACGACTCCACGGCCATCGCTATGTGGTGGAGGCCGCCTTGCAGACCCAGGAGTTGAACGAAGCGGGAATCGCCTTCGACTTCGTGGACCTGAAGCGGCACCTGAGGGAGTTGGCCGACGGCCTGGACCACTACAACCTCAATGATCTCCCCCAGTTCCAGGGTGTGGAGACCAGCGCGGAGAACCAGGCCCGCTATTTCTTCGAGGAATTGAAGAAGCGGCTTCCCGAAGCGCTCCGGGAGGGCCTCCTCTACACTCGCGTCTGGGAGACCCCGACCCAGTGGGCCCAGTACGGACCCTCGCCGGCGGCGGTTCCCGCCCACCGGGCACCCAGCATTTCCTGAACCCCGGCCGGGACGGGCACCTGTGCACCTTCTCCTCACCGACCGGGCCACCTGTCCCCGTTGCGGCCCCGCCTTTGGCCTCATCCTCCTGGCGGAGCGGGTCGTCGATCGCCGGATCCTGGAGGGCCATCTGGGGTGTCCGAATTGCCGGGAGCACTACCCGGTTGGGAGGGGATTCGGGGATCTGCGTCCTCCGGTGAACCGCGGGGCTCGGGACGACGAGCCGTCGGGGACCCGGGATCTCGGCCCCGACCCCGAAACCGGCCCCCACCCCGATGAGGCGGTGAGCCGCGACGTGGAAGGTGCCCTCCGCCTTGCGGCTCTTCTGGGGGTGGAGCGGGGGCCGGGGTTTCTGCTGGTCATGGGCCCCTCGGCTCGGCTGGCAGGACGGCTGGCCGCCATGGTGGAGGGGATCGAGGTCGTGGCGGTGGGGCCGGGGCTCCAGGCGCTGGATGAGGATCCCGGCGTGAGTCGTATGGCGTTTGGCCAGGGGGTGCCCTTCTACGACGGGAGCTTCCAGGGTGTGGCCCTTCAGGGGGAGTGGATCACCCCCTATCTTGGCGACGCCCTTCGGGTCCTTCGCACCGGGGCCCGGATCGTGTTGCTGGATCCGTCCGGAGAGGATCGGGCCCGCCTGGAGGAAGCTGGGCTGGAGTTCCTCCTGGTCACCGGAAAGGCACTGGTGGCCGTGGCTTGACGCCCTTTTTCCCCGGGAGGCAAACCCCTACCCGTCCGTTGCGTCGGCGCCTCCGGGGCCGCTACCTTCGACCGCCGATTCCGTCCACCCTTCGACCCCGCATCTCATGTCCTGGTGGAACAAGCTACTCGGAAGCGAACGCGACTCCGAGAAGGTGGACTATTACGAGGAGGGGCTTGCCCTCCTTCGGGAGGGGAAGTTCCATGACGCCCTCACCTCGTTCCGCCTGGCCCTGAAGGAGTCCCCTGGGGACGTGGTGGTTCTTCAACAGATTGCCATCGCCTACACCCGGATCGGCATGACGGAGGAAGCCGCCCGAACCTACCGGTCGGTACTGGAGAAGGAGCCCCGGTCTCCCGGAGCCCACTACGGGCTGGCCTACCTTCTTCTTCGGAAGGGGAGGGACGGAGAGGCGATCCGTCATCTCGAGGCCTTCCTGGCGAGCCCTCCCCAGGGACCGGAAGCGGCCGAGCATATCGGGCATGCCCAAGCCACCCTGGCCGAACTCAGGGGAGAGGTCCAGGGAGACCTGGAAGATTCCGACGCTTGACCCGCCAAGACCCAGATCACGATCCAAACGACGCAGACCCAATGAGCATCGATACGAATCGAAGAGAGGTGGCCCTCCGCTGGACGGGAGAGGGCTTCATTCTGGAAGGAACCACCTCGAGTGGAGCGCCGGTCCTCCTGGATGGGAATTCCGTCCGGGGCCCATCACCGATGGAGGGGCTCCTCTCTGCCCTGGCCGGGTGCATGGCGGTGGACATCCAGGCCATCCTGGAGAAATCCCGGGTCCCGCTGGAAGAACTCGAGGTCCGGGTGGTGGGCGAGCGAGCGCCCGAGCCCCCGAAGCGCTTCACCCGAATCCGAATGGTCTTCGGTCTCAAGGGACCGTCCGAGGCCGACGAGGGGAAGGTGCTTCGAGCCATCCAGCTCTCGGAAGAGAAGTACTGCAGCGTGCACCACACCCTCCGTTCGGACATGGAGATCCAGACGGTCTACGAGAAGCTCTGACCGGAGTCCGGATTCGTCCGCATCCGTTCCACCTTTCCCGGAAGGAGAGCCCATGGGCCAGCCTGACTACGCATCCAATCCCGCCGATCTGGGGGAGGGCACCCTGGTGGAACTCTTCCTCGACGCCGTGGACCGGCTCGAGCGGCATGCGGCACTCCGCTATCACCGGAAGGGTTCCTGGCACCGATTCACCTACCGGGACGTCTTCGACCGGGTCTGGGCCGTGACGGGCGGCCTCTCCCGAGCCGGACTCTCCAGGGGTGACCGGGCGGCCATCCTCTCGCCCAACCGACCGGAATGGGCGCTGGCGGATTACGGCTGCCTCTGCGCCGGAGTGGTGGACGTCCCCATCTACAGCACCCTCATCCCCGCCCAGATCCAGTACATCCTGGAGGATGCGGGGGTCCGCCTGATCTTCCTGTCGGACCGGGAGCAGCTCGAAAAGATCCTGGAGATCCGGGGTGACCTTCCGGATCTCCGGAAGATCGTGGTCTTCGATCCCCCGGAGGGAGATCTCCCGGAGGGTGTGCAGGGGTGGAAGGCGTTCCTCAAGGAGGGGGCGGAAGACCTGCCGGGAGGCTCCGAGGACGGCTTCCGTGCGGAGGCCCTCTCTGCAGGCCCGGAAGACACGGCCACGATTCTGTATACGTCCGGTACCACCGGCGACCCCAAGGGGGTCATGCTCTCCCACAACAACCTCTCCTCCAACGTGAGGGCGGCGAGCCAGGTGCTCCCCCTGGACCACGAGGACACCACCCTCTCCTTCCTCCCCCTCTCCCACGTCTTCCAGCGGATGGTGGACTACCTCCTCTTCAGCAAGGGGTGCACCATCGCTTATGCCCGCTCCCTGGACACCGTCCCCGACGACCTGAAGGTGGTCCGGCCCACGGTAGTGGTCTCGGTGCCCCGGCTGTACGAAAAGGTCTACGCCCGGGTAAGTGCGACCTCCGGAGTCAAGGGAGTCCTGGCCACCTGGGCCCGGGGGGTGGGAAGTCGCTGGGCGGACCGCCGACTCGCGGGGAAGGAGCCTCCGGCCTCCCTCCGCATCCGTTACGCCCTCGCTCACAAACTGGTCTTCTCCAAGATTGCCCAGGGGGTGGGCGGCCGGCTGCGCTACTTCGTCAGCGGAGGTGCACCCCTGGCACCGGAGATCAACAAGTTCTTCTTCTCCGCCGGGATCATGATCCTTGAGGGCTATGGCCTCACCGAGACGAGCCCGGTGACCAATGTGAACACCCCCCGGGACTTTCCGGACAACTTCCGGATCGGCACGGTGGGGAAGCCCGTCCCCGGAACCGAGATCCGGATCGCCGAAGACGGGGAGATCCTGGTGCGTGGTCCCCAGGTCATGAAGGGCTACTACAATCGCCCCGACGCCACCCGGGAGGTCATGGACGAAGACGGATGGTTCCACACCGGGGATGTGGGGGAGCTGGATGAGGATGGCTTCCTCCGGATCACGGACCGGAAGAAGGATATCATCGTCACCGCCGGGGGAAAGAACGTGGCACCCCAGCCCATCGAGAACCTTCTGAAGCAGAACCGCTTCTTCGATCAGCCGGTGCTGGTGGGGGACCGGGAACGGTTCATTACCCTCCTGGTGGTTCCCGACCTTGATGCCTTGAGCGAGTGGGCCGAAGGAGAGGGGATCCCCGCCGGTGACCGCCGCGAGATGCTGGGGGACGAGCGGGTGGGTCGGAAGCTCCTCTCCGAGATGCATGACTCGCTCCGGGAGCTGGCCCGCTTTGAGACGCCCAAGAAGCTCGTCATCCTGGACTCCCCGTTCACCATTGAGGATGGGTCCCTGACCCCCACTCAGAAGGTGAAGCGTCGGGTGGTTCAGGAGCGTTTCGAGGAGACCCTCCGGAAGGTCTACGATGAGGGGATGGAGGGTCAGGATGTCTTCCTCGGATGGTGAAACCCTCCCTCCCTCCGGCGCTCCCTCGTCCGGCTCGCCCCCCGCCGGCGTTCGCCTGGTCCTGGTGACCGCCCCGGTTGACGAGGCCCGGGCCCTGGCTCGGACCCTCGTGGAAGAGGGTTTGGCGGCCTGCGGCAACGTGCTTCCGGGGGTCCACTCGGTGTACCGATGGGAGGGCGCGGTGGAAGAGGCGGAGGAAGCCCTCGTGATCCTGAAGACCTCCACGGAAGGGGAAGGAAGGCTCCTTCGGAGGATCCCGGAGCTCCATTCCTACGACGTCCCCGAAGCGTTGGTGATGGAGGTGCCCCGAGGGCATCCACCTTACCTGGAGTGGGTGGTGCGGGAGAGCGGTGGGCGCCTGGGATCCGGGGAGGGCTGACGAATGGAATCTGATGCCACGCCCCTCCCGGGGACCGAGCAGACATTCCAGGCGGCGCTTCGCAAGCTCCAAACCGGTGACCTCATGGGTGCGGTGGAGGGATACCGGGAGGTGCTGGAGCTGGATCCCGGTCACATCCGGGCCCGGAACAACCTGGCGGTCCTCCTGGATCGGACCGGGGACCACGAGGCGGCGGTGGGTCACCTCCATGCCGCCCTGGAACTCGAGCCCGAGAACCCCGAACTCCTCTCCAACCTGGGGGCGGCACTGGGTGCGCTGGGACGCTTCGACGAGGCGGAAGAGGCCCTCCGTCGAGCCCTCCGTATGGAGCCCGGTGGGACCGATGTCCGGGCAAACCTGGGAATCCTCCACTTCCGCAGGGGACTCAGTGAACAGGCGGAGACCGAACTCCGGTGGGTCTGCGAGCGGGACCCGGAACACGCATCCGCCCACTTCTATCGAGGTGAGGCGCTGAACCGGCTGGGACGGGTGGACGAGGGACTCCAGGTGCTGGAGCGGGCGGTGGAGCTTCAGCCCACCAACTCCCGGGCCTTCCATCTCATGGGAATCCTCTACGACCGGAAGGGGGAGCCGGAGCGGGCATCCGAAATGTACCGGAAGGCCCAGACGCTCTCCCGCCGATGACGGTGGGAAAGGTGGGTGCAGCGGCTCCCGTGCCCGGTGGGGGAGCCCTCTACGAGAACGGAGTCTGGACGTGACCCCTCACCTGGAGGTGAGGGTGTTGATGGTGGATCCACTGGAGGTGGAAGGCGATGCGCTCCTCCGATCCGTGGGGGAGGGACTGGAGGGTGTGACCCCCCTCTGCCGCAGGATCGGCGTTCAGGCGGGGGAATCCATCCTGGCACGCCTCCGGGGAATGGAAGAGGCGCCGGTGGGGGCGGCCCTTGTGACGCCTGGTGGTGGGATCCTCCCCCCCTTTCTCATCCACCTGGTGATCCGGTCGGTGGACGAGGCCATCTCCACCGCAGGAGTGGCCCGGGCCCTTCGCAACGCCCTCCGCCAAGCTGCCGGGTGGGAGATGGATCACCTGGTCCTCCCCCCCATTGGGATGGGTGCGGGGAATCTCTCCGCCGAGACCGGGGCCCGGGTCACGATGGAGGTTCTCCGGGAGCACGCCGACGAGTCTCCCTTTCCCTCTCGCCTCACCCTTCCGGTCCCCGGGAGCTATGAAGAGGACCTCTTCCTCCGGGAGAAGGCCCGCCTCTTTCCCCCTGGGGATGCCCCATGAGTCGACGCATGGCGCTGGGGAGCCTTGTCCTCCTTCTCTGGGTGGTCATGGTGGGGCTTCACATCCGGCGCGAGTACATGCAGCCGGAGCTCACCCGCCTGGCCCTGGCCACCCTTACCCTGGCGCCGGGGACCCACTTCTATTCGGTGCACATGGGGGGACAACCCCTTGGCACCGCCTCTTCCCGGCTGGACACCGTCCCTGAGGGCTTCCTGCTGGAGGACATGCTGGAGCTGGAGCTCCAGGCCATGGGTCAACGGGGCACGGCGGTGGCCCGGACCCAGGTGGTCCTGTCGCCCATCCTCACCCTGCTGGAGTTCCATTTCTCACTCACCTCCGAGGCAGGACGCTTCCTGGCGGAGGGGGTCGTGGAGGGCGACTCCCTTCTCCGGGTGCAGGTGGATGCCGGCGGGGGGACCCCGGAGGAGGTGACCTTCCGGGTGGACGAATCTCCCCTCTTCGCCGCCGCGCTTCCCATCCGCCTGGCGAAGGGGGGGCTTCTGCGCGAGGGGCGGACCCACCGGTTCGCGGTCTTCGATCCGTCCACCGTCTCCACCCGGACCGTGGAGGTGGAGGTCATGGAGCGGGACCAGCTCCTCCTCCCCGACTCGGCCTTCCTGGATCCCGGGAGTGGACGATGGCTCCCGGCAGAGTCCCGCCCGGTCGACGTATGGCGGGTACAGGAGCGGTACGGCGGGATTTCGGTGGAGAGCTGGATCGACGAGGACGGACGGGTGGTCCGCTCCTCCTCCCCCCTTGGCTTCTCCCTGGAGCGCACCCCCTTCGAGCTGGCGCGGCAGGTCCGGGAAGAGAGTCGGGAACGGATGGCCGCCGGGGATCTCTCCGGTGACGTGATCCTCTCCACCGCCATCCAGTCCAACGTGGAGCTGGCGCGGGTGGAGGACCACCCGGAGCTCCGCTTCCTCCTCTCCGGCGTGGAGCTCGAGGGATTCGACCTGAGGGGGGGACGGCAGGAACTCCGTGGGGACACCCTGGTGGTCCGGCGCGAAGTGCTGGAGGAACTCCGCCCGGGATACCAGCTCCCGTATCCCCGCATGGACCTCCGGTCGGCCCTGGAATCGGAGCCTCTCATCCAGAGCGGCGATCCCCGCATCCAGGCGGAGGCCCGGCGGATCGTCGGACGGAACCGGGGGGTGCGGAGCGACCCCCTCCAGGTGGCCCTCCGCCTGAATGAGGCGGTCCACCGAATGCTCCGAAAGGAGATCACCTTTTCCTTCCCCTCCGCCACCCAGGTGCTGGAATCCCGGGTGGGGGACTGCAATGAGCACACCGTCCTGTACGTGGCCCTGGCCCGGGCCCTGGGCCTTCCCGCTCGGACCGCGGTGGGGCTCGTCTACCTGGACGGAGCCTTCTTCTACCACGCCTGGCCCGAGGTCTGGCTGGGGGAGTGGGTGGCCATGGACCCTACCTTCGGACAGGCTCCCGCCGACGCCGCCCACCTCCGCTTCGTCACCGGGTCCCTGGCGCAGCAGGTGGAGGTGGCACGACTCATCGGGAACCTCCGAATCGAGGTCCTGGAGGCCCCGTCAGGGTCTCCAGGTGCCGAGCCCCGGGGGTCGGAGTGACGGGGGGCGCTCCCCGGGATCCTCTCCCGGATGCTCCCCGGTCCCCGTCCTCTCCTGTGGCGGAGCCCGTCCTTTCCCTCGCCGGGGTGGTGAAGCGCTACGGGGGCTTCACGGCGGTGAAGGGGATCGACCTGGAGGTCCGCCCCGGCGAGATCTTCGGATTCCTCGGCCCCAACGGGGCCGGGAAGACCACCACCATCCGGATGGTGGCGGGGATCCTGAAACCCTCGGCCGGAACCATCCGGGTGGCGGGGACCGACCTGGCCACCGCCCCGGGGGAAGCCAAGCGCCGCATTGGGTACATCCCCGACCGACCCTTCCTCTACGAGAAGCTCTCCGGGGCGGAGTTCCTCCGCTTCGTGGCGGCGCTCTGGGGGCGGGAGGGGCCCGAGGTGGAGGATCGCATCCACCGCTTCCTGGTCCTCTTCTCCCTCGGGGACTGGAAGGACGAGCTCATCGAGAGCTACTCCCACGGAATGCGGCAGAAGCTCCTCATCTCCTCGGCCTTCATCCACGACCCGGACCTCATCGTGGTGGACGAGCCCATGGTGGGGCTGGACCCCCGATCCGCCCGCCTTCTCAAGGACCTCTTTCGTTCCTTCACCGGGCGGGGTGGGGCCATCTTCCTCTCCACCCACACCCTGGAGGTGGCGGAGGCCCTCTGTGACCGGATCGCCATCCTCTCCGGCGGGGAGGTCATCGCGGCGGGGACCATGGAGGAGCTCCGGGCCCAGGCCGATGCCGGCGGCGCCCATCTGGAGGAGATCTTCCTGAAGGTCACCAGCGGTCCGGAGATGGCGGACCTGGTCGGAGCGCTCCATGGCGCCCTGGAGGAGTGAGCCGGTGGCGCACGGGTACCTGAACCCCGGTCTCAGGGCCCTCCTCCGTCCGAAGCTCCGGGCCAAGGTGAACCGGGCCCTCCAGGGGGAGGGGGGATCCGTTCGGCTCCTCCTGCTGGGAGGAGCGGCGCTCGGATTCTGGATCCTTCTCTTCGCCGTCATCCACCGGATGCTTCTCTACTTCCGGGGGGCGGAGGGGATCGGGGACCTCCTGGCGGGGAAGCTCCTGGGGATCGCCTTCCTCACCTTCCTCCTCATCCTCCTCCTCTCCAACATCATCACCTCGCTCTCCACCTTCTTCCTTTCCCGGGATCTGGAGCTCCTCCTGGCCTCGCCGGCGGATCCGGTGGAGGTCTACGGGGCTCGCCTGGTGGAGAGCCTGGTGAATTCCTCCTGGATGGTGCTGCTCCTGGCGGTCCCACTCCTGGCGGCCTACGGAGCGGTCTATGCGGCGGGCCCCCTCTTCTACCTCCTGGCCCTGGGGGTCATGGGGGCCTTCCTCCTCATTCCGGCGGTGGCAGGGGCAGCCCTCACCCTCTTTCTGGTGAACGTCTTCCCCGCACGACGAACCCGGGACCTCCTGGCCCTGATGGGGCTCTTCGCCGCCGCCGGAGTGGTGGTCCTGGTCCGGGTGCTCCAACCCGAGCGACTGGTGCGCCCCGACGAGTTTCGGTCCCTGGTGGACTTCATGGCCGCCCTCCGGACCCCGTCCTCCCCCTGGTTCCCCAGCGAATGGGCGGCCCAGGCCCTCCTGGGATGGCTGGGGGGCGGGAGATGGGACCCCTTTCCCTTCCTCCTCCTGGGGTCCACTGCCGGCGCCTTCGTGGTGATGGGGGCCTGGCTCCATGTCCGGTACTTCCCCTCCGGATTCTCCCGGGCCCAGGAGGGGGCGGAGCGCCGCGAAGGGAGGACCCGCTCCCGGCGATGGGAACGCCTCCTCGCGGGACGCTCCGCCACCGTGCGGGAACTGGTGGCCAAGGAGGTCCGGGTCTTCTTCCGGGACTCCACCCAGTGGTCCCAGCTCATCCTCCTGGCGGTGCTGGTGGCGGTCTACGTCTACAACATCCGGGTCCTTCCGGTGGGGCGCTCCGAGGAGATCTCCTTCTTCCTCGTCCACCTGGTGGGGTTCCTGAACCTGGGGCTGGCCGGATTCGTGGTCGCGGCGGTGGCGGCCCGATTCGTCTTTCCCGCCATGTCCCTGGAGGGCCGGATGACCTGGCTCCTCCGCTCCTCGCCCCTGGAGCCCCGGACCCTCTTCTGGACCAAGTACGTGGTGGGGACCCTTCCCCTTCTGGCCATCGCCGTTCCCCTCATCGTGGTGACGAATCTCCTCCTGGAGGTCTCACCCCTCCTCATGGGCCTCTCCACCGCAAGCATGGTCGGGGCCACCCTGGCGCTCACGGCCATGGCCCTGGCCTTCGGCGCGCTGTTCCCCAACTATGAAACCGAAAACCCAGCAGAGATTCCCACCTCCTTCGGCGGACTCCTCTTCATGATGGCTTCGGTGGCGTACCTTGTGCTCCTTGTGGGGCTCACGGGATGGCCCATGTATCACCTCCTCCGGGCCCGCTTCCAGGGCGTGTCCTTCCTGGAGGCGGGGGTGGGGGCGCTGGCGTTGGGGGCCGGGGGAGCCCTCCTCCTCACGGTGGCCATCGTGGCGGTCTCCCTGCAGGCGGGGATCCGGCGGTTTGAGCGCACCGAACGCCTGCAGGCGGAGTGACACGGATGGCCTGGGCGCTGGCGACCGCGGCGGGAAAGGACGCGACTCTGGCTCTCCATCGGGCCCGGGAGGAGGGAAAGGAGGTCCGCTGGGCCCTGAACATCTTCGAGGGGAACACGGGGCTCGTCCGCTTCCATGGCACCCCCCGGGCCCTGGTGGAGGCGCAGGCCCGGGCCCTGGGGTTGGAGCCTGTCCTCGGGGAGACCCATCCCGCGGGGTTCGAGGAGGTCCTGGCCGGGCTCCTCCTGGAGCTCCGGGAGCGGGGAGCCCAGGGCGTGATCTTCGGCAACCTCCACCTGGAGGAGATCCGGGGGTGGTACGAGGAGCGGGTCACGGCGGTGGGGCTGGACCACTCCGAGCCCCTCTGGGGGATCCCGCCCCGGGAGGTGGTGGAGGAGGTGACCAAACGGGGATTCAGGGCCCTGGTGACCGCGGTCAACCTGGAGCTGGGGGATCCGGCGTGGCTCGGCCGGGAGCTGGATGGTGAGCTTCTGGGGGTCTTCCTCGGCCGGAACGGGATGGATGCGGCGGGGGAACGAGGGGAATACCATACCTTCGTCCATGCTGGACCGGGGTTTTCGACTCCCGTCTCCTTCCACATCGCCGGCGTGGAGGAGCGGGAGGGGCATCGGTTCCTGACCCTGGTTCCCGGATCATCACCCGACGCAGGAGCGGTGTGACACGAGCGGTGTACACGAGCGGTGTACAGGAGCGGTATGACAGGACCGACGTGACTGCTTCCCCATCCCCCCCGCCCGGGTCGGCCGGCCAGAGGCCGGGACGGGATCCTTTGGGCTCGGCCCCTCCGGGTCCCGGGGTCCCCTCTCGACAGGACGGCTCCGACGGGGCATATTCCCTCCGTTCCAGGCCGCCCGGTGGGCCGCCTCCATTCCTCTGGATCCATTCCTTCCCTTCCGGAGCCCTGCATGCTTCCCGGCGGATACACCTTCATCCACCTCGTCTTCTGGCTCACGGTCATCTTCGTGGCCGTGGGGACCAACTTCATGGCGATCTTCCTGTCCGCCAGCCTCGTCCTTCTCCTGCTGGAGAGCGCCGGAAAGGCCTGACGTCCGCACCCTCCAGCGGGAACCCCAGGCGGCCATCCGGTTATCAATCCTGAGGAACGGGGCGCGGATCCGGCCCCGGCTCCCGTCGTCGACGTTTCCACGGTCGACGCACGGACGCCGCTGTCTTTCCGAGGGTTCAGAAGGTCTTTCCCATGAGTATTGCGCTCTACATCTTCTCCGGGATCGTGGCTCTGGCCTTCGGGGTCTACCTGGGTCTTCCCGGTCGCTACGATCAGTCGCTTGACGACATTGATGAGCGTCTGGATCAGGAGGGGGAGCACGCGAAGGCGGAGCGGAAGAACACGGTGATCAGCATCCTCCATCGGAAGGTGCAGTCGGGATCGGATCGTCGCCGTTCCGCGGCCCGGAGGAAGCCCTTCAACTTCCGCGACTGATCAACTTCCGCGAGCGACCCCCTTCCGCGACGGTGGTCCGGCGCCCTTCTGGAGAGTCCGGCCCTTCCCAGGGGCCTGCCCCGTCTACCCCGTCGGGTGTGATCAGAACAGGGCGTTGATCCCCACCAGCACGCCGCCGATGATGGCTCCCAGGACGTAGCCCAGGCGGACGATGAGCCGGAGCTCCCGCTCCGTGACCCGACGCACCAGTTCCTCCATCTTCTGCGTCGGAAAGCCCATCACCTTCTCTTCCACTCGCCGCGCCACGTCCAGGGTCTGCACGGCCTCCGGCACCTGTCCCTGAAGCCATCCCCAGAGCGGATCGGAGATGGCCTCCCGGATCCGGTGGGGAGCGTCGGGGGGGAGCCAGTCCGCGGGACGGCCGATCTTCCGGTCCAGGAGTCCCTTCAGGGCGCGCCCCAGCACCTCCCGGTAGGCCTCCTCGGCCGCGCCGCTTCGAGCGGCCGCCACCACCCCCGCGGAGATTCGCTCGGCGGGAACCTTCCGTAGGAGGTCCCCCCAGGTGCCCCGGGACGCCCGCTCCAGGCCAGACCGGAGCTTCTCCACCAGGAACTCCCGGGTCTCGTGGTCCCGGGCGATCCCCATGACCCATCCGGCCAGGGTGTCCCGGGCCTGGACCACGTTGGGGTCGTCGGGATCCCCCAGGACCTCGGCCACCGGACGCCGGAGCAGGTCCACTATCGCCTCGTTGATCCCCCGGGCCAGGGCCCGCTGGACCTCCTCGTCCCGGAGCATCTCCGAGAGGCGCTCCGCTCCCTCCTCCTCCACCGTGGCCAGGACCCGCTCCAAGGTGTCCTGGTTCACCACCAGCCGGGCCACCACCCGCTGGTGGAAGCGGAGATCCCGGAGGAGACGTTGGAAGAGGTCATGGAGGGCGCTTTCCACCCGGGCCCGGGCTACCGGATCCTCCAGGAGGCGACCCAGCCGGTGCACCGCCGCCGGGAGGTAGCTGGCCAGCGCACGTTCCAGGGAAGAGGCGAGCCCCAGGGGAAGGATCTCCTCCAGGGTCCGGTCCCCGCGCAGGAGGGCGTGGGATCCCCGCTCCAGGTAGTCCTCCACCGCTCCCCGGAAGCCGTCCCGTTCCACGGCGGAGGCGAGCCAGTCTTCCAGGGCACCGCTGAGGGCCTCCTCCCGGGCAGGAGTGAGGAAGGCGCCCACCGGCTCGTCGGCCATTCGCGTCAGGAGTTCCCTCGTCCGTTCTCCCACCGCCTCCTCGAAGCCAGGGGAGTGGACCCAAACCTGGATGCGGGGGACCACCTGATCCACGATTCCCTCCAGCAGGACCTCCACCTCCGCCAGGAGCTCGGCGGGCAGGATGGCCCGGAGGGAGTCGCGGTCCTGGTCCAGGAGCGCGGTGAGAAAGGCCGAGAGGCGCCGGTCGAAGGCCGCCCGGAACTCCCGGTCCCCCAGGATCCGGGCCAGGTCCTCCTCGGTGAGGAGACGATTGCCCACCGTCCGGCCCACGGCGGCGGCCAGGCGCACCTGGTTCTTGGGGATGGCGCCGTGGAGGAACCGGATCCGGAAGGGACCCACCCGGGGGGGTTCGTAGGGGTGGAAGAGCATCCAGACGGCCACCGTGTTGGTGAGGCCTCCGGCCAGGCTCCCGGCCAGCACGGTGAACAGCGCCCGGAGGAGCTCGGTGCTCATTGCGCCCCGGTCACCACTGGAGGTGACGCACCAGGCCTTCGACCTGGAAGCCCTCGCCCATGATCCGGATCTCACCATCCACCTGGAAGAAGGCGAAGACGGGAAGGATGGGTCCCTCTCCGGCCCCGACCGCGAGATGGGATCCCACCGTCTGCAGCGTGCCCTCCACTTCGCCGCCGGGAGAGGCGAGGCGCCACTCCACCGGGATGTCCCTCCGGGCCGGTTCGAAGGCCCTGACCTCTTCCCAGGCCACCTCCACCTCGGGCCATGGCTGCTGCTGAAAGGCCACGCGGCTCCATCCCCGGAAACGCCCCGGGCTCCGGGGAGAGGCCAGGGGGCCCCGCTCCTCCAGAATCAACTGGGCGCCGTCCCCGGAATGGAGGATCATCCAGTCTCCGGGGTGTTCCCCATCCTCGGACCAGAGGCGAAGGAGATCCAGCACGAAGCCCTCCACGGCGCCGGAGGGGAAGGTGACCGTGCCCCGGTGCAGCCGGAAGGTGGACCCGTCAGGATTCCCCCACTCCGCAAGGAATTCCCCGGGAGCCACCTCCAGCTCCCTGGGTCCCTCCTGGAAGAGGAGGCGCTCCACTGCGTCATCCCTGCCCACAACGAGGCGAACCGGCCCCCCTGGGATGATTCGCCAGGGGGAGTTGGTGACGGGGGTCTGGAGGGTATCCCGGAGGAGGGCCTCCCATCCGCCGCCCCGCCCGAGCCAGAGGGCCCGGTCCCGAAGGGCCAAATCGCCTTGCCTCCGGGTGCGGAAGAGCCATGGAACCACGATCGAGGAGTCGGAGGGTAGGGAGAGGAACACCAGCCCCCGGTCCTGAACCTCCGGATCCGTGGGGACCCCCGAGGGGGAGGGGGTTGGGGTGACCGGAGCGTCTTCCGGTATCCCCGGAGCCTCCCCCTCCCCCCCGCAGGCCGGAAGCCCCAGGAAAAGGAAACCCATTGCGGCCAGGAGCCATCTCCAGGCTCTGGAGCGCGCCGGTGCCGGGGCAGCCGCAGGGAAAGTGGAAGGGGGGGGAGAACCCAAGGGGGCAGGATCGGTTCGGGGGGACGGGGGCCGGGAAGCCATCCGGCGCGCCCACCGGGCCCGCCGAACCTCCCGGTTGGCGCACGGAAGGAAGGTAGCAGGCGACTTGCCGGGGTGGGAAGGCACTCCTATCTTCGGCACCGCTTTCCTCAACGGCCTTCTAGCCCCATCCGGCGTTTCCTCCATATGCAGCTCTATACCAAGATCCTCCTTGGGCTCATTCTCGGGACCCTCGTAGGTTTCATCGCCAACGTGGCGGGGATCACCTGGCTCCAGAATCTCCTCATTGCCCTGGAGCCCATAGGAACGGCCTTCATCCGGGTCATCACCATGATCGTCATTCCCCTGGTGGTGGCGAGCCTCATGGTGGGGACGGCGTCCCTGGGAGATCTGGCCAAGCTGGGTCGGATCGGCGGGAAGACCGTGGCCTACTACATGTGCACCACCGCCGTGGCGGTGACCATTGGCCTCCTGGTTTCCAACCTGGCGAAGCCCGGATCCCGTATCGACGTCACCACACGGGATGCGCTCTCCGCGCAGTTCGAGGGGCAGGCGGAAGGGGCCATGGTCCTGGCCGAGGAAGCGCCCTCGGTGGTGCAGACCCTTCTCAGCATCATCCCGCGGAACCCGGTGGAGGCGGCGGCGAACCTGGATCTCCTCCCCCTCATCTTCTTCACCATCATCTTCGCTGCGGCGGTAAGCGTCATCGCCCCGAACCGTCGCGATGCAGTGATCACCTTCTTCGAGGGGGTGAACGACGCCAGCATGGTGGTCATCGACTGGATCATGAAGACGGCGCCCTACGCCGTCTTTGCCCTCATCGCCGCCGTGGTCGCCCGCTTTGGCCTGGACCTCCTCCAGAGCCTCCTCATGTACTCTGCCACGGTGGTGGCCGGGCTTCTCCTCCACCTCATGTTCACCTACGGGATCGCCGTGCGGTTCCTGGCGAAGCTGAGCTTCCCCCAGTTCCTGAGGCGGATCGCCAAGGCGCCCCTGGTGGCCTTCTCCACCTCGTCGTCCAATGCCACCCTCCCGGTCACCATGGAGACGGCAGAGGAGGAGCTGGGAATCTCCAAGCCCGTCTCCTCCTTCGTCCTTCCCCTGGGCGCCACCCTGAACATGGATGGGACTGCCCTCTACCAGGCGGTGGCGGTCATGTTCATCGCCCAGATCTATGGGATCGACATCACGGTGGGACAGCAGCTCATCGTGGTCCTCACCGCCACCCTGGCGTCCATCGGGGCGGCAGGGGTGCCCAGTGCCGGGATCATCACCCTCATCATCGTCCTGAACGCCGTGGGTCTGGGCCAGCATGTACAGGCGGGGATCGCACTCATCCTGGGGGTGGATCGTATCCTGGACATGATCCGGACCTCGGTGAACGTCACCGGGGATCTGGCTGCAGCTGCGGTGGTGGCCCGGAGCGAAGGAGAGGAGTTGGGCTTCGCCTCCCGGAAGGAATCGAGCGTCGCCGTCGGGGGCTGACTTGCCGGCAGCGCCGGGAAGAGTGGCCGGAAGGGAGCGGCTGGAACGGAGCGGTTGGAGTCCGGCGACGTAGGCCGAGCGACCAGGCACGAGCGACCGGAGCCCGTCAATTCCCGGACCCCACTCCCTCCTCAGGGGCCAGGATATCGGAGGGGACGACATCCAGCTTCCGGTCCAGGCGCCGGAGGAACCGCCGAATCCGGCGGGCGTTGGCCCCCAGATCCCCCTTCCCCACCCGGGAAGCGGAGACCAGGTCCACCCGGGTCTGGGCGTCCCGGTCCAGGCGCACCCGGATCTCCACGTCGTCGGTGAAGCGGAAGAGGAGGGTGCGGGCCTCGGCTCGGATCCTCCCCGCCATGTCGTCCGTCTCCACCAGCGTCCACCCCCGGAGGCCGCCCCCGGCCAGAGCCACCGACGCCTCCCATACCTCCTGGAAGGGGATGGCGTAGCGACGCCCCCGAATCCGGGGGTCGGGGTGGTCAGGGGCCGTGGCGGCCCGGTTCCGGGTCAGGGCACGCTTCAGGTCCATGGGAGTTCCCGGGAATACAAAGCGGGCCGGGAGCGCATCGCGTCAGTTTTCATCATGGATCAGAAAGCGGATGGTCACGTTGGCCGAAATGGTCTGGAGTCCGGCTTCCACCGGCGTCATGGGGGCCTCGTCGGCCATGGCCATGACCTCCATGCGAAGCTGGGGGCCCCTGGGGAAGGGAACCTCCGCGCCGCCCTGGACGTGCTGGGGTGATCCCAGGCGGATGCCCAGGGCTTCCGCCATGACCTCCGCCTCGCCCCGGGCCCGGGCTACAGCCTGCCGGAGGGCCTCCTTGCGGTGGGGCTCCGTGTCCCGGACCTCGAACTGGAGCCCGGCGACCCGGTTCGCGCCGGCGTCCAGGGCGGCGTCCACGATCCGGCCGACCGGTTCCACCTCGTCCACGATGACCTGGACGTGGTTCCGTGCGGTGTATCCGGCGATCTCCCGTGTCCGGTCGTCCCGCACCGTCCGGTAGCGGGGGGTCAGGGTGTACCCGGAGGTCTCCACCCGGAGGCCGCGGACTTCGGTGCCCCGGACCGCCTCGATGACCCGGTCCATGAGCCGGGCGTTGGCATCGCCGGCCTCCCGGGCCGTCTCGGCTTCGGTCTCCACCGCGAAGGAGATCCGAGCCCGGTCCGGCGCCACCTCCACCCGGGCCGTCCCGCTCACCACCAGTACGGGTGAATCCCGGACCTCGTTCGCCTGGGCCTCCAGTGCGGTCGCCGGGACGAGACCGGGGAGGATCAGAAGGGCCAGAAGGGGAAGGGCACGCAACGAGGGGGGGACGGAGAAGGCGGACAACTGCATGGGATGCTCCCGTTGGGAGGGTGGAACCGGATCGCGCCCGCCGCAGGAGGGGCCGGTCCCGATGTAGTAGCCGCTCCGCTGCCGACGGGTTCCGACGCGCCGTAGGAGGGGATCTTCCCGGGTCGCCTCCGGTATCTTCTTCCGACCGTTCCGATTCGTCCGAGGCCGCTGCCTCCCATCGTGGGGCGGCCCCTTTTTCCTGTCACACCTGGAGTCCCATGCGCGCCATCATCCCCCTCGCCGGCCGGGGCACCCGCCTTCGCCCCCACACCCTCACGACGCCCAAGCCCCTGGTCCACGTGGCCGGGCGCCCGGTCATGAGCTACATCCTGGATGACCTGAAGGCGTTGGGGATCGAGGAGATGGTCTTCGTCATCGGATATCTGGGCGATGTGGTACAGGAGTACATGGCCCGTGAATATCCGGAGATCCGGGTGCACTACGTGGAGCAGGAGGTGCAGGACGGGACGGCGGGAGCCATCAAGCTGGCGGAGCCCTGGGCCGACGACGATCTCCTCATCGTCTTCGTGGATACCCTCTTCGATGCGGACCTCTCCCTGACCTCCTCTCTATCCGACGAGTGGAGCGGGGTGATCTGGGCCAAGGAGGTGGAGGATTACCAGCGATTCGGGGTCATCGTCACCGATGAGTCGGGGGCCATGACCCGGATCGTGGAGAAGCCCACTGAGCCCGTCTCCCGGCTGGCCAACATCGGCCTCTACTACATCCGGGACTCTGCCCTTCTCTTCGAGGGGATCAACAAGGTACTGGCCTCCGAGCCTGGACCCTCGGGGGAGTACTACCTCACCGACGCATTCCAGTACATGGTGGACCAGGGCGCCCGCATCCGCACGGCGCCGGTGGGAGGGTGGTACGACTGCGGAAAGGTGGATGCCCTCCTGGAGACGAACCGCCACCTCCTGGAGGGGCCCCGGGGTCAGCTGGCTCCCGATGCGGTGGTGGAAGGGAGCCAGGTGGAGGATGGGGTGCGGGTGGAGTCTGGAGCCCGGGTCGTTCGGAGCCGGATCGGCCCCAACGTCACGGTGGAGGCGGGAGCGGTGGTGGAGGATTCGGAACTCCGGAACTGCATCGTGGGGGCCGGCGCCCGGGTGGTGGGATCCCAGCTCCACGACTCCATCATCGGTGCCCAGGCCCGGGTGGAGGGGGCCCGGGGGGTGCTGAACGTGGCCGAGCACTCCGAGGTCCTCCTCCCCATGTGACTCCGGCGACGGGAGCTCCCGCTGGCTCGAGGGGAGCTCCCGCTGGATATCCCGCTGGATATGGGGAAGGGAAGGGTTGGACCCGGGTCCGTCAGAGTTCGTTGGAAAAGGAGACGAACTTGAAGCGACCGTCCACCTCCAGGATGCTCCCGAAGAGGCGCTCCTCCACGCGTTCGCCGGAGGGGAGTTCCCCGAGCACGGTGCAGCCGTGCCAGATCCGGCCCTCTCCCCACGACTCCCCTTCGTCGGGGCACGTGTATCCGGAATAGTAGAGGCTCTTCCCCGCGTAGTTCCTGAGGAGGCGGGTGAGGCCCCGGGAGGTCCGGTTCTGCGACTGGAACCAGACCAGCCCCGGCGGCAGCTCGTACGGCGGGGCGGTGTAGATGGAGTAGGGGAAGTAGAACCAGGCGAACTCCGCCTGGTCGATGGCCAGCACCGCCACCGCCGCGGTGTCCGCCGCCTCGAGGCTCCGGATGAGGGTATCCACCAGTCCGTCCCGGGATCCGACGCCCCCCCGGAGTCCGGCGGGTTCCTCCAACCCCTCCCGAAAGCGACGCAGCTCCTCCTCGGCAGGGAAGAGGCTGTCCACGTGAATGGGAACGTGGGTGGTCACCCGGGTCCGGACCTCCTCCATCCGTCGCTCCTCGTCGTCGGGAGCGCTTCCCGCATCGGCATCGGCGCAGCCCACCGCAAGGAAGAGGGAGAGAAAGCCGATCCCCGCAAGAAGGATGGGGGTCCGAAGGTCGCTACCGATTCGTCCAGCCATGGGTCGTCCGTTGTAAAGGTCCGAAAGGGTAGGGACCGGGACGGCCGGCCCCCCGAGGGAGACCGACCGCCCCGATCCGTTCCTTCACGCTGCAGTCACGCCGCGATCACGCCACGCTCTGAGCCGTGCCCGCGATCAGAACCGGGCGTAGGTGGTCCACCCCTGCCACCACTTGGGCCCGTCAGGGTCCACGGCGCCGCGGTAGGAGGTGGGGGTGATGAAGTCGCCTGCCGCGTCCCGGAGCGCCGGTGGGAGGCCGGAGAAGTCGTTCAACCCTCCCGTCCGGAGGGGAGAGCCCGCCGCCGGGGTCCAGTCGAAGTCTGCCCCAGTGGCGCTCTGGGTGTTGGTGGGGAAGGCGGTGAAGAGGCTCGCCACGGGGGCGTTGCCGTCCTCCAGGGCATTGGCCGCCAGGTCCAGGGAGTACTGGGCCGATTCACCGGTGCCCGTTCCCTCCTGGAAGATGGTGGCGTTCTCGGTGAAGTAGATGTTCCGGACCGCCATGAGGCCGTCATCGATCCGCTGCTGGGTCTGCTCCCCACGGATGGACACCGCAGCCCGGGTGTAACGGGCCACCGCTCCGTTCACGTACAGACCGCCCACGCCCCGGCGCAGCATCATTCCAATGTTTCCGGAGGGGGTTTCCCAGGCCCCGGGAGGGGGCCCGATGAGGGTGAAGTTGGCCATCACCGGGATGGTGTAGGGCTCGGACGCGCTCCGGTTGGCGTTCCCGGCGTTGCAGTTCTCCGCCCAGCACCCGTCGTTCTCGATCCCCTGGGGGTCCGAGGCCGCTCCACCCGCCAGGTTGGGTCGGGGCTCGGGGCGGATGCTCTGGAAGGCGATGAAGTTCTGGATTCGCCCGATGTAGCCCTCCGACGCGTCGAAGTGGTCGTCGGCGGACTCATAGGAAATGAGGTATCGGTGGTCCACCGCGCCCCCGAACCACTCGAAGGAATCGTCCAGTCCCAGGAGGACCTGGACATACTCGATGGTGGTGCCCCGGCCCACCGCGGCCATGGTGAGGGAGTTCAGCTCCTCGTTGGGGGCGGTGGGGAAGCCGGCGAACTCGATGCGGGTGTAGCGCATGATGCCGGAGTTGTCGTTGTTGTCGGTTCCGCCGGAGTAGTCCACCAGGGGGTTCTCCGGACCGGTGCCCGTTCCCTCGATGAAGGTGGGGGCCCCCCGGTTGGTGATCCCGTTCCCCACGATGATGACGCCGCCCCAGTCGCCGGGCTGCCGCTGGCCGAAGGCCCGCTCCGAGGTAAAGACGATGGGGGCTTCAGGGGTCCCGTCGGCGATGATCTTGGCGCCGCGGAGGATGAAGAGGGAGGACCCGGGAATGTCGAAGTCGCCTACGATGGTGGTTCCCGGCTGGATGGTCAGGGTGGCGCCGTTGGCCACCTTGATGAAGCCGGAGAGCTGGTAGACGGTGTCGGCGTAGAGCGTCCGGTCCGAGGTGATGTCGGTGGTGATGATGGCCTCCCGGCGTCCTTCCGCCGGTGTGCTCACCTGGGCCTCCCCGGAGAAGGCGCTCCGCCGGGTGCCCGCCTGTGCGGCGACCCGGTACCGGTAGATGCTCTCGGCCTGGACGCTGGTATCCTCGTAGGAGGTGTTGGCGGAGGTGCCCACTTCGGCGAAGGAACCGCCTGATGCCCCCGACGCCCGCTCGATGACATACGCCGAGGCGCCGGTGACCGGGGAGAAGGTGACCCGGACCGTGTTCGGGCCCAGAGCCGAGACCGCCACCCCGCTGGGCGCCTGGAGCTCGGGTTCCACGGTGTCCACGGGACCGGTGCCGTTGTCGTCGCTGCAGGCAGGCAGGAGGCCGCCCAGGACGACCAGGGCCGCCAGCTTGGAAGTGCTGCGCTTCATCTTGGATTCCTCTCGAAGGAAGACGGAAGGGAAAGACGGAACCCGCTCCCCGGATCGGGGAGAGAGGCCAGCCGGGGACCCGTGGGGCCCTCCGGTGCGAAACGGCCGGTGCGTGAAGGGCCGGTGCCCTCCCTCCCTGCCGTCACCACTGCCACGACACCCCCACGGAGGCGCTCCGACCGCTCCGGTAGGCTTCGCGGATGATGGGGCCCTGGACCACCTCGAAGGGCGCGTCCAGGAGGTTCTTCAGGTCCAGCTTCCCGGAAGCTCCTCCCAGGAGGGGGAAACGAACGGAAAGGTCCACCACGTTCCGGGCCCGCTCCACCACGTCATCCACCTGCGTCCCCGAGGCCCGGGCGTTCATGATCCGCTCACCCACCACGTTGTAGAGGAGGGTGGCGCTCCAGTCCTGGGTGGGGGCGGCATAGGTAAGCCCCGTGTTCACGACGAAGGGCGCCTGGCCCACCATGGCCCGTTCCACATCCCCTTCCTGGCCGGTGTGGACCCGGCTTCGCATCACCGTGACGTTGGTGAAAAGGGAGAAGGGCTGCAGAAGGGGGCTGATCCGTCGAAGCCCGGTGATGGCCTCCACTTCCACCCCGTGGTTGGTGGCCGACTCGGCGTTCTCGAAGGTCCTGGTGTCGGTGCCGGACCGGGCCAGGAAACGCTGCTCAATGGGGTTGTCGAACCACTTCCCGAAGACGCCCAGGGAAAGGACCTCGTCGGGCGCGGGATACCATTCCCAGCGGGCGTCCAGGTTCCGGATGAGGGTCCGCTCCAGCTCCGTATTGCCGATGACCTGCTCTCCTCCCAGGACCTCCCGATAGGTGATGGGCGCCACCTCCCGATACTCGGGGCGGGCCAGGGTCCGGGAGGCGGAGAGCCGGAACTGCTGGTTCGGGGTGAGGCTGAACGTCACCCCCAGGGAGGGTAGGATGTCGGTGTAGTCGTTCTCGGTACGGGCCGGCTGGCCCAACTGGTTCTCCGAGTTCACTTCCAGGGCGTAGTCCTCGATCCGGGCGCCCCCCACGAGCCGGAGGCGGTCCATGACCTGCACCTCGGCCATGAGGAAGCCGGCCACCAGCTCATCCGTGGCGTCGTAGGATCCTCCGGAGAGCTCCCTGGAGAGGAGGAAGTCGCTGTCCTCGGGGCCGGCGAACCGGCCGTCGAAGAACTCCTCGGGGTCGAGTTGCCACCGGGGGTCCTGGGGAGCCCAGGTGAAGGCCTGGATCCGGAAGCCCTGGCTCCGGGCGTCCCGGTCGGTGGTCCGTCGGGTGATCCCCGCCCGGAGGCGATGGGGGGTTCCCTGGTTCTCGCCGAAGGAGAGGGCGTAGGTCGCTCCCGTCTCCAGCGACGTTTCCTCCAGGGATCCAAAGGTCCGAACGGCTCCCTCGAAGTCGTTGAACCAGACCGGGACCTCCGGGTCCAGCCAGGTCACGAACTCGGAGCGGTCCGGCTCGCTCCGGCTCACACCGGCGGTGTTCACGTTCCAGTCCACCCGGTGCCGGGTCCCCAACTGGTGCTCGCCCCGGAGTTGATTGGAGCGGACGGTCCGCTCCACATAGGTGAGGCGGTCCACCTGGACCGCGGAGCGGGTGTTCTCGTCCAGCCCTGCCTCCCGACGGGCGGTGTGATCGGCGCTCCGGTTGTAGGTATTGCTAAGATGGAGCTGGGAGTGGTTCCCCAGGAGGGCGGACAGATTCACCAGTCCTCCCCACAGGACCGAGGAGGTTCCCGACTCGCCATCGTAGCGGTCGATCTCGGTCTCCCCGGATCCGGCCCGGGCCCGACGCTGCTCCAGTCGAACCTCGTCGGAGAGGGAATAGGTGAAGGAGCCCAGGTAGCCCAGGGTGTGGTCGAAGAGTCCCCGGGATCCGCCCACCGAAGCGCTGGACGATAAGGGGAGCCGCCCCGTGGTCTCCCGGACCGACCAGACGTTCCGGAAGGAGTTCACCACCTCGTTCACCTCCGGTCCCCGAGAGGATGTCCCCGGAAACCCGTTGGCCGCCTGGGGGATCTGCCGGGGTTCGGTGGCCATGGCCAGCCACTCCCGGCCGGCGGTGGGTCCCGAGAGGATCCGCTGGCCGGTGATGTCGGGATGGAAACCGGTGGAGAGGGAGAGGGACCAGACCTGCCGGGAAGGGAAGTCCGGCGTCCGGATGTTCACCGAGCCCCCGGAGAAATCCCCCGGCTGGTCGGGCGTGAAGGTCTTCTGCGTGCTGATGGACTGGAGGAGGCTCGTAGGGAAGAGGTCCAGCGGGACCACGCGCCGCTCCGGCTCCGGGCTGGGAATCCGGGAGCCGTTGAGGGAAGAGGTCGTGTAGCGCTCCCCCAGCCCCCGGACGAAGACATATTTCCCATCCTGCACCGAGACGCCGCTCACCCGCTTGATGGCCGCGGCGGCGTCTCCGTCCGGGGAGCGGGAGATCTGTTCGGCGGAGATGGCGTTCACCACGCCGGAGGCACTGCGTTGCTCCCGGAGGAGGGAGACGGCGGTGCCCCCCTCCTGACGGGCCTCCACGGTGATTCCGGCCACCTCCACGGCGGACCGGGTGAGTGAGACGTCCACCCGGGTGATCCCTCCGGCTTCCACCTGGAGGTCGTCCACCTCCTGGGGCGCATACCCCAACAGAAGGATGCGCAGGGAGACCGTTCCGGCGGGGACGTCCCCCAGCTGGAACCGCCCCTCGACACCGGCCACCGCCCCTCTGGGGCCACCCCCCAGGAGCACCTGGGCGCCGGTGAGCGTCTGACCGGACTCGGCATCCCGGACCTGCCCCATGATCCGGCCGGTGGAGGACTGGGCCTGCAGGGCCGGGGCACCCACCACGAGCGCGAGGCCCAGGGCGGTGAGGAATCGTTGTATGTGGGGCGAGAGACGTCCCCGCGCAGCGAATCGAACCATGAAGGCCTCCTCCCAGCGGGGATCATCTGCAGCGCCGATGAGTCCGTTCGGGATGTGTATTGGGTGACTCCCCGGGCGGGATCGAATCAGAGGTCGCCCTGAGCACTGCTGGATAATGCCCGGACCGTGTAACGGAAGGGGGCACTGCCGTCGTAACGAAGCGATGACGAACCGGGGTCGGAACGGTGTGTGGATCGGGGCTCCCGGGGCCGGAGGGGAAGGGTCGTTTCCGGCGTGTTACATTGAGGAGGAAGGGCTGTTACGTGCTGACCCTAGAATCATTCAGGACCGGCTCACTGGGATTCGACGCCTTGCCGCAGGAGAGTCCAGGGTGTTGATTGAGCCCTGAGGGGACCACCAGGGAGCAGTCAGGACGATGGGCTTCCGATCCCCTCCGAGTCCCCGGTTCAGAGAGGAGAGGTGATGGAGACCAGGATGGACGAACAGCAACTCATCTTCGACTGGAATGAGCGCCCTGAGACCGCCCCGGACCTGAAACGGGTGGAGTTGGATGACGAGACCCTCCGGGACGGTCTCCAGAGCCCCTCGGTCCTGGACCCCCCCATCCACGAGAAGATCAAGATCCTCCACCTCATGGACCGGATGGGAATCCACTCTGCCGACATCGGACTCCCGGGAGCGGGCCCCCGGGCGGTGGCCGACGTACGGGCCCTGGCCCGGGAAATTGCAGACGGTGGAATGCGCATCGAGGCCAACTGCGCGGCCCGGACCATGGTCCGGGACGTGGAGCCCATCGCCCGCATCTCCCAGGAAGCCGGGCTTCCCATTGAGGCCGCCACCTTCATCGGATCCTCCCCCATCCGACAGTACGCCGAGGACTGGACGCTGGAGCGCATGCTCCGAACCTCGGAGGAGGCGGTCACTTTCGCGGTGAGGGAAGGGCTTCCGGTGATGTTCGTCACCGAGGACACCACCCGGGCCCGCCCGGAGACCCTGAAGGCCCTCTACGAGAACGCGATCCGATGGGGGGCACGGCGGATCTGCCTCTCGGACACGGTGGGGCACGCCACGCCATGGGGCGTGCGAGCCCTGGTGCGGTTCGTCAAAGAGGAGATCGTGACGCCCTCGGGAGAGGCGGTGAAGGTGGACTGGCACGGACACCGGGACCGGGGGTTCGGGCTGGCGAACGCTTTCGCTGCCATCGAGGCCGGAGTGGACCGGGTCCATGGAACTGCGTTGGGGATCGGGGAGCGGGTGGGGAACGTCGAGATGGACCTGCTCCTGGTGAACCTGTCCCTCCTGGGCCTCCACGACGGTGACCTCACTCCGCTGGGCGAGTACTGCCAGCGGGTGTCCGACGCCACCGGCGTCGCCATCGAACCCGGCTATCCGGTCTTCGGCCGGGACGCCTTTCGGACCGGCACCGGCGTCCACGCCGCCGCCATCATCAAGGCGGAGGCCAAGGGGGACGCCTGGCTCGCCGACCGGGTCTATTCCTCGGTACCCGCCTCCCTCGTGGGACGGCAGCAGGATATCGAGGTGGGACCCATGGCTGGACTCTCCAATGTGAAGTATTGGCTTCGTTCCCGGGGCTTCGACGCCTCGGACGAGGAGCTCTGCAACCGGATCTTCGACTACGCGAAGACCCAGAACCACACCCTGACGGAGGAGGAGATCCGGGGGCTTATCGTCTAGGGAACCGGGGAGGACTCGGGCACTCGGCGATACCCTTTCGGACTCCATTCGAAGGTATGGAACTCGCCGCCCCGAGGAGTCAGATGGAGCCCCGTCCCGCCCCGCCCTCTGTGCCCCGGATCCTCGTCGTCGAGGACGAGCCGGACATCGCCGCCCTTATCGCCTATCAACTCACCCGAGAGGGCTTCCGTGTGGAGACCGCCTCCTCCGGGGACCAGGCTCTCACAGCGGTGAATCGGGAGGTCCCCGACCTGGTGGTCCTGGACCGGATGCTCCCGGGCCTCTCCGGGGACGAGGTCCTCCGAAGTCTCCGGTCCGAGGTGGCCACCCAGTCCCTGCCGGTTCTGGTCCTCACCGCCAAGCGAGAGCAGGAGGACCGGATCCAGGGCCTGGAACTGGGAGCCGACGATTACCTCACCAAGCCCTTTTCCCCCCGGGAACTGGTCCTCCGGGTCCAGTCGATCCTCCGCCGGTCGGACCAGGCGGGAAGCGAGCCCGGCGGACGCCTCCTCCGGGCCGGTCCCCTGGCGTTGGACGTGGCCGCCCACCAGGTCTCCCTCAATGGAGAGGAACTGAACCTGACCCCCACCGAGTTCCGGCTTCTCCAGGCCCTCCTGGAGCGAAGGGGACGAACCCAGAGCCGTCGTCAACTCCTGGAGCGGGCATGGGACGTGGAGTCGGAGGTTTCGGAACGCATCCAGACCCGGACGGTGGACATGCACATTCGCCGCCTTCGATCGAAGCTGGGGGCCATCGGCGACTGGGTGGAGACGGTGCGGGGTTTTGGATATCGGATCAAGGTTCCGGAGCGGGAGGACGGTTGAGGGAGGGCGTGGGAGCGTGAGGCTTCGCCGGCAATATCTCCTGCTGGCCGGCGGGATCGTGCTGGCCGGCTTCGTCGCCGCTGGAGTCGTCCTGATGGTGTTGCTGGCTCGCCCTCTGGCCGAAGTCGAGGAATCCCGCCTCAGGAGCGACCTTTCCGCTGCGGTGGCCTTCGTGGAACTCCGCCCCGATGTTCCGCCGGCGACGACGGCGCAGGACCTCTCCCGCCTTCTCACTGCCCGGGTCATGCTGGTGGCACGGGACGGGACGGTGCTGGCGGATTCCGGGGTTCCGGAGGGGGACGTGCGCGGGATGGAGAACCACGGGGGACGTCCGGAAATCCAGGCGGCGCTGGCGGGACGGACCGAAGTGATCACCCGTCCCAGCCCAACCCAGGGAATCGAGGCTCTCTACGCAGCAGCTCCGACCTTCCTGGGAGGGCGCCCCGTCGTGATCCGGCTCTCCCGGCCGGCGGCCACCGCCGTGGCCCCGGCCCGACGGATCGCCCTCGCCCTGGGCACCGCGGGGGGGGCGGCCCTGGTCCTCCTGTTCCTGGGCATTGGGCTGGTGGACCGGCGATTCCAGCGTCGGCTCACGGCGTTGCAGGAGGGGGTTAAGCGGGTGGAAGCGGGGGCCTCCGGGGCACTCCCGTCCTATTCGTCCCTGGGTCCGGAACTGGTTCCTCTCTCCTCGGCCATCCACCGGCTGGAAGAGGAGTTCCAGGATCGGGTGCGGGGACTGGAGCGGGAGCGGGACGAGATGCAGGCCCTCATCGATTCCATAGCCGAGGGGGTCATCGCCCTCACGGACGATGCCCGGGTCCTGAGGATCAACCGGTCTGCGGCGGAGCTGCTAGAGGTCCGTCACGCCTCCGTCTTCGCGCCCATTGGTGCCCTGGTGCGGAACCCTGACCTTCGGGACTACCTGGAGGAATCGGTGGTCCTCCCCCTCCCCTCCAGGGAGATCCTCCTGGGGGATCGGCACCTCCGGGTCTCGTCCCATCCCATGCCGGCCGGCGGAACGGTGGTGACCTTTCTCGATGTCACCGATCTCCGACGGATGGAGAAGATTCGCCGCGATTTCGTGGCCAACGCCTCCCATGAACTGAAGACCCCCCTCACCGCCATGCGGGGGTTCGCCGAGACCCTTCTGGAGGGCGATCCTCCCGAACACCTTCGGATTGAGTTCCTCAGTTCCATCCGGACGAATACCCTCAGGCTCCAGAACCTGGTGGACGACCTCCTGGATCTTTCCCGCCTGGAGTCCGGAGCCTGGACCGTGGCGGAGGAGGAGACGGAGGTGGGGGCGGTGGCCTGGGAGGTCTGGCGAGATATCCGGCGCCACCAGCGGGACCGGGATCTGGAGTTCTCGGTGGAGGGCGACGCAGTGGCCCTGGCCGATGGTCAGGCCCTCCATCAGGTCTTCCGGAATCTCATCGAGAACGCGGTTCGTTTCACTCCCGACGGGGGAACGATCCGAGTCGCCATCGAGCCCGTCGGCCCGGAGGTGGGGGTGGCCGTAACCGACTCCGGCACCGGCATCCCTTCGGGTTCCCTTCCCCGTATCTTCGAACGCTTCTACCGGGTGGATGCCGGACGAGGCCGGGGGGCTGGGGGGACCGGTCTGGGACTGGCCATCGTCCGTCACCTGGTGCAGTCCATGGGTGGGGAGGTGAGTGCGGAAAGCCGCCTCGGTGACGGGACCACGATCCGTTTTACCCTTCCCCGGGTGGAGACGGAATAGGGCGGCTGCGGGGCCGGTCGTAGGCCGGTCCGGGACCACTCCGGCTCCGGTTCGGGACCCCGCCGGATCTTTCCTCCGGGGGTGTTCTCGGGTAACATGGAACGGAAGGTTCCATGTTGGGAACCCGACCCCCTTTCACCGCTCCTGACTCGAGCCCTCCATGCCCCACCCACCGAAGCGGCACTTCCACGACCTCCTGGATTCGCTCCATGCCCGTCTTCTGGAAATGGCGGGCGAGGCGGAGGATCTTCTGCGCCGAGCGGCCTGGGCGGTGGTGAACCGGGATCAGGCGGCTCTGGCCCCCATCAAGGAGGGGGATGCCCGGGTGGATGCCCTTGAGTTGGAAGTGGATGAGCGGGCCCTGGAGCTCCTGGCCCTCCAGCAGCCCATGGCCAAGGATCTCCGACAGATCGTGGCCACGCTGAAGATCTCCAACGACCTGGAGCGGGTGGGGGATCACGCCGTGAAGGTGGCCAACGCGGGGCGCCAGGTTCTTTCCCATCCCCCCATCCCCGATCTCCCCCAGGTGGAGGAGATGGTCCGTCTTTCCCTGGAGATGCTCTCCGACGCCCTCCGTGCCTACTCACTCCGGGATGCCGAGATGGCCCGGGAGGTCCGGGCCCGGGACGACGCCGTAGATGATCTCCGCACCGCCATCCACCGGATCCTGGTGAGCCATATGCTGGAGGATCCCCGGCGGATCACTCCTGCGCTGGAACTCATCCACATCTCCCAATCCCTGGAACGGGTGGCGGACCTGGCCACGAACATCTCCGAGGAGGTCGTCTTCCTGGTGGAGGGACAGGTGATTCGGCACCTTCCAGAGGCGGAGGTCTCCCCTCCATCCACTCCTTCCTCCTGAGGAGCGACCCATGACGATGTCATCCTGCAGCGAGTCGAAGGGGTGGTTCGAGGAGGATGAAGGAGAGGGCGGGGACACCCTTGCGCCCTCTCGTCCCGGACGGTCCTCTCCTGCCGTGGAGCAACTCCTGGAAGAGGTGGAGGCGGAGACGGATCCCAGCGGACGTCTCACCGTGGGTGGACTTCGGGGAAAGGCGGCCATCGTCACCGGGGGATCCACCGGGATCGGACGTGCTGTGGCCATGGCGCTGGCCCGTTCCGGTGTCCACGTGGCCTTCAACTACCTGAACGAGGGCGAGGCCTCCCTGCTGGACGCGGACCGGACCGCCTCGGAGCTGGAGGCCCAGGGAGTGCGGGTTTTCCGGAAGGCCGTGGACTGCACCGACTCGGCAGGCGTCACCCGCTTCGTGGAGGAGGCCACCGAGGCCCTCGGGGGCCTACACATCCTGGTGAACAACGCCGGGATCGGCCGGGACCGGGCCCTCTGGCACATGACCGACGAGGACTGGCACGCCGTGCTGGACACCAACCTTTCCGGGGCCTTCTACTTCCTCCGAGCCATGGCTCCCCGTTTTCGGGCCCAGGAATATGGAAAGGTGGTGAATATCTCCTCGGTCCATGCCCTGAGCAGCGAGTTCGGACTGGCCAACTACGCCGCTTCCAAGAGCGGGCTCCTGGCCCTCACCCGGAGCGCCGCCGTGGAACTGGGGCCCTTCAACGTGAATGTCAACGCGGTGGCACCCGGATACATCCGAACCACGCAACTCACGGAGCGGGTGCCCTCGGAGAACCTGGATCGGGCTCGGGAGCGGAGCCCCCTGGGCCGCCTGGGTGATCCCCAGGACGTGGCGGGGGCCGTACTCTTCCTCTGCTCCGAAGCGGCGCGGCACATCACCGGGGTCGTCCTTCCCGTGGATGGGGGGTACCTGCTTTGAGGGAGGGGGTCCGCGGTGCAGTGCCCGCCAGAGTTCCGCTCGTCGCCGTCCTCCTCCTCTTGGCGGGGTGCGGGGACGGTTCCGACCGGCCGGGGGCCGACCCCGAACCCGGAGGCAGCCCGGACAGGGGCGCCGAGGTGGGCGTTCCGGCGGGATCGGGGGCGGAGGGCCCGCCGGAGTTCACCCTCGCCCTCACCTTCACCCGAGATGAGGCTCCGGTTCAGGTCACCCGGAACGTGGAGATCCATCGGTCGCCAGGGATCTCCCAGGAGGAGAGCCTTCTTCGAGTCGCGCTGACGGCCCTCCTCCAGGGGCCCCTCCCGGAGGAGCGGGAGGCCGGCATCCACTCCTTCTTCGGCCCCGGGACGGAAGGTCTGCTCCGCGACGTGTCCCTGCGGGGAGATACGGCGGTGGTGGACTTCGGCGATCTTCAGGCGGTGATCCCCAACGCCGGCTCCTCCACGGGCAGCTTCCACTTCCTGATGGAACTGAATGGGACGGTCTTCGCCGTTCCGGGATTGGAGGCGGTGGAGTACCGGATGGACGGTTCCTGCGAGGCTTTCTGGAATTTCCTGCAGCGTGCGTGCCAAGTGATTCCCCGTCCCGGATCCGCCTAGCAAACTGTTGAGTCGGAGATCCGCCGGCTCCGGGCGTTCCTTGCAGTGCCCCGCAGTACCCGGCTGGACCGGAAGGGAACGTCCGGACGCCGAGCCGGTATTCAGGCCCGTCAACGTTTCAGTGCGTCGAGCCGTCGGGCGGCCCCGGAATGTGCGGGGCTGAACCGCCTCTTCGCCTCTCACGGATCGTTCATCCATCGTTCCTCCGAAACCAGAGACCTTCCTTACATGGCCAACCGTTCCGTTCGTTTCGATACCACCGAGGGGTCCTTCCGGGCCGAGATCTTCGAGGACCAGGCCCCCATCACCACGAAGAACTTCATCGACCTGGTGGAAAAGGGATTCTACGACGGTATCTCGTTCCACCGGATCATCGAGGGATTCATGATCCAGGGCGGGTGCCCCGAGGGATCGGGACGGGGCGGGCCCGGCTACCAGATCGACGACGAGTTTCACCCGGAACTCCGGCATAGCGACGAGGGGATCCTTTCCATGGCCAACGCCGGTCCCAACACCGGAGGCTCCCAGTTCTTCATCACCCTGGCCGCCACCCCCTGGTTGGACGATCGCCATGCCGTTTTCGGGAAGGTGGTGGATGGGATGGAGGTGATCCGCAAGCTGGGCCAGGTGGAGACGGGACGGAATGATCGCCCGGTGGAGGACGTGGTGATGGAGAAGGTGGAACTGGTGGACTGAGGAGGATTCCATGGACGACGATCGCAGCGCGGAGGATCTCTCCGAACCGGGGAACCTCACCGAAGAGGAATGGCGGGCCCGACTTCCCCCGGAGGCCTTCCGGGTTACCCGGAAGAAGGGAACCGAGCGGGCGTTCTCGGGGGCCTACTGGGATGAGAAGCGGCCCGGGGTCTACCGTTGTGTCTGCTGCGATGCTCCCCTCTTCTCCTCGGAGGTCAAATTTGATTCCGGGACCGGCTGGCCCTCCTTCTGGGATGTCGTGGATCCCTCAGCCGTGGAGGAGCGGGAGGACCGATCCTTCTTCATGCGGCGGACAGAGGTGGTGTGTGCCCGCTGCCACGCTCACCTGGGACACGTCTTCCCTGACGGTCCCGCTCCCACGGGCCTGAGATACTGCATCAACTCGGTGTCCCTCCATCTGGAGGAGGGGAAGCCGGGCGGGACGACGTCGGATCCGGATGAGCCGGGGGGGAACGCCACCCCCCGGGCGCTGTAGGAAAGGGGATCCCACGGTCGGTTCCGGTTCCCAATCCGGGAGCCGTGCGCGGTCCCGATTCAACGAAACGAGAATCGGGGCCGCCCATCCCCCGTCCCAGCAGGAGTGCATGTGAACAGGTGTAGGATACGTACGCGCAGGACGCCGACCCTTCGGAGGGGCCGGACTCCTCGGAGGGGCCGCGCATGGCCCGGCGTCGGCCTTCTCGTGGTGGTGGCGCTGGGTGTCCTGCCCGGGTGCGACGCCCTCTCCCGCCCCGAGGCCCAGGCTGCTCCGGCGGCGGCGGACCTACGCTCCCACTTTACCTTCCATGGCGACGTCTCCGTGGAGATGAGCGGGAACGTCGCTCAGGTGAAGGTGGTGGTGGACCCCGAACCCTACCGGCGAGGGGGGGATCTCTGGGCCAAGGCCACCCCGTACATCTTCCTTTTCTCCTCCTCCACCCGGGACGCCTTCGAGGCGCACCCCGGCCTGGGCGGGGTCAGGGTCATGATCCAGCACCCAAACGGGGACACCATGGCCCAGGCGCTCCTGAGTCGGGAAGTGCTCAGCGAGATGGGCTGGCGACAGGCGTTGAACCTCAGTGGTCTGGCCCGTCGGGATGGCACGGAACGCCCGGGTCGGATGCAGGATCTCGTCCGCTGGGGTGAGGATCGAACGGAATTCCAGTATAATCCGGACTACATCTCTTCCCCTTAGGCGGCAGAGGGGGCGGCTGAAGCCGCCTGCACCAAGCGGATCGGGAGAGGGTCCATTCTCCGTTCCATCCTTCGATTCCATCAGGACGATTCATGGGCAAGACCATCACCGTGATCCCGGGAGACGGGATCGGGCCGGAAGTCACATCGGCCACGCTGGAAATCCTGGGTGCGGCCGGCGCGGACCTGGACTATGACGAGCAGGTGGCGGGGCTGGCTGGGCTGGAGGTTCACAAGAACCCACTTCCCGAGACCACCCTCGAGTCCATCCGCCGAAACGGGGTCTGCCTGAAGGGTCCTCTCACCACTCCGGTGGGCACGGGCTTCCGGTCCATCAATGTGGCCATCCGGAAGGAGTTCGACCTCTACGCCAATGTGCGCCCGGCCCTCTCCATGATCCCGGGGGGACGCTACGAGGACGTGGATCTGGTCCTCATCCGTGAGAACACGGAGGGACTCTACGTGGGTGTGGAGCACTACATCGGGCTGGGTGGTGACCCCCGGGCCGCCGCCGAGTCGGTGATGATCATCACCCGCTTCGGGGCGGAGCGCATCGTTCGGTACGCCTTCGACTACGCCCGAACCAACGGGCGAAAGAAGGTGACACTGGCCCACAAGGCGAACATCCTGAAGTATACCCAGGGACTCTTCCTGGACGTGGGGCGCGAAGTAGCGAAGGAGTACGAGGGCCAGATCGAGTTCGAGGACCGGATCATCGACGCCACCGCCATGCAGCTTGTGGTGGATCCCCATCAGTTCGACGTGCTGGTCATGGAGAACATGTTCGGGGACATCCTCTCCGACTTGATGGCGGGGCTCGTGGGTGGGCTCGGGCTGGCTCCGGCCGGGAACATCGGGAAGGATGCCTCCATGTTCGAGGCGGTCCACGGTTCCGCCCCCGACATCGCCGGTCAGGGGGTGGCGAACCCCAGTTCCCTGGCCCTCTCGGCCGCCATGCTCCTGGACCACATCGGGCAGGCGGAACCCGCGACACGGATCAGGAACGCCATCCGGAAGACCCTGCAGACTCCCGAGACCCGGACCCGGGACGCAGGAGGCACGGCCGGGACGGCGGAATATACCCGGGCCGTCCTGGCGAACCTGGAGTGATCGGATGGTAAAGCGACGGGAAACGGACTGGAGCCATCGCCTTCCCGAGGAGGTGGTATGCCTCCGATGCCTGCGCCCCACCCCCGCGGCCGACCTGGATCGGCTCCTGTGGTGCCCGGAGTGCGTGGAATCAGCCCGGAGTCGGGCCACCCGCATCGGTTGGTGGTCCGGTGGAGGGCTGGCCGTCCTTCTGGCCCTCTACATCTGGTTCGGCATCCAGCCGGACCCCGGGCACATCCCCCAGCTTTGGGCGGCCACCCTGGCTGTGGCGTTCTACCTCGGGGGGCGGATCGCCCGGGAACTCTCCTTCGGGATCATGCGGCTCCGGAACCGGCCAGCGGTGGAGGCCACTCCCTCCGGGGTCACCCCCGGATCCTCGTCTCCCACTGAGGAGTAGTCAGGGGTCGGGTCGGACGGACCTCCTCTTCCTCGCACGGTGGGCGCCCATGGGTGGCCTCCGCAAGGTATTCTCAAGTCAACAGGATCGGGTACCCATGGCTGCCAAGTTCCAGGGCGTCGACTTCTACGACCTCGATTCCCTCCTCTCCGACGAGGAGCGGATGATCCGTGAGACGGTGCGGGGGTGGGTGGATGACCGGGTCCTCCCCCTCATCCAGGACGCCTATATCGAACGACGCTTCCCTTCCGAACTCATTCCCGAGATGGGGGAGTTGGGGATGCTGGGGGCGAACCTTCCCGAAGAGTACGGCTGTGCAGGCCTCAACAACGTGGCCTACGGAATCATCATGCAGGAGTTGGAACGGGGGGATTCGGGGATTCGTTCCTTTGCCTCGGTTCAGGGCGCGCTGGTCATGTATCCCATCTTCGCCTTCGGAAGCGAGGAACAGCGCCGGGAGTGGCTGCCGGGGCTGGCCTCGGGGGAGAAGATCGGGTGTTTCGGCCTCACCGAGCCGGACTACGGTTCCAACCCCGGGGGGATGATCACCACAGCCCGGGAGACCGGGGACGGATGGGTCCTGAACGGGACCAAGATGTGGATCACCAACGGGTCCATGGCCGATGTGGCGGTGGTCTGGGCCCAGACCGGGGAGATCGGGGACGCAAAGGGGATCCGGGGATTCGTGGTTCCCACCGACACCCCGGGGTTCTCCGCCCGGGACCAGAAGGGGAAGCTCTCGCTGCTTGCATCCGACACCAGTGAGCTCCATCTCGAGGATGTGGAACTCCCGGGGTCGGCCCTCATGCCCGAGACCGGGGGGCTCAAGAGCCCCCTCATGTGTCTCACCCAGGCCCGGTACGGGATCGCCTGGGGTGCCGTGGGGGCCGCCATGGCCTGCTACGATGAGTCCCTGCGATACGCCGGGGAGCGGGTCATGTTCGACGGCCCCATCGCCGGAAAGCAGATCCAGCAGGTGCGCCTGGCGGAGATGGTCACCGGAATCACCCAGGGCCAGCTCATGGCCCTCCAGCTCGGCCGGCTCAAGGATGCAGGGACCATGAAGCCCCGGCAGGTCTCCATGGCGAAGCGGGCGAATGTGGACATGGCCTGCGAGGTAGCCCGGGAGGCCCGCCGCCTCCTGGGGGGCAACGGCATCCTGGTGGAATACGCCGCCATGCGCCACATGGCCAACCTGGAGTCGGTCTATACCTATGAGGGGACCCACGACATCCACGGGCTCATCCTGGGCCAGGCTGTCACCGGGCTCTCCGCCTACTGAGGGGAAGGGATGCGCCAGGTGGGAGAGGAGGAGTCCGGAGAGCGCCGGCTCGGGGACCAGGAGCCCGGAGAGCGCCGGCTCGGGGACCAGGAGCCCTTCGCCACGATCCGCGCCTTCCCGAGGCGCTTCGCTTGGGGGGTTCCCCTGGTCTTCCTGGTCTCCATCGGCGCGGGGCTGACCCTGGTGCCCCGGAGCCTGTCCCTGGCCATAGCGGTGCAGCTCGGAGTGCAGACCGTGGGCCTCCTCTGGCTCTACGTCCCTGCGCTCCGGAACCGGATGAAGTTGGAGAGCCGGCCCGAAGAGGGTTGACGGATTCCAACGCCCCCCTAGCTTTAGACGCTGCAGATCCGGGGCGACAGAACATGGGGGAAGGATCCCGACCGCCCTTGGGGTCGGATCACGGGGGGACGGGCATCGTGTTGGGTCCCCGCTCTTCGTCTGCAGGACACGCGCCGCTAGCTCAATTGGCAGAGCAACTGACTCTTAATCAGTAGGTTCCAGGTTCGATTCCTGGGCGGCGCACTTCGGTAAAGGCAATCAGGACAACACGAAACAGCCCCCTCCGGCATGGCGCCGGAGGGGGCTGTTCAGATGGGAGGGGTTCCGGGTTGGGACTCAGCGATCCGGGTGCCGCTCTCCACGGGGTGTCATGCCCGACCGGGAGGGGGACAACGTCGCGTCCTCCCCTGGCACAGTAGCTTCTTCCGTTTCCCCTCCCACGCCAGCCACTGCAGTAGGTCAGGTCCGGGAACGGCGCTCCCCCCAACGCCGCCGGTCATCCTCCGGGAGTGCCTATCAGTTCAGGAAGGCCGGGGCATACCCGGCCACGTCGAACTGACGGGTGAACTTCACCACGAAGGTCCGCTCCGCCGGGGCCATGGCTTCCCGCGGGAGCATCCCCACGATTCCGTTCACATCCAGCGTCTGCCGCTCGTTGTAGACCAGGAAGAGCCCCGTCCCCGCCGTGTTCAGCCATCCGAAGCGGAGGTTTCCGGTCCAGAGGCCCGTCTGGTCGCTGTACTGGACCAACGACTGGACGAACACCGAGGGGTTGAAGGAGTAGCGGACCCGGACCCGACTCAGGGTGGTGTCCAGCTCCCCCTCGGGGAGACGGATCCGGTTGTGGTTCACCTGGACATTCCCGGTGAGGGCATCGCCGCGCTGCACCGAGACGGAGGCGAAGCCGCCCCGCCGATCGCCGGAGAAGAAGCTTCCCCAGTCCACGCCGGAGCGGAAGACCACCGGGACCGCCGGATTGGTGTTGAAGCGCCAGGCCGCCGTCCAGCCCCGGTAGGTACCGGCGGGGATCACCAGCTCCGAGCCGGTGATCCGGAAGGGCCGGCTCAAGCCCTCGAGCTGCCAGTCGAAAGCGGGGCTGAAGAAGGTCCCGTTCTCGAACTCGATGTGGGAATCCACGTGCCAGTCTTCCGTTTCCTTGAAGCCGTCCAGGCTGTGGGAGACGCGGTACCGGGCGTGGGGGCGAAGCTCCCGGAGCCACGAGATCTGCGGGACCCGGTAGTAGTTCATGGTGAAGATGGAGACCTCCTCGAACCCGCGGCGCCGGACGAACCCGACCTCGGGGTTGAAGTTGTCGCCCACCCGGTTGTAGTCGGTGGAGATCCGCCAGTCCCGATTCTGGAAGCTGGCACCCAGGAGGACCGCTTCCCGGCTCCCCTCGAGGCCCGGGGTGTCGGTGAGCCCTGCGGTTCCGTTCAACGTGATGGCCTCCCCGATTCCCCAGCGGGCATCGGCGGCGTACGTCCGACCATAGTCATCGGAGTCCCGGGCGGAGATACGGGAAGTTGCGATGGCCCCGATCCGGGAGCGATTGGGTAGCTGCTGCGCCACGCGGAGGACGGTGAAGTGGTTTGGGTCTTGCACCCCATCCATCCCTCCGGTGTGCATCTGGACGAGCCCGATGTCCGTGCGTCCCACCCGTCCTGAGAGGCGGGTTCCCCACCGGATGGGGACCTGGCGCCCTCCCGGGGCGACCCCGATGCGCCGAGAATGGAACATCTGGGCCGATCCCGAAGAGCCCACCTGGAAGAGCCCGGAGTTCTCCA
>REED01000002.1 GCA_007695225.1 Gemmatimonadales bacterium
ATGGCCAGCGAGAGACCCATGGGTGCCAACCGGCGACATACAGTCCATGGATTCCGCACAGGCTTCTCCTTGTTCGGCTGGTCCGGCATGGCCGTCCCCGGGACCGGTCGGGGCTCCCGAGGGCCGGCAAGTCTCTTTTGCGGCATAGCGCCATCATACGGGTGTCCGGAAGTCCGGGGCAAGTTCGGATCTCCGCACCTTCGCGGTCATTCCGGACGGTGGGGGGGGGCCGGCGGGGGGGGGGCGGGCGTCAGGTTACCAACGCTGAACGCGCCCACATTTCGGGGCCTCTGTTCAGCAAAAGGTACCGCGAACCGGCCGACGTAGCCCCCCGCCCGCACATACCGCGAATCCCCACGGCGCCGGGTGAACGCCCGCAGGCTCTCCCAGATCGCCGCGTCGGCCCGTGGGTCCTATCCTGTCCATCGGCCGACACGCGTCCCATACTCCAAAGTCCAACGCAATCCCTCCCAGGTCCGTGCTATGGCAACCCGCCCCTCCCCGCTGCGACGACGCCCCAGCCCTCCTATCCGTGCGTGGCTCACCCTGATCCTCTCTCTCCTGTCTGCCTGTTCCGGCCCTTCGGAGGTTTTGGATCCAGGCGCAGGTGATCCGGACGCTCCCCCGCGGCCCCAGTCCATCGAGATCACGGCGCCTGCCACCTCCTTCGCCTCCCTGGGCGAAACCATCGCCCTTTCGGCCGTGGTCCGGGACCAGCGGGGGGCAGTCATGGAGGGGCAGTCGGTGACCTGGCGGTCGCTGGCTCCCGCCGTGGTCACCGTCACCTCGAGTGGCATCGCCGAGGCCCAGTCCAACGGAACCGCCACCGTCGAGGCCAGGGCGGGAGACGTGAGTGGGAGTCTCGAACTCACGGTGGAGCAGGTGATGGTTCTGCTGGAGGTCAACCCACCGCATATGCCCCTGGCCCATCCTGGGCTCGAAGCGACCTTCCTGGCCTCGGCCCGGGACGCCCAGGGCAATCCCGCTCCCCCTCCCCCCCTGACGTGGCGTGTCGTGGACGAGGAGATTGCCCGGATCAATGACGCCGGACGCGTCACGGCGCTCCGGCCGGGGCAAACCGTGATCGTGGCGGAAGGGGGAGGCCTGCGGGCGGCCGCCCTCCTCTCGGTGGGTTCGGTGTCGGCCCACCCCGCCTCCACCACCGATGTCCCCGTGGGAGGAAATGCCTGGGTCCACCACGGATCGGGGGCGGAGGTGGTCTCAATCGGCGGCGTGCTGAACTGGCGCGTGGCCGGCTCCACCGTCCGGACCTGGGTCCGGGTCGAACAGCCCGGCGCCCTCTTCGTCTCGGCCCGTGTTGAAGATCCGGACGGACCGAGCGGCATCACCGTGAAGGTGGCCGGTACGGATCCCCAGGAGTTGGCCCAGGGCGCCGGGGCCGACGAGCACCGTTTCGGCGGAAGCTGGTGGATCGAGGAGGCAGGCTATGTCCCCATCGATCTGGTGGGGACGACCAGGGTGGGCTCCACCTTCGGCGTCCCCTCCCAGATCCGGATCAGCGGCACTGCCACCGACGCCGGGACCGCCTTCGTCCGGGACAACGAAGGGTCCATGTTCCACTGGGGCCGCAGAGGCCCCTCCACCCACCTTTGGTGGCATCTCCCGGAGGCGGTGGATGTGGAGTGGCTCTATTCGGAGGTTGAGGTTCCCGAAGGAAACGATGTCCCGGGATCCTTCTTCATGGCCAACGGTTTCGGCGAGGGGTACTTCGGGATCCAGACCCTTGGGGGAGGAGGAGGCCTTGTCCTCTTCAGCATCTGGAGTCCCTACCAGACGGACGACCCTTCGAGCATCCCCGAGTCCCACCGGGTAGAGCTTCTCCGGAGGGGCCCGGAAGTCACCGTCGGCACCTTCGGAAACGAGGGCTCCGGCGGCCAGAGTCGCCTGTCCTTCGATTGGCGGGCGGGGGAGCGCTACGGGTTCCTCACCCGGATCCACCCCAACGGCGACGGCACCACCGACTACACCTCATGGCTCCACGGCCCCGAGACCGGGGGCTGGCGCCTCATCGCCTCCTTTCGCCGTCCCTTCACCGATACCCACGCTCGCGGCGTGTACTCCTTCCTCGAGAACTTCCTCCCCTCCACTGGCAACCGCACCCGCGAGGCGCGCTACGACGCTCAGTTCGTGGCCGGTGTCGACGGCCGGTGGCACGAGGTGGAGCGCCTCACCTTCACCACTGATGACACCGGTATCCGGAGGTACCGCACCGATTACCTGGGAGGAACGCTGGACGGCGTCCCGTTCCTCCGGATCGGCGGATTCTTCAGTACCGAAGGGGAACCGGGAACGGTGCTGACCCGCCGGAGCCTGACCAGCACCCCGAGTGTGGACCTGGCGGACCTGGCAGAGTTGCCGTGAGCCGGTTCCCGGGCGGAGAAAATCCGAATCCAGATTCGGATTTTGCCATCCGGCGAGATTGCGCCCATGGTGGGCCTACCGATACCGAACCCTCGCACCCCCTTCCCCCATCCCACCAGAGCCGAATCCGCCATGGACAAGCCCCCACCCCAAGGTGCCGCCGAAGTTGCCTCCCAAGGTGCCTCCCCAGGTGCATCCCAAGGTGCCTCCACCCGCTGCGTATGGGGCGGAGAGCCGGACGACTCCCCTGAAGGC
>REED01000012.1 GCA_007695225.1 Gemmatimonadales bacterium
TGACCTCCCGGCGGAGGTGGCGTCAGCCTCCGCCGGGGGTCATGTCCGGCTGGAACATGATGTGGGCCCGAGGCGTCCCCGGGTCCATGAGCCAGGGGGAGCCCCGGGTGGGACGGGTGGAGAGCCCCGTCGACTCCGCGGTGGCGAAGGGAACGTAGATCACGAAGAGACTCGGCGCGCTGGTGACCTCACCCGTCGCAGGGTTCCATCCCCCGGAAGATGCGGTCCGCTGGTACATGGAGGCCGGGACGGAAGGCATTCCCAGCCGGCCCTCTTCGATTTCCCGGTTCCGGATCTCCTGCACACGGTCTCCCATTCCCTCCCGGCGGAGTTCTCGACCCCGGGCCATGAAGGGTTCCAGCGATTCGTGGTAGCAGGCGGAATGGGCGCGCTCCTCCTCCGGCTCCAGGGTCAGGAGACAGATGAAGGCGCCGTCCCCGGATCGCAGCGGGCGGAGCTCCAGCCCCTCCTCTCCCTCCCGGAGGAAGACCGACGCCCCCTCCTGGAATTCGGCGGGGAGTGTCTCGCTGGCGAATCGGATCTGCCATTCGTCGGTGAGGGGGCCTTGCTGGGCCGCCAGCGGCTGGACTCCCGGTGAGATCGCGCCTGCGCCGAATCCCACGAGAATCAGGCCGAGCACGACCAGGGATGGGGGGGGGGATGGGGCCCCGAACGGGGCCAGGAAGGCACCCGGGAATCTGGACCGGAACCCGCCGGGGAGTGTGGTCAGGCTGGGAAGAGCGCGCTTCCGAGTCATTCGATTCTCCGGGGAAGAGTAGGGGTACGGTACGACCTCAGCTGGACCTTCCGCCTGACAGACCACCACCGAAGGCAACCACGGCGGCGGAGACATTGTCCTGGGTTCCGTTCCGGATGGCCTCTTCGCAGAGAATCCGGGCCGTGTCCCGGACGTGGGGACTCGCCCGCACCACCCGTTCGATGGCCTTGTCGTCCAGGACGCCGTGGACTCCGTCGGAGCAGAGTACCACGACATGCGGCGTCGCGGCAGGGGCGCCTTCGAAGAGGTCGACCTGCACGGAGTCCCCTCCCCCCAGATTCCGGGTGATGGCGTGCCGCCAGGGGGAACGAAGGGCCTCCTCCTGGGACATCTCCCCTGACGCCATGGCCTCGGCCACGAAGGAGTGGTCACGGGTGATCTGCCGAATCCCCTCGTCATCGATCCGATAGGCTCGGCTGTCTCCCACATTGGCGATGGTGTAGCGGTCGTCCTCTCGGAGGAGGGCCACCAGGGTCGTTCCCATCCCGTCCAGGTCGGGGTCCTCGGCCATGGTTTCTCGCACCTTCGTGTTGGCCCGCTCCACGGCGCGTCGCAACTCCTCGCCCTTCTCCAGTTCACCGGCCAGGGTCTCCAGCGCCAGCCGGCTCGCCAAGCCCCCGGCCTCATGGGAGCCCATTCCGTCACACACCGCTGCAAGTTCACGCCGGCCAGGGAGGGTGCGGATGAGGACCGCGTCCTGGTTCATGGCCCGGAGGGCCCGGTCCGTGTGCCAGGAACTCCGGGTCGCCAGGCGGTCGTGCCCCTCGGGCTGGTGGAAGAGGAAGGCGACCTCACCCATCTCCACCCGGTCCCCGTCCTGGAGCTCCACTCCCGATACCTGGGCGCCCAGGGAGCGACCGTTGAGAAGGGTGGGGTTGGTGGAAGAATGATTGCGCAGGGTCCACGCGTTCTCGGCGAAACTCAACTCCGCGTGTAAGCGGCTCACCGTGGGGGATTGGAGCTGGACGTGCCGATGAGGAGGGCCGGGGCTTCGGCCAAAGGTGATCTGAGCCGGCGCTCCGGGGACCCGGACGAAGCGGATCTCCTCCCCTTTGCCGGCATCGGACTGGATGACGAATCGTCCCGGGAGGAGCTGGAGTGTGCCCTCCTGGGCGCGGTCAAAGCTCACCGGCCCGGCGGTGACGGTCTCGGAGGGGACGTCGGGGGAGGAAGGGGCTGCCGGGGCAGGAGGGCTGGACTCAACCGATGACGAAGCCGGGCCCCGGACCCCCCGGACCCCCTGGGGTCCTGGGGTCGGGGTGGGCTTCGTCGGACCGTCCATCGAGAGGGTGGTCGAGCGCTGGGCGGGCTGGCCCGAGGCCTCAGCAGCGTCCGGGGCTGGGCCCTTCCCGGCACCGCGCCCCGGTCCCTTCCCAAGGTCCCGTCGCTGCGTCTCCCCCGCCTCGGGGCCTGGCCCCCTCTCCACCTCATGTCCCGACCCCTCCGGCGCCTCCTTCCGTGCCTGGAACAGGAGGATCGGCGTATCGGCAACCTCCTGGCGCCGACTTCGATGCCGCCAGAGGAAGAACGCCGCGATCCCTCCCGCGATGACCATTGCCAGGACCAGGATCACGGCCTGACTCAACGTGTACCCCCCGGACGGTCCATCCTACGAAGGGGCGAGGCATCTTGAATACTCATGACCGGCTCCCGAGAAAGAGGGAAGTGCAACGGGGCCACCGGAGCGGGAGCCCGGGCGAGGTGGTATCCAGGCCTCCGGGCGGCTTGCCGCCGACCCGCTTGTCATTCAGCAGCACATGCCGTGCCTCCTGCCTATATTCTTCTCGGGAGCCAAGAAGTTCCATTGGCGGATGTCCCCATCCAGGAGCGGCGATGAGCGATGCA
>REED01000063.1 GCA_007695225.1 Gemmatimonadales bacterium
AGGAGAACTCCAGGAGGGCGTCCATGTCCTCGTCGGAGAGCTGGGCGAACTCGTCCCCCTGGGCCTCCGGCGCCTTCCCGCTCTTGCGGCGGTAGGCGGTCCACGCGGAGGCGAAGTTCTTGATGAGTCCCACAGAGGTCCGGAGATAATCCTTCATGGGTTCCCGGACCACCTCCCGCACCGACTCGTCGTCTTCTCCCACGAAGGTGTGGAGCATGAGGCTCACGTGTCCGCCGCCGGCGGGGTGGCCTGCTGCGTCCCAGGCTTCCCGATACGCCGTGATCTTCTCCCCCAACTCCTCCACGGTCTGCCCCAGAAGGTGGGTCAGGACCCGGAGCCCGCGATGGCCGGCTTCCCGGTAGGTGTCCACGCTCCCTGCGGTGGTGACCCAGATGGGGAGTTCCTTTTGGATGGGCCGGGGCATGATCCCCACCTCCACCTCCCGTCCCTCCGGTCCCGGGAAGGAGAGGCGCTCCCCCCTCCAGAGCTGCTTCACCACATCGATGTTCCGGAACATGACCTCCTTTCGCTCCGCGTGGTTCTCCGGCGCCAGCAGGAAGTCGTCAGGGTGCCACCCCGAGGCCACCGAGATCCCCACCCGCCCTCCGGAGAGGTTGTCCACCACCGACCACTCCTCGGCCACGCGGACCGGGTGATGGAGGGGAAGGACCACGCTCCCCGCCCGAATCCCCACCCTCGAGGTGATGGCGGCCACCGCCGCTCCGGCCACCGCCGGATTGGGATAGAGGCCCCCGAAGGCGTGGAAGTGCCGCTCCGGGGTCCAGATGGCGCTGAACCCCTCTTGGTCCGCGAATCGGGCCCCCTCCAGGAGAAGGCGGTAGCGGTTCCCCGGGTCCTGTCCGGAGTCACTGGCGAAATAGAAGAGGCTCATCTCCATGGCCCGCTCCTCGCCTCCGGCCTCGCCCAGGAGGAAGGGAGGGGGGAGGGGTCCCTTTCCGGGAGTGTCGTCCCGGTGAAGGACAAGGGTGAGCCCCCGGGACAGGGTCCAGAAGATCTCCAGGACCGAGATGTCGAAGGAGAGGCTGGTCAGGGAGAGCCAAGCGCCCTCCCCAGGCCCCCCGGAGAGCACGTCGTCCATCCCCTCCAGGAAGTTCACCACGTTCCGGTGCTCCACCTGCACACCCTTGGGTCGACCGGTGGAGCCCGACGTGTAGATCACGTAGGCCAGCTCCTCCGGTTCCACCCGGAGGTCCGGGGGGGACGCTCCCGGGGCCGCGAGGATGGATTCCCGGTCCTGGTCCACCAGGACCACCTGGACCCCCGCGCCCTCGCCTGTGGGCACCTCCAGGGCGGCCACGGTGTCGCGGGTGGCGATGACGGCCTTCACCCCGGAGTCCTCCACCATGAAGGAGAGGCGCTCCGGAGGGTACTCCGGGTCCAGGGGCAGGTACGCGGCCCCGGCCTTCAGGACGCCCAGGAGGGCGACCACCATGTCGGTGGAGCGGGGAAGGGCCACCCCCACCAGATCCCCGGGCAACACGCCCCGAGTCCGGAGGTGATGGGCCATCCGGTTGGAGAGTTCTTCCAGCGCGCCGGCGGAAAGTGCGACTTCTCCGCATTCCACCACACTCCGTTGGGGGTCGCCCGCCAGCCCACCGGACACCATTCCGTGGACCGTGGCCCCGTCCGGGATCTGCCGGGCGGTGTCGTTCCAGTCGGAGAGGAGGCGGCGCCGCTCGTCGGATGGGAGGACCTCCAGTTCCTCCAGGCGGCTCCCGGGGCGGGATCCCATCTCCCGGAGGAGGTGGGCCAGGTGTCCCAGGAGACGATCCGCCGCTCCGGCGGGGAGCCGGGCCAGGTCGTGGGCCAGCTTCAGGAGGAGGGCCTCTTCCCCGTAGCCGTAGAGGGTGACGGGGTAGGTGGTCCGCTCCAGGAGCTCGAAGTCCCGCCGCTCCCAGATCCCGCCCTCCTCCTTCAGCGTCGTGTCCAGGTGGGCGTGGTCGTAGACCAGGAGACTCTCGAAAAGGGGCGTTCCAGGGGGGACCCCGCTCCACTGCTGGAGGTGGATCAGGGGAGTGTGCTCATGGGGACGCAGGGACCGTTGATCCTGGGAGAGCTCGGCCAACCAGCCTTTCAACTCCTGCGATCCCTCCACCCGGGCCCGCACGGGGAGGGTGTTGATGAACATCCCCACCTGATCCCCGCTCTCTTCGGTGCCCCACCGGCGGCAGGCCCGCACCGCACCGAAGGCCACCTCGCGGTCGCCGGAATACCGGGAGAGGAGGAGGCTCCACGCCCCCTGGACCACGGTGTTCAGGGAGACGCCGGCCGCGTTTCCCAGCGCCCGCAGGCGGTGGGTCTCCTCGGCGGAGAGGCGGAGCGAGGTCTCCCGCCGGGGGCCTCGCGAAGACGCTTCGTTACCGCGTCCCCCCTGGGACCCTCCCGGCCCGATGTGGAGGGGTCCACCGCCCAGGACGGAGGTGGGTCCGGGGTAGCCCCCCAGGTACTTCCTCCAGAAGGCCTCCTCGCCCCCGGTGTCCCGTGCCTCGTACCACCGCACGAAGTCGGCGTAGCTGGGCGACTCCGGGGGTGGGACGGCCCCGGGCGCGTCTTCCGCCTTCCTCGCGTCTTCCGGTTCCCCTTCCGCCACCCCATCGTGGTGCCCGAGGACCTGCCGCAGGACGATGGGGAAGGACCGCCCATCCATGACGATGTGGGGGAAGGTCCAGACGAGGCGGTGTTCCTCCTCTCCAAGGCGGAAGAGGGTGAGACGGAGAAGGGGAGGTTCGTCCAGATGGAAAGGACGGGCGCGGTCCTCTTCCAGGAAGGACGTCACCCGGGCCTCCTGCTCCTCCGGGGGGAACGCCGAGAGGTCCCGTACCTCGATGGGGGGGACCACCGCCCCTTCCCGCTGGAGCGGTTGGGGAACGCCCACCCAGCGGAAGGACGTCCCCAGACGGGGGAGGCCCCGGGCGGTCCGGTCCCAGGCGGCCTGCAGCCGCCCCACATCCACCGGGTGGCGGAGGGAGCAGACGATCTGCTCGATGTCCACCCCCGAGCCCGGCTCGGAGAGGTAGTGGAAGAGCATCCCCTCCTGCATGGGCGTGAGCGGATATTCCCCTTTCTCTCGGGCGGGATCCTTCTCCAAACGTGCGTGCACCCTCATCTCCCTGGGTTCGAACCCCTCGTGGCTCCGGGTCGCTTCCGGACTCGCCGGAGATCGCGCCCCCGGAGGCCGGCATCCATCTAACGATCAAGTTCCATGCCGTGCGGCCTCCACCACGGTCGCCCCATCTGTGGCACCCCGGTGCAACAGGCTTTTACATGTGATGCATGCCTGCTACACTGCCGGGGGAGAGGTGTGGCGTCGCTAACTGCCTGATGGGGAAAAAAGGGGCGAATTCCGCGGTCTTTTGCCGGTTTTCGGCATGTTTGCTCCGGCACGGAAGGTGCGAACCGTGGAAAGGTACAACGTTGGATCTGTCCCACCTCACCAGGAGAGGCTGTCATGCGCCTTCGAAGAGCAGTTCCCTTCTTCCTGGTCGCGATCATTGTCGCGGCCTGTTCCTCAGACCTTCCCACCACCCCGGGGCTGATCTCGGCAGAGGACTCGGCGCTGATGCAGACGGACCCGGTCATCTACGGGGTCGACATCTGCAAGACCTGGCTGGGCGCCGACCCGGTTCCCGACATCGACTGGGAGTTCGAGTGGACGGCGACGTCCACGCCGACATCCGGGAGCACCACGATCTTTCCTGGCGACTTCGACGGAGGGACCATGGCATGCATTCCGCTTGGCTCCTGGCCCGCGGGAACTGAAGTCACCGTGACCGAGCTTGTGCCGGAGGGCTACTTCCTTGCGCTGACTGCCCTGAGGCCCAGGGATGGATCGGACAGCGTGATCTTTTCCGACCCGGAATCGCCCTCCCTCACCTTCCTGGTGGACACCTACAACACGGTGTTCTTCAAGAACACCCCCTCTGATGCACTTCCCCTTGAGGTGGAGAAGACCGCGGCGGGCACCTACGACCGGACGGTCGACTGGGAGCTCACCAAGTCCGTGAGCCCGAGCAGCCACATGGGCGCCCCCGGTGACGAGTTCGTCTCCGACTGGACGGTCACGGCCACCAAGTCCGAGATCTCCGGGAACTACGCGGTGACGGGGACCATCACGGTCACGAACCCGAACGGCTTCGACGTGGCTTTCACACTTGCCGATGTGCTCGATGACGGCACCGTCGCGAACATCACGTGCCCGGTGACGGATGACAACACCGGTACGGCTCCCGCCGGTGGCTCGGTGACCTGCGACTACTCCGCCGCTCCGGCGGACGCCAGTGCGACCCTGAACACGGCCACCGCGACCTTCGACGTGGGTGCGGGCTCCACCACCGCCACCGCAACCGCCGGCGTGACCTTCACCGAGAACCTCATCGGCGACGACGAGGTCACGCTGAGCGATCCCCGGGTCGATTACTCCATGCTGATTTCCGGCACCACGACCGAGATCTTCCCGGAGACCTTCACCTGCCCGGCGGACCCGAGCCAGTACACGGACGGGGTCTACACCCAGACGTTCACGAACACGGCGTTCCTCAACGGGGACAACACCGATCTGGAGGCCTCGGCCGAGGTGACCATCAAGTGCGAGCTGCCCCCGGCCGGCGAAGGCTGCACCCCCGGGTTCTGGCGCCAGCCGCACCACTTCGACCAGTGGGTGGGCTATGCTCCCGGTGATTCCTACGCCGCGGTCTTCGGCGTCGACCGGGACGGGTCGCTCATCGACAACGTCACCGCCCGTGGGGGTGGAGAGAACGCCCTGGCGCGGCACTCCGTGGCGGCCCTCCTGAACGCCGCGAGCCCCGATGTGGACTATGATCTGACGGTGGACGAGGTGATTGCGGCGGTGCAGGATGCCTTCGCTTCGGGAGACTTCGAGGCGATCAAGGACCGCCTCGAGGGCTTCAACGAGCAGGGGTGCCCCCTCTGACCCCCATCCCCTGAGCCGAGGGATCCAATGATCCCGCCGGCTTCGGCGGACTGAAGACTGGAAGGAGCCCCGGGGGCAGCGACCCCCGGGGCTCCTTTGCGATCCCTGCCCACCAAGGGATGGGAGCGGAGTCCTCAGTGGGACGCAGGCCCTCAGAAGAAGAGGGTCACCAGGACCGCCAGGGACCCCAGGGCTCCTGCAGAGGCGGCGATGACCTGGAAGGTTTCCCACCCGGTACGCCTCACCTCCAGCGGGACGAAGATCCGATCGCCGGCCTGGATGTTCAGGTGGTCCAAGGTCCGACCCTGGATCACGGCCTCCTGCAGAAGCTCACCCGCCCAGATGCGCTCGTCTCCCCGCTCCACCCGTAGATCCTGGAGCTTGGCCTCCCGCGTCGGCCCACCCGCCTCCATGAGCACGTCCGTCACCAGGAATTCCGCCGGAACCACGTAGAAGCCGGGCGACTCCACCTCACCCAGGACGGAGATGCGGATGAGGGACTGGGCACGGACCCGGGGCTCCCGGACGTACTGACCCACGTGCCCCGCCAGGTGGTCCTCCAGTTCGGAGCGCAGGATCCCCTGGAGGGAGAGGTCCCCCACCATGGGAAGACTCACCCGCTGACCCGAACGCACCACCAGGGTGTCCGACATCTCGGGCTCCCGCTCGACCTGGAATACGATCCGGTCCCCGACCTGGAAGTCCCCCTGTTCGAGGCGTCTCCGGATTAGCTCGGCGTTCCTCTCGAGCTGGCTCCTCAACTGCGCGGAATATGCCGTGGAGGCCAGGTTCTCCTGGATTCGCTCCATGAGCTCCTCCAGCTCCACCCGGGTCATCTGCTCCCGGCCGCCGTCCCACTCGATGGCGCCCTGCGCCTCAACCCCGGGGGCCCAAAGGAAGAGAAGGGCGAGAACGGAGGTCAGGCCGATCTTCGCGAAGGCGTTTCTCATGGTCGGTACTCTGGAAGTGGGGGACGGCAAAGATGCGTCTGGATCATGCGCCTAGATCTGGATCATGCGCCTGAATCAAGCGCCTGGCTATGGCTACCCCACTGAGTAGACGCAGGCTCCATGCCGGGGTGCGTTCCATGCGAGGGTGCGCTCCATGTCGAGGTGCGTGGGGACCTCGGGTGCCGGAGCGTGTGTACCGCAACCTGTCATGGGCCCCGGGAACGCTCCATGGCGTCTCCGGCATCAGTATTGCAATCTGATCTGCGTCGAAGTCTGTCGCTGTCTATCGTAGTCATGGGAGGCCACGGCCGAGAGTGGGGATTCCTCGACGGATCCCCACCCGGGAATGGCCGACCTCCCTCCGAAAAATGCCATTCCAGGCCCTCCTGAACTTCAGGTCCCCACATGTCTGATCGTGAACGGTTTGATCTCACTCCCCACGGAGGCACCGGCGTCCCCTCCGAGCATGCCCGGCAGTCGACTCCAGGGGTCCATGCGGGGGATGCGGGACACGGAGAGGGCGAAGAGCCCGGGGGCCTGGACTTCAGGAAGCTTCCCTCCACCCTTCTCCGCTACAAGTGGCTGGTCCTGGCTTCGGTGGTGCTGGGCGCCCTGGCGGCCTCTGCGTCGATGGCCCTGACGCCTCCCCGCTACACCGTGAGCGCCCTGATCCACACCCCGAACGGACAGACCGGGGTGACGGCCATCGAGACGGGTCAGCGGCAGTCCTCCCTGAACTGGCAGAATCTCCTTCCTTCCTTCAGCGTCGTCGAGCCGGTGGTCCGGGAGCTCCGCCTCTACATCGAGCCCCGGGAGCCGGAGGATGCCGAGCTCTTCGAAGAGGTGGAACTGGCGGGGGATGTCGTGCCGGGGCGATACCGGCTCCAGGTGGACTCCTCCGGCCGCACGCTGCAGATCCTGGGCAGGGAAGGCGAGCTCGTGGAGGAAGCCTCCGTCACCGAGGGGATCGGCGCGTCCCTCGGGATCCGGCTGACTCCACGTCCGGAGCATCTCCGACCCGGTCGAAATGCGGAGTTCCGCTTGACCTCGCCAAGGGAAGCGGCGGGTGGGATCGCCCGGAGCATGAACATCCAGACCAACCAGTTCATCGAGTACATCTCCGTCAGCCTTTCCGGCGGCGACCCGGTCCACGCCGCACGCCTCCTGAACACCGTGCTGGAGAGCTTCCTTCGTGAGGCCACGGAACTCAGCCGGGCCACCAGCGACCAGTTGAGCAGCACCCTGGAGCAGCAGCTCGTGACGGCACGTCAGACCCTTCAGGAGGCGGAGGGGGAGCTGGAGGCCTTCCACCGCGCCAATGTGCTGAGCCCCGCCCAGCAGGGGGCCGTGGACGGGAGCTCGCCTGCCATGGATGCCTACATCGATCTCCAGTTGGGGGCGGAGGAGCTGGAACGGGATCGGGGGGCTCTCCTCCGGGCCCTGGAGGCGGGGGGGGGCGCCGGGATTCGGATCCAGGCGTTGGAAGCCATTCCCGCCGTGCAGAGCTCGTCGGAGTTGATGGGGGCGCTGGAACAGGTTGCGGAGGCTCGGGCAGAACGGCGGGCTCTCCTCCAGCGGTACACTGAGGAGTATCCTTCGGTAGCCGAGTTGGACGCCCAGCTCCGGACCCTGGAGGGTCAGGTGGTCCCATCCCTGGCGAGGGAAATCCTCGAGGACCTGGAGGCACGCCTGGGAGAGGTGACCTCTCGGCTCCAGACCCGTTCGGCGGAGTTGGGGGCCATCCCGACCCGTTCCATCCGGGAGGCCAGCCTCCGGAGGGAGGTGGGGCGGGCCGAGACCCTCTACGAGGACGTGAGCCAGCGCTACGAGTCGGCGCGGCTGGCCTCCATCAGCGCCGATCCGAACGTGCGGGTGGTGGACTGGGCGGAGCCCCCCACCCATCCGGAGAGTGATCGGAGCACCCTCATGGCCATGGTCGTCTTCTTCGGGTTCATGGGGGGCGGGTTGGTGGGTGCCCTGGTCCTGGACCGGGCCGACCGGCGGGTCCGGTCTCCCGCAGATGTGGAGTGGCAGCTCGGGGTCCAGGTCCTGGGCGCGATCCCCCACCTCCGCACCCGGGGGGGAAGGGTCCAGCCGGCGGACCATGAACACGCCATCGAGGCATTTCGGTCCATTCGGACCGGGATCCTCTTCGCACACGGGTCGGCCGGCCCCCTCGTGATCACGGTCACAAGCCCGGATGCGGGGGATGGGAAGTCGTTCACCGTCTCCAACCTTGCCCTCTGCTTTGCGGAGCTGGGGCGACGCACCGTCATCGTGGACGGGGATGTCCGCCGCGGGATCCAGCACAAGCTCCTGGACGTGGAGCGGAAGCCGGGGCTCACCGATTGCCTGTCAGGGCAAGCGACGCTGGAGGAGGTCCTGAGTCCCGCGGAGCACCCCCTCCTCTCCGTCATTCCCAGGGGATCGGGGCTGCAGAACGGACCGGAGCTCCTGTCCACTCCGGCCATGCAGGACCTGTTGGCCCACCTGAAGGAGGAGTTCGACGTGATCCTGGTGGACTCCTGTCCCATCGGGGCTGCGGCGGACCCGGTCATCCTGGGGACCCTCACCGGGAGTCTCGCCCTGGTGGTCCGAAGCGGGACCACCGACTCCGAGCGCGCGGAAGGGATGCTCCGGAATCTGCGACGCTTCCCGGTCCGGGTCCTGGGAGCGGTGGTGAACGACGTCTCCCAGGGAGACCACTACAACTACTACGGGTATGTTCCGGGGTACGGAGTCGATGAGGTGGAGCAGCTCCACTTGGTAGCCGGGGCGACCCAGGCTCGCGGGGCCGTGGGGTCCGGGGGGCGCTGATCCGGACTGCGGACCGGACTGCGGACCGGGATCACCCGGGCCGGGAACGGGCGAGCAGGTTCCTCGCCATCCGCCGACCGGCGCGGATGGCGGAGACCAACTCCGGCCCGCCGGCGTTCAATACGATTCCCGTGGTCAGGGAATCCAGGTCCGGCAGGGGGGATGCGCCGTCGATATCCTCCAGCGCCGGAAGATGGCACAGGTACCCCCCGTCCCGATGAAGGAGGGGGATGTCGTCGGCCAGGGTGCCCGGGTCAAGCTGTGGGTCGCAGAGCCGACGGGCCACGGAGAATGCCAGCTCCAGGTCGAACCCCTGGGTCAGACGCTCCCGTTCCGTCCGGAGGGGAGGCACGAGGATGCCAAAGTCGATGGCTCCCTCCCCCAGCATCTCGAGGAGGTTTCCGCGGTTGTCCTCGATCATCACCACCGGCCGGCCAGGCGGGACCTCCAGGACGGAGCGGAAGGTACTCTTCGCGATGGCGACAGGAAGTCGGCGCTGCCGAAGCGCGCTTCTCAGGGTGGGCCAGAAGAGCTGGTCGGCGCCGATGATGGAGGTGAAGTGCTCTTCCAGCTCAATCGCCTGCAGAACCTGACGGGCCTGCGCCGCCACCTTCGCGGTGACGAGGTGCATGGGGATTCCGGCTTCCCGGATGAGCCGGAGCGCGGGGGGGTATTCCACGAAGGTCCGGTAGATGGGCTCCCTGGGGGCTGTGTCCCCCCCGGGCCCCATGGCCAGGACCCCGTCCATGTCGCAGAGGATCACCGTCCCGCCTTCTCCCCCAGGTAGGTGAACAGGGGCCGGGGATCATCCACATCGAAGATCCCGTCCTTGATGGAGAGGTCCAGGAGCTCCCCGAGGTACCGCCGGAAGACCTTCCCCTTCGGACCCGACCGCCACTCCTCACGCACGGCCAGGAGGTCCGGGAAGAAGAATCGCATCTTCTTCCCGAACGCATAGCCGACGGGCGGGGTCGTGATAGCTCTCGCAGAGGGTGCTGGGCCCGCCGGAGATGGGGTACTCCCGGAGGCGACGGTGGCAGAAGCTGCCCACCGGCTCTCCCCGGGGGTCCATCACCGTGAAGAACCCGAATCCATCTCCGTCCACGTACTCCTGGACCAGTGGGTACGCCGCGATCTCGTGCATCCGGAGATACTCCCGGGCCAGATCCTGATGGCTCCGGACGATGCGGTAGCGCTCCGAAGGGGCCCATGCCTCGGCTCTCTCCTCGTCGGAGAACTTCACCACCAGGGGAAGTCGGTCCCGAAGGCCTTCGGCCCAGTCCATCACCTCTGAAGGTTCCGGACTCGGGAAGGTCTCGGGAACGGGAACCCCGGCCATCCTCCCCGCCTCAGTGGTGGACCTCTTGTCGGAGGCGAGTTTGAAGGCATGCAGCTCGGGCACGAAGAGCTTGAGCAGCGGCTCGATGCGATCCCTGGAGGTGGCCACCACGGTGATGCTGAAGGCGGAGATGGGCATGAGGAGGTCGTGTCCGGGCCCGAGCTCCTCCAAGGCGGCGGGAAGGGTCTCCCAGTAGTCTCCCTGGGGAAGGCGGATGCGCTCCGCGGCGTACCGGGAGGAGAAGCCGATTACTGGCCCCGACGCCTGGTTCGCAAGGGCGGTGACCCTGCAGCCGGCCCGCCCCAGGGAGCGGATCACATAGAGGCCCAGTCGGGTCTCCGCGTCGGTCACGATGGCCCGGACGCCGGAGAGGGGGAGGGTCTTCCCGGAGGACCGGGCAGGCCGTCGCTTCATGGGAGGGCTCCGCCCGAGAGTCGGACCCCGCCCCGGGTCGTTGACGTCGACCGGGGTGGGTGGGACGCCGCTCGTTCCAGCGTCTCCACCATCCTTCCCACGTCGCCGTCGGTGACGTAGGAGTGGGTGGGGAGGGTGAGGAGGCGCTCCGCCACGAGGCGGGCCCCCGGGGTGTCCTCCACCCCCGGAGCCAGGAAGGGCTGGAGTTCCGGCACATCCAGGAGCGCCCGGGGATAGGAGGCGGACCCACCCAGCCCCGCCTCGTCCAGGAGCCGGAGGGCCTCCTCCCGATGTTCGGGATCCGGAAGAAGAAGGGGAAAGCGGAGGAATACGGGGCGGTGGCCCTTCTCCTCCGGTGGATGGGCCATGGGCATCCCCACCGTCCCCGAGACGGAGGAGGAGTGCAGGGCCGTGGTCAGGTCCCGGGCCCGCTGGATCCTTCCTTCAGAGATCTCCTCCAATCGGTCCAGGAGGAGGTGGGCCATGGGGGCCAGCCGGGAGCTGTAGCCCTGGACGGGATAGCTCGTATCCCAGGGTGTCCGGCCCAGGGGGAGGATCCGGTGGGGAAGCCAGTAGAGGCGCGGGTGGAGGAGGATGGCGTATGCGGCGAGCTTGGTCATGTCCGCGGCCACCTGTCCGGCGGGTGGGCGCGGGAGATCGCCCAGGGAATCCCGGAGGCGAAGAGAGAGTTCGGTGCGCCGGCTCACCAGGACTCCGCCCTGAACCGTGGTGATGTTCTTTCCCTTGTCGAAGCTGAAGAGCCCCGCGTGTCCGAAGGTCCCGACCCATCGCCCGCCCACCTGGGCGTGGAGCGCCTGTGCCGCGTCATCCACCATCCAGAGGTCCCGTTCGCCGGCGAAGGTCTCCAGGTACGGAAGGTCGTTGGGGATCCCGAAGAGGTTGGAAGATACCAGCGCCAGAACCCGTCGGGTATCGACTCGGGAAAGGGCTTCCTTGCTATAGTCCAGGGTCCCGGGGTCCACGTCCACCGGGCGGACCCTGAGCCCCGCCCGAACGGCCGACGCCGCCACTGAATAGCAGGTGTACCCGGGGACCAGCACCTCGTCGCGATCTCCTTTCCGGTCCTCCCCGGAAGGGCGCCCCAGGGACGCCATCTCCCGAAGCAGCCGGGCCATGGCGGCCCGACCCGAGGAGAGGAGGAAGACATCCTTCACGCCATGGAGATCGGCCAACCGGGACCGGAGCGACGCCAACTCCCCCGAAGGCTTCAGCGCCCGGAGGAGCCATCTCCCCAGTTCGTTCCCCCGGATGGAGGTTCCGGCGGGAGGGAGGGTTCGAAGGGGCATGCACCCTCGGGGGTCAGGGAAGGAGACGGGCCAGCCGCGGCCCAAGGATGCGGGTCGCCGGAAGGGGAAGCTTCCGCCAGGTCCGCATCGCAAGATCAAACTTCGGGTTGTCCGGGTTCAACTCCGGGATCCCCTCCTTCTGGACGAGATGATAATTCCAGAAGAGTTGTTCGGGTTCTGCATTCCATCGGGCCTTGAACCGAGCGGCACCGGACCCGGCGGTGGACCGTCCCAGGTGGAAGTGCCGGAATCCGAGCTTGCACGCGCGCTCGATCATCTCCCAGTAGAGCACGTAGTTCGCCCACAGATCCGATCGGGCTGGAGCGCCTGCCGCCCACATTCCCTCGAGTCGGGTTCCGAAGCATCCGGTCAGAGCCGTGGCCACCGGCTCTCCCTTGTGGTAGGCCACGAAGAGGAGGGCATCGCGCCCGAATTCCTCCACCACGGCCCGGAAGTAGGACTTCCGATACAGTGGGGTTCCCAGAGATCTCCACCCCTGTTCCATGACGCGGTAGAAGTCATCCAGGAGTTCGACTCCGCCGGCCTCCACCCGCAGCTCGTTCCGGTAGGCACGCTTGATGTTCTTTCGGTGCTTGGACGTGAATGATTCCCAGACGACGTTGGGATCCTCGGATAGGGGGATGGTCATGCTGACCTTGTGGGTCTTCGTCGCAAGCTCCCCCAGGGGCCGGTCGCTCCTGATCTCCAGGTAGTCACATCCGAGCCCGTCGGCACGCTGAAGCGCGGCTTCCAGGAGATGGGCCTCCACCTCCGGATCGCCGGCGGCCGGTCCCCCCAGGTTCACGAAGGGCATGGAAGCCAGGATGTCCCCGAAGAGCCGGCTCCGAACCCGGGTCATGGGGAACACGCCCACCACCTCCCCCTCCTCTTCGGCCATGAGACAGATGGAGGGGTGCCCCAACTCCCTCTGGTTGATCCGGACCCATTCGTATCGGAGGTAGAAGTTCCCATTGGGACACCGGCCCAGGAACCGATTCCAGCGGTCCTCATCCGCCCGGGTGGCCTCCCGGATGGTGATGTTTCGCGCCGTCACGCCACCACTTTCGACTGGAGTCCCGAGGCCGTGATGGTGGCCTCCTCCTGGTAGACCTCGTAGTCGGTGTTGATGTCCCAAAGGTCGTTTCCGGCCTGGGAGAGGATGTTGTCCGCGGCCATCAGTCCCATGAGGATGCTGTGGTCCTGATTGTTGTACTTGAAGGCCCCGTAGCGTCCAATGACGTGGAGACGGTCGATGCCGTCCAGATACTCCTCGATGGGCTTCAGGCGCTCGCGGTATCCACGGTCGTAGACCGGGTAGCAGCGGGGAACCCGGTACACGTGCCCGTCCGTGATCTCCGCCTGGCCGATGAGACCCGTCTGCCGAAGCTCCTCCTTCGCCCGCGTCACCAGGGTGTCGTTGTCCTCGGACCACACTGCATCATCATCGTAGCACCAGAACTCCATGGCGATGATGGAGGCCGTCTCCTCCCCATGGAGCTCGGGGATCCAGTTCCGGAAGTTGGTGATCCGTCCGGTGGTGAGATCGGAGGAGTGGACGTAGAGCCACTGATCGGGGAAGAGGTCCGACGATTCCACCCGAAGAAAGACGATGAGGGTGTTCCGGAAGCGAAGGGAGGCCGCCAGGTCGCGGATCCGCTGGGGGACCTCGGGAAGACCCTTCACCAAAAGGGTGAGCGGCATGGTGGAGACGACGTCGGCATAGCGGTGGACCTCGCCGTCCATGAGTTCGATCCCCACCGCGGCCCCGTCCTCCACGATGACTCTCCGGACGGGTGTCCGGAGTCGCACCGCGGAGCCCCGCTCCCGTACCGATTCAGCCATCCGCTCGTAGACCATTCCGGTGCCCCGGAGGGGATAGGCGAACTGATCCACCAAGGTCTTGTGCTTCGGGTCCCTGGAAGGAAGCATCGCATTCTTCACCGCCTCGAAGAGGGAGAGCTTCTTGATCCTCTGGGCGGCAAAGTCGGAATCGAGCTC
>REED01000001.1 GCA_007695225.1 Gemmatimonadales bacterium
CAGGGCCAGAGCGCGATCCGAGTCCCAGACCGGGCCTCCGAAGGGAAGATCGGGAAGCTCCACGGGGCGCGCACCCGTGGCCACCACGGCGTGTCCGAACTCCACCGCCGTCACCTCCGAGTCGTCCACCCGGAGCCGGGACGAGGACTCGAAGCGAGCCCGCCCCTGGATGACCCGGACCCCCTTCTCCTCGGCCAGGCCCTCCAGCCCCGAGGTCAGGGCCTCAACGACGCCGGAGCACCAGTCCCGGAGCTTCCCCGTGTCCACGTCGGGCTCGGAGAATCCGATGCCCGCTTCCCCGGCCTCCCTAGCGAGATCGATCCGACCCGTCATCTCCAGAAGGGCCTTGGAAGGGATGCATCCCCGGAGAAGGCAGACGCCTCCCAGCCCCTGGGACTCGTCGCTGATCAGGGTGGTGCCCAGGCCGTGCTGGGCGGCCCGGAAGGCTGCCGCGTATCCGCCGGGGCCACCCCCGATCACCACCACCTCGGTCTCCACCGCCGTCTCCCCCATAACCATGCCCTTCCCCCTAGAGGTGCCGCACGAAGGTGTCCGGATCCTCAAGGAGCTCCACCAGCCGCCCCGTGAACCGGGCGGCGTCGGCTCCGTCGTTCACCCGGTGATCGAAAGCCAGGCAGAGGGGAAGGAGCAGCCGGGGCTCCACCACGGGCTCCTCTCCCTCCCCCTGCCGGACCACCGGACGGAGGGCGGCCCGGCCCAGGCCCAGGATGGCGACCTGGGGCGGGTTGATGATGGGGGTGAAGAAGTCGCCCCCCAGGGGTCCCGGATTGGTGAGGGTGAAGCTGCCCCCTCGCATCTGATCCCGGGAGATCTCCCGGTCGCGGGTGGCGCGGGCGAGTTCCTCCAGCTCCTTCGCCAGCTCCGTCAGGCTCCGGGCATCCACGTCCCGGAGGACCGGAACGAGGAGGCCCCGCTCGCTGTCCACCGCCACTCCGATGTGGTGGTAGCCCAGGACCACGATCTCTCCGGCATCCTCGTCGAGACGGGCGTTGAAGCGGGGGAATTCCTTCAGGGTGGCAACCAGGGCCTTCAGGAGGAATACGGTGAGGGAGAGTTCTATCCCCTCCATGGCCTGGTCGTGCTCCTTCCGGAACGCCTCCAACTCCGTGATGTCGGCATGGTCCACGTGGGTGACATGGGGAATCCGGCGCCAGGCATCCGCCATTCGACGGGCCGTGGTGCGTCGCACGCTCCGGAGGGGCTGACGCTCCAGCGGACCCCATTTCTCGGGGTCGCCGTAGTCCGGGACTCCTTCAAGCCCGGGGCGACGCTCCTCGCCAGAGGGCGTTTCCCCTTCCTCGGGCGCCGCCTCTTCCTCGGGCGCCTCCTTCTCCTCCTCGGGCGCCTTCTCCTCTCCGGACTCCTCTCCACGGACGGGCTCTTCTTCCTTCGCCGGTGCCTTCTCCTCGCCATCGGCCGCACGACGGACGTCCTCGTCCGTGACGCGGCCCTCGGGCCCGCTCCCCTCGACTCGCTCCAGTTCCACCCCGAGCTCCCGGGCCAGCCGGCGGGTGGCGGGAGCGGCAGGAACGGGACGGGAGTCGGATGGGGTCTTCCTGGGGGCTTCCCTGGATTCCTCTTCCCGCGCTTCGGAGGAGGGTTGCGCCTCAGAGGACGGCTGCGCTTCGGAGGACTCCACCTCCTTCTCGGACTCCTCCTTCTCGGACTCCTCCTTCTCGGACTCTTCCTTCTTGGGCTCGCCCTCCTCGGCTCCTTCCTCGGACTCCCCCTCCTCATCCTCTTCGGCCCCGTCCTCTGAGGCCTCCGCGTCTCCGTTCCCGGGCTCCCACGTCAGGATGCCCTCTCCCACACGCACGCCGTCCCCCTTTTCCACCAGGAGCTCCACGATGCGGCCGGAGAAGGGGGCGGGGATCTCCACCACGGCCTTGTCCGTCTCCACTTCCAGGAGGATGTCCGATTCGGATACCCTGTCGTCGGGGGCGACGTGGACCTCCACCACCTCCGCTTCGTGTACCCCCTCTCCCGGATCCGGCAACTCGAAGGTCCTGGCCATTGCGATCTATGCCTCCAGGGCCGCCCGGAAGCCCTTCCGGATGCGGTCCTTGTCAGGGAGATAGGCGTTCTCCCGTGCGAAGAAGGGTACGGTGACGTCGGGGGCGGTGATGCGCTGGATGGGAGCCTCCAGGTGCCAGAAGGCGTCCTCCATGATGCGGGCCACCACCTCGCCTCCGGGGCCCCAGCTCCGCTGCGCTTCGTGGACCACGGCGGCGCGGCCTGTCCTTCGGACCGACTCGGTGAAGGTCTCCGAATCCAGGGGTGAGAGGGTGAGGAGATCCACCACCTCCACCTCCACCCCCTCCTCCTCCGCCATCTCCTCCGCCGCCGCCAGGGTCCGGGGAAGCATGGCGCCCCAGGCCACCGCGGTGAGGTCTCCTCCCTCCCGGGCCACCCGGGCCTCCCCCAGCGGGTGGGTCTCCTCCTCCTCAGGCACCTCCTCCCGGAACTGCCGATAGAGGAACTTGGGCTCCATGAAGATCACCGGGTCGGGATCCCGGATGGCGGACACGAGGAGGGCCCGGGCCAGGCGGGGCCCTGAGGGGATGACCAC
>REED01000066.1 GCA_007695225.1 Gemmatimonadales bacterium
GAACGTCCAGGTTCCGGCTTGCCTCGCCGCACCACCGTTGCCCCAGGTAGAAGTTCACCCGGACCTCCACCAGGGCGCGGTCGCCGAGGGCGGGATTCCCCGAGGCCGGGTCCCCGACGGCGGGGTCCACCTCGAGCCCGGGGGCGGAGAGGTGGAAGACCGCGGGCTCCACGGTCCCCTGGCCCGTGACCCAGGTGAGCTCCCCCCACGCCGACTGCTCCCCCATGAGGAGGTGGGCCCGGAGGACCACGGGGGCCTCCGTGTCCGGGATGGCCACCGATCCCCGGGTGGATTCCGCGGCCTCGAGCCCCAGGGAGACGGTCAGGACCAGGGGATCCCCCGCCAGGGGGTGGGGGGTGTCGGTTTTGATGTCGGGGAAGAGCTCCAGCACGGCAGAAGGGGGATCGGGAGCCGGCGCCCGGACCGGGGCGGGAGGCGGGGCTCCCACCATCATCTCCTCGGGAAGGTCGTCCACCAGCTCCACGGGGGGAGGCGGCCCGGGGGCGCCCCCGTCGTCCCCCAGGAAGGGGGGCGGGGCATCGGTCTGCCGGGCGATCTCTCCGAACCAGGCCAGCCACCGGGTGCGCTCCTCGCCCCCTCCGACCAGGATCCGGGGAAACAGGGCCTCCATCACCCCCTGGGGCCCGGCCCGGGCCACCAGCCAGGCCACCTGTTCCCTGGGGAGCTGCTGGAGGGTCGGATTCTCCAGCATCCGGGCCACGGCAAGGGGGATTCCGGAGGGGAGGTGGGCGGCCAGGGCCACTAGGGCATTCCCCGCCTCCATGCGGGCCCATCCGCCATCGGCGGGTGGGCGCTCCTCGGCTTCGGTCGGTTCTCCGCCCGACATTTCCCCCACGGCCCCTACGTTCACCATGTCCTCCCTTTCCGGGAGGGGGAGCTTGATGATCGCCGACTCCAGCACCTGGGCGGCCAACTCCGGGGGGGTGGCGCGAAGGAGCGTCAACTCCAAGGGCTCCGCGTCGGGGTGGAGGTCCCGCCATGGCCGCTGGATGAGTCGTCGGGCCAGGAGGGCCGCCCGGTGGCCGCGGCCCCCGGGCTCCTGCCCCTCGGGCCCTCCCGCTTCCTCCATAAGGGGCCCTCCCGCCTCCCCCGTAAGGGGCTCACTCGCCTCCTCCGTAAGGGGGACCCCCGCCTCCCCCGCCTCCCCCGCCTCCCTCGTCAGACCCTGCAGCAGGATCCGGGCGTCCCGGGGATCTCCCACCAGGGCGGGATTCCGGGGGGTCCAGTTCTCGTCGTAGTCCTGCCGGCGGAGGGCCCGCAGGAAGTCCACCACCCGCTCCGGGAGGGGCCGCACCCCCGCCAGCTCCCGGACGATGAACCCCGGAGCCCCGTGGAAGAGCTCCGGCGGGGAGGTGAAGAGGGGGCGGCGGGTCAGGCTCTCCAGGAAACCCGGCGGGCGCACCAGGGCGTCCCACAGCTCCTCAAGGGGCTCCCGATCTCCCAGGCGGGCCAGGGCGAGGGCTCCCCACATCCGGGTGAGGCCGTCGCCCCCCTCCTCGTCGGAGCGGAGCGCCGGGCGGATCGCCTCCGGTTCCAGCACGCCGTCCTCCAGGGGGAGGCGCGCCAGCGCCCGGGCCAGGTCGGCACGGGGGGGAAGGCGCGTGCCGGCTTCGGGGGGGGAAGGCGACTCCGCATGCGGCGGCCGGGCCACCCCTTCCGCCAGCGTCACTGCGCCGGCAGGGTCCCCCACCTCCGCCAGGGCCAGGGCGGAGGGAAGGGCGCCGGGGAGCTCCGGGTCCGAGGCCAGGTGGCGAAGCCGGTCCCGGACGGAGCGGAGGGGGAGCCGGGCCGCCAGCTCCAGCACCGCGGGATCGGCCTGGTCCGGATCGCCAAGGTCCCGCAGGGCGCTCCGGGCGAGCCACGACGCTGCTCGCCACGCCGCAGGGGAGAGGGCAAGGTGGGTGAGGGCCTCCAGGAGAAGCCGCTGGTTCCGGGGGTCCGGGTCGGATTCCAGGGCGTGGGCCAGCGGTTCCACCTGCGCGTCGTCGATCATCGTGTCCCGTCCTGGACGGGTCGGGTTGGCGCTCGGGCGCCCTCTCGGTGAAAAGGACCGGTCGGTGAAAAGGACCGGGCTCTCGGGGCCTCAGCGTTGCCTCAGTTCCGCCAGGGCGATCCGGTACTGGCTCGTGGCGGCGTCCCAGTAGACCCGGTACGCCGCGGGCCAGAGACCCGACGGGTCGTACCGCTCCGCCACCGGGATGGAGATGGTCTCATCCGGGCGGGTGGCCAGCCAGTCGGTGGCCACCATGGGCTCCACGAAGATGATGCGCCCGTCCCATGATCCGTAGATGAAGGTGCGGGTGAAGGGCGCGGGCGTCTCCGGGTGGAGCTCCGGTGAGGTGGGGTCGATGAGGTGGACCCCCATGCGGGGGACGGGGGGCATCCCCGGGTCGATGTATCCCGCCGGCATGAACTCCGGCGATGGGCTCCGGGACGCCGCCTCCGCGAAGGCGGGGCCGGTGGGGAGCATCGCCTCCCGCTCCTGGCTGGAGATGGTGTAGAAGTGGACGTCGAAGTGGGGGGTGTCGTAGATCCCCGGCGGCTCGTGCCCCAGGGGATTCCAG
>REED01000081.1 GCA_007695225.1 Gemmatimonadales bacterium
CTCCTCCACCCAGGTGTGCTGCCAGGCCAGCGAGGCCACCGATCGGGCGTCGAGTTCCGTCGGCAGCGCCTCCTCCGCCCCGCTCCGGGAGGCCGGCCGACTTCCCAGGTGCCAGGCCGAAGAGACCAGCGACAACCCGCGCTCGTTTCCGGCATCGAAATCATCGAGGTACGCATCCCCCGACACGTTGGGATTGGGAAGGGAGACGGCCACCTCCCCGTCGATGCGGAAGTGGGCTCCGCCCTCGTCTCCCGCCTGCCCGTTGCCGAATCGCTGGAGAAAGGCGTCGACGCCGGGCAGCTCCCACGCCAGCGCCGACCGGACCCCCACCATGCCCAACGAACCGGGCTCGGCTCCGAAGAGGGGGCGATTCACCCGCTCCTGCTCCAGTTGGTAGAGCCCCATGAACTCCACGCGGCCGGCCCCCCCGGCGGGGAGCGAGGCGCTGGCTCCCACGATGGAGGTAGGCGCGATGCGGAATACGGCAGCCTGCTCCCAGGAAACCTGCAGACGGTCGGAGGACGCACGCGCCAGGAGAGCGCCAGGCTGCAGAAGGGTGAGGACGCCGGTGCCGGGATCCAGGATGTAATCCACGGCGGGGCGAAGGAGGCGATCTCCCAGATAGACCCGCTCGCTCCCCTCCCGGATTCCAAAGGCCCCCAGCGCTACCGTGGCGGTCACGCCCAGGCTTCGGACCTCGGCGGTGAGGTTCAGGCGGAAGAGGCCGGCGGCTCCCCGTTCCAGCGGATCCACCGTGTCGTAGATCCGTCGGTTGGCGTCGGCCCCCAGGATCCCCCGGGCCGCCTCGGCGTCCAGCCCCTCCGACGGGACCGGGGGCGGCTCCATGAAGGGGCGAAGGGTGGGGAATACCAGGAAGGTCCCCTGCAGCCCCACCTGCTGCTGGAGTCCCGCGTCCCGCAGCAGGTCCTGGCCCGGTTGGAAGAGAACCCGCGAGTCCACCTGGTCCACCGGCGAGGATTCATCCAACCCCAGGAGGCGGAGAAGGGGAATCCGCCGGCCGTCGGGGGCAGTGAGGAAGGTCCGCCCTCCACTCTCCTCCCCCAGGGAGATCCGCAGATCCACCGAACTCGGCTCCACCTCATCGGACCCAGAGATCCGGTAGACCTGCTTCATCTCACGGTCCCATGTGGCGCGGCCGGGCTGGTGCTGAGATCGGGACGCCCGAAGGAGCTCCAACGTGGGCACTTGCCCCCGGTTGGCCACCGACTCCGGATTGTAGTCGCCCACCTCCTCGCCCAGCGCCGTCCGGTAGGTCACCGCCAGCGCCTCGTCGGGCCGCAGCGGACTGCGGAGGGCGACCCACAGACCGGACGGATGCAGGTAGTAGTCGACTCCCGGCCGAAGGTACCGGAACCACCCGGATTCCCGGACCGAACCTCCGGCCCCCTCGGCCACGGCGTCGGCCTGGATGTAGCCTTCCACCTGCTGACGGAGCACCGGATCCCGTTCCATACGGTAGAGCTGGATGGGCTCGGGGCCGGGAGCCAGCTCCGGGGGAGCGTCTCCGGGACGAAGGGACAGAACGTCCACATGGGGGGCCCCCTGGAGGCGCCCGGGATCCATGAGGAAGAAGAACTGGCCCTGCACGTACTCCGCGTCATCCAGAACGAGGCTGTCCCCCTGGATGATCCCTACCTCGCCCCCCTGTGCCCCCAGGCGGAACTCCCTCGACCGGCGGGCCCCCTGCTGCTGGGCGAAGACGGTCTGGAGCTCCACCCCGGCCACCTCGCCGCGGGCCAGGATCCCGAAGTTCCCGGCCGGGATGCCCCGGGTGAGAAAGCGCGTCTCGGGAAGAGCGAAGGTCACGTCTCCCACCTCTACCCGCTGAAGGAGCTCCCCCTCCCTTCCCTGATAGAAGGCACGGAAGCGATTCGCTCCGGCGAACTCCCGGGTCTGGTCATAGTCCACATCCAGGAAGATCCGGTCCGCGATCCCCCCTCCGGCCTGGACCCCCAGGAGGACGTCCGGTTGGAGCTGCGGCACCAGGTCGGGGTTGCACGTCCCCTGGATTCCTGCGTCGCACGGTCGAAACTGTGTCCAGTCCCCACCGAACTCGCCGCGAGCCCGGATCCGGATGGCCAGATCGCCGGGCGGGCGGAGTAGGGGATCAGGCACGGTGGCCGGAAGGGTGTCCGCAGGCGCCGAAGTGGTGTCCGGAAGCGCAGGAATGGCCCCCGTAGGTGCTGAAACGGTGTCCGGAAGCACCAACATGGTGTCCGAGCGCGGCAAAGTCACCTCCACGGCCCCCGGTTCGGCGCCACGGGGAGGGTATGACGGTAGTGGAGTGCCCGATCCGGAGAGTAGGATCAGGAGCGCCAGAGTGGCCAGTGGGTTCACCTGGTTCTCCCGGTCCGGTCCACGGGGGCAAGGGACCGCTCTTTCGGAAATCGGGTATTTTGGGGATTGTAGAGCCGCGCCTGAAGGTTCCACCGGACCCGTGGAACCCGGGTGCTCAGGAGCAGGGGGGTGGCCGGGACCGGCCGCTCCCGTAACGAATGGTCGCCCCGACCCAACACCTGGTGCAGATGAGGATTCTGACCCGCTACATCGTCCGGTCCCACAT
>REED01000142.1 GCA_007695225.1 Gemmatimonadales bacterium
TGGGTCGCGCAAGACCCCTTCCCGGTGGCCCCTCTACTTCTTCAACGGCCTTCTAGGTCGAGGCCCGCTTCGCCTGGGACGGCGAGCGGGCATGGATCCATCCGGACACGATCCGGCAGCCCAACCCCCGGTTCTGGGGGATCTCCGGGTACTACTTCCAACAGATCCCCTTCGTGCTGGCGGACCCGGGGATCCACTATCGCCGACTCCCGGACGAGGAACTGGATGGAACCCGGTATGAGATGGTCCGGGCGTATTTCGATCCAGGCGTGGGGGAGTCCCCGGGGGACAGCTATACCCTCTACGTCCACCCCGAAACGAGCCGGGTCCCCGCCGTCCGGTACACGGTGTCCTTCGGACGGGACCTGGAGCCGGACGCGGATCTCCCGGAGACACTCTTCTACTACGATGATCCCGTCACCGTGGACGGCCTCACGGTGGCCACGGCATTCCGGGGCTTTCGGTACACGGAGGCCGGAGAACGGGGGGAGTTCCGGAACGAGGCCTTTGCCGACAGCATCTCCTTCCGGCGGCCTTTCGATCGGTCCCGGATGGAAGCCCCCGAAGGCGCCCGCTTCGTTCCTGCGCCGGGGGGCTAATAGGTTTTCACACCCCGCGCCCCTCCCCAGGTGCCCGCGTCTCTGATTGCCGCCGGCATCCCCGCCGGCTCATCCGCGGTCGGGAAGGGAACCCCCAGGGCGAACCCGGTACGGATGCTCAGGACCCCAGAGACGGACGCCACACCACGGTCTCCGGATGGAACGCCGCCCAGGCAAACCAGAAGGCCACGTAGGACTCGGGAAACAGCTCCATTCGGGCCCCCTCGAGTGGGCCTTCCTTCGCCTCCCCGGCCAAGGACCAGTGACTCCCGGTCTGGTCATCCACGAAGGCACCGTCCATCAACTGGAAGCTGAGGGTGGCTCCATCGACCTGTGCCAAGTAGACGCCCCCGCCCTGACTCCATGAATCCCACAAGAGCACCACCGGACCCCGCGCCGTGGCCTGATGGATGACGCGGCGAGGCACCTGGGAGAGTTCCCCGAAGGGATAGGCCATGCCGCCATCCCCTCCGATGACGATTCCGAGCACGCGTTCCTTCGGAGGCCGGCGGGAATCCAGCCGGGGGATGGGGACCAGGGTCGCCGGATTGTCGAGTTGCTCGTACTCCTCGTTGCGGTGCACCGCGTAGTTGCTTCCGACCCCCGTGCGCGACGATACCACCCGGGAATCGGGGTGGAGCTCCCGCCACCCCTCCCAGGTCATCTCTACCGCGGGCACGAACTCAAGGCGACGTCCTGCCGCCGGACCGCAGACCGCTCGCCCGTCCATCTGGGACCAGATGGACTCCTCCTGGACGTTGGGCCGTCGATCGAAGACCAGGAGGTTGGAGCGAAACAAGAGGCCGGAGACGCCCAGCTCCACTCCGCCCACTTCCTCCCGGCTGAAGGCGACGAAAGAACCGGTGAGGGGGCAGTAGGTGATGGCCAGGCCGATCCCGTCCACATCCAGATTCACCACCTCGTGGCGAAAGAGGATGTTGTGGGGGATGGCCACGTAGCCGTCGCCGGTGCGAATCCCCACCACCCGGGCTTCGTCCTGGATGTACGCCGCATCCGGATGGCCCAGGGGGACCAGGGGGGGATTGGAAAGGGCCCGGATCCCATCCCGGCCGACCCCTCCGTCGAAGAGGGAGTCCACGGGGATGAGGCAGGGGGACCCGTCGCGATCACTGATGGGTCCCGCGCCCACGGGGAGGGAGTCCGCGCATCCCTGGGTCGCAACCAGGAGCGCCAGGGCCAGGAACCCGCCCATCCGGGACCGCCGTCCGGCTCCGGGCTTGTCCGGGGTGCGATCAGGGGTTCGACGCCGCGCCTGTTCCTCGGACCGGTGTCTCCGAGGTGATGTCCGCTCGCCCATGGCTCCCCTGTGTCGGCCAGGCTCGGCGGCTCCGTTGAGCGTGGCCGAGGGTCCTGGATCTCCTCTGGTCCAGGAAACGCGCGCGCGACCGCCCAGGTTCCCACCCTGGTTACTGGGGCCGCATTCGTGCGCCCCGGGCAGGGCGCTCAGGTTTGCTTGATCACGGACCTCAGGGGGGCCGACCTCAGGGGGGCCGACCTCAGGGGGAAGGACTGCGGGGACTGGAAAGGGCGTCGCACAGCTGATCCACCGGCGGCCACTCTCCCCGGCTGAAGAGGCGTCCGTTCACGATCACGGTGGTCACCGCCATCCCGGAGAGCGTCCTCCACACCGAAGCGAGGGGAACGCGGTGACGCCAGAACTCCTGCAGGAGCATGGGAAGGAGCGCCGGAAGGTTCCGGGGATCCACCACCCGGACCACCACGGTGTCTCCGAAAACGTCCCGGACCGCGCGAAACAGGGTGCCCGCGCCTTCCATGAGGGCCCGACGCTCCGGGAAACACCGTTCGCCATTCCAGAAAAGGGCATCTCCCTCCAGCCGTCCGCAGCAGCCGCTGGAGGACATCTGTTGTTCCCATTCCCGGACGAGAATGACGCTGTGGACGGGGTGCTGCCGATCCGGATCGCTCACTGCGCCTCCCCGTCCGTGTCCAGGTAACGCTCGGCCCATGCCCCCAGGACCGACCCCACATAGAGGGAGTCCGCTTCCTGCAGGAGGAGATGGTCGGCGCGATCCAGGGAAACGAAACTCTTCGGGTGTCGGGCCGCCTTGTAGATCCGTGCCGCATTCTCGATACCCACCGTCTCATCCACGGGGGAATGGAAGACCATCAGGGGACGACCCAGGGTCTCAATGGTCTCCTGCATGCGGTGTTCAGCGAGATCCTCGACGAACTCCCGGTTCACCGTGAATCGCCGACCGGCCAGGGTGACTGTGGCCTCGCCCCGGTCGTCGATCTCTTCGAGGGAATCCTGGAAGAGGTGGGTAACGTGCTCCGGGTCGAACGGGGCTCCAATGGTCGCCACCGCCCGGACCGAAGGGATCCGCCGCGCCGCCTGCAGGACGGCGGCCCCGCCAAGGGAGTGACCCACCAGAATGGCGGGGGCCCCCAGTTGGTCCTCCATGTACGCCGCGGCTGCAACCAGATCCCCGACGTTCGACGAGAAGGTCGTGTCGGCGAAGTCTCCCTCGCTTTCTCCCAGCCCGGTGAAATCGAAGCGGAACACCGCGATCCCCTGACGCACCAGCGCCCGACTGATGTTCACCACCGGCTTCAGATCCTTGGAGCAGGTAAAGCAGTGGGCGAAGAGCGCACACGCTCGGATCCCACCCTCCGCTGGACGGCTCAGTCGAGCGCTCAGCGGATGGCCTCCGGCTCCGGGAAAGGTGATGGCATCGGTCTTCATGGATCCGCCTGTCCTCGGTCCGGGGTGTCTGGAGTCTGTCGTCTCAATATCGATAGCCGCCCACCTCTTCCGCCGGCGCCTCGACTCCGAGACCCACGGCGATCCGGTTCACGAAGTTGAAGTAGGCCGTGATCATGTTGACCTGGAGAATCTCCTCATCCGAAAGGCCCACCTCCCGGAGACGCTCCACCTCCCCCGCCTCCACGGCGTCGGGTGAGAGCGTGAGGGTCCGGGCGTACCGCGCCAGTGCCCGCTCCCGAGGGGAGAGGTCGGCTCCGGAGGGATCCTCCTTGAGCCGCTCCACCCGCTCCGGATCCTTCCACCAGGCCTCGAGGGCTGCGGCGTGATGGAGGGTGCAGTACTCACAGCGATTCGCCACGGACACGACCACCGCCACCATCTCCCGCTCGGCCCGACTCAGCCCTCCCTTCGAGAACATCAGCTCCAGGTAGAGGTCCATGTGGGCGGCCATCGCTCCGGGGGCCAGGCTCTGGATCCGCATGATGTTCGAGACCCGGCCCCGGCTTCGGGCGATCCGGCCATAGACGTCCGACAAGGCTCCTTCCGCGCGGTCTTCAGCGATGACGCGTATCCAGCTCATGGGGGGGGTCCCTGGGTCTCTGTGTCTGGGCGATTTCAGCCCGGCGGGCATGACGGCGTTCCGACCCGAAGGCCGGCCGACCGTCTGCAGATTGCCGCCCCCAGACGCAGGACCGGCTCCCCTTCAGAATACACCAGGGACCGGTCTCGTTCCCGGCCGGACCGCCCCTCGCCGGTGGATCGCGCCGCTCCAGAGTCCCGGTCCCGGCCCTCCGGATCATGGCGACCGGCGTGCCAGGAACTCTCGGGTCCCAGCGCGGATTGGTGAGTTGAAGGGACGTCACTCCCCTTTCCTGGAGAAGCCATGGAGTTGGCACCGCGAATGCTCTTTGTATCCCTCTTCCTCCTCGCATCCACCGGATGCGACAGAATGGAGGACATGGAGGCCGCCGAGACCCTCGAAGCTCTGGTGGTCACCGTCGACACGGACCGGAGCCCGACCGGGCTCGAGCCGGGCGCCCCCCGGCCCATGGGCACCCTGGGTTCCTTCTCCTCGTCCGGTACCGAGGTCACCCTCTCCCTCCATCCGGACCCGCCCGCACCCGGACCCCTTCGCCTCGACTTCACCCTCTCCAGGGAGCGGACGTCGGCGGCGGGACTCTCCGTGGATGTGGTGGCACCGCGGATGCCCGCCCACGGGATCCTGCGGTATCCCATCGCGACCTTCGATGGGGACCGTGTGTCCTTCGAGGTGGACATTCCGATGGAGGGCCTGTGGGCCATCTATCTCAACCTGGACCACGGACCGGACGCGGCGGCCTTCGAAGTCGAAGTGGAAGGCGACGCGGAAGACGGCGAACACCCAAGCCACGCACACCAGCACCATGATCACGCGGGGCAGCACTGAGCGCGGGCATCCAACTCCCGCAGGGCCCCGCTTCCCTGAGGACCCTCTCTCGGTCCCAGGATGCACTACCCACCCACGTTTGGAGGTTTGAACATGAAGTCATTGATGAGCCTGATCCTGATGGCCGGTTTCCTGGTGCTCTCCGCACCCGGGGCGGCCGCCCTCGGTCCCGGCGAGGATGGACGCGATACCCTTCGAGGCCAGGTGATCGACCTGTCCTGCAAGGTGGTCCATGATCTTTCCGGCGAGGACCATCGGATGTGCGCCCAGGTCTGCGCCGACGCCGGGGTCCCGCTGGCCATCCTCGGTGAGGACGGCCACATCTATCACGCGGTGAGCACCGCGATGCCCAGCAGCGGAGATGAACTGAATGGGCTGCTTCGTCCCCACGCAGAGCGCTCGGTGATCATCGAAGGTCAGCTGGTGGAACGAGCCGGGGTCCGGGGGATCGTCATCGAAAGCGTCCGAGCCAGCTGATCCGGCCAGTCGTCATGATCCTTCCCCCATACTGGAGAAGGGGTGGGCGAGGTCGGGGCCGGTGCCTCGGCCTCGCCCTCCTTCTCGGGCTTTCAGGCACAGCCTGCGACACGGATCCGGGGCCGCCCGGCATCCCCGTGAACGGCGCCCCTTCGCCCATCCTCCTGGAGGCTTCCCATGGAGATTCCGTCCTCTTCAACCGGGCGGCGGCGGAGTCGCTGATCGTCCGGGAAGGGCTGCCCCGTGGGCATGGGGCCACCGTTCTCTTCCTGGCCGGGCGCGCCGCCACTCCCCTTCCCGACGGAGGCTCGGGGTGGGCGGATCTGGAGGGCGACCGTGTCCTCATCTTCGACGATCGGGGGGGAGTCCGGCGGGTGCTGCAGGGAGGCATCGCGGGATCCCCGCCCGTGACCGCCCCAGTTTCGGTGATCGCCATGGAGGGCGGTCTCCGGGTCGAGGAGAGGGAAGGAGGAGCCATGTGGTTTCCTGCCGGAAGGCCCCCGGAGCGCGCCCTCCCCTCGGGGCCGGAGCCGGTGGTGGGCGGGGGAGCGGGCGTCCGGCTCGCCGCCCGCTCCGTCCTCTACTTCGGCCTGGTTCCAGTCCGGCCTGGCGACCCGCTCCTCTGGCACGTAGGAGCGGATGGGACCCCGAGACCCCTGGGGCAGGCGCTCCAGTCCGAGAACGGAGCCCTGGGACAGTTGATGAACACCGGGTGGGCTGCGTCGGGGTTGAACGGAGAAAGCTACTTCGCATTCGCCCTGCAGCCGGAGCTCGTGGCCTTCGATGCCAAGGGCGACCCCCTCTGGCGGGCTTCGTGGTCCCCGGAGCGGGAGGTGCCTTCCCCCCGCCTCACGGCGGAAGGGGGAGTCCTGGGGGCGGATTTCTCCGTGGTTCAGCACGGCATCGCCGTGGGAGGGGACGGGAAGCTCTATGTCCTGGCCGCCTCCCACCAGGCCTCCTCGCCGGACCGGCTTCTGGTGTTCGATGGCGGAGGCCGGCTCCTCCGGGAGGGGAAGGTGGATTCTCAAGGCGCGATTCTCGTGGACGGAAAAGGTCGAGTCTTCACCCTCCCCTTCGAGGCCGTTATGGCCGACGCAACACCGGTGGAACGAATGGCCTTCCCCGGATTCCGACTCCCCTCGTTGGATGACGAGGGCTGGGTGGAGCTGGAGGATTATTCCGGTCGGGTGGTGGTGGTGAACTTCTGGGCGAGTTGGTGCCCCCCTTGCCGGCGGGAGATCCCCCTCCTGGACGACCTCGCCCGGGAAATGGGAGAGAGGGTCGCGGTGGTGGGACTGAACGAAGACGCCCGTCCCGGCGCCGGTCTCCGCTTCCTGGAGGAGCTGGGAGGGGTCACCTACGCCAACGCCGCAGGGCACGGCGAGCTTCGGGCGCGGTACGGATATCGCGGGCTCCCCTACACCCTCGTCCTGGATGCGGAACACCGGGTGGTGCGAACCCTCTATGGGTTCGGGACCTCCATCGAGCCGCTTCGCGATGCGGTGATGGAGGCCCTCTCCGCTCCGTCGGGTCACCCCTGACCGGTCAGCGCCTGGGCCATCTCCATCAATTGGTCCGGGGGCAAGTCGCTCACCAGAGCCTGCTGGACATCTTCCGATCCCCAGATCACCACCGAGGGGTAGGGCTGCCCCGACCAGCCTGGCGGCGTCGCCCTGGAGAGCACGGGCTCCTGGGCGCCTCCCCGGCCCCGGGGCACCAGGTAATGGTATAGGACCTGTCCGTCCCGTTTGTACATCACCACGGCCCCCCGGACTCCCTCCACAATGCAGATCTCGACTCCGGAGAGGTCGAAACCGGGAAGGGTCATGGGGAGGGAAAGGGGAATCCCCAACTGCCGGGTGAGGAACCGGGAGGCCTCGGCGGGATCAGAGGTTCCGATGTGCTCTTCCTGAACCGCTCTCCGCAGGAAGTCCTCTACGAAGGCGTCTCCATCCGCCGCACTCCAGCCGGATCCCCGTGGACCGGGGTCCTGAAGTGGGCGGTTCGCGAGGCCCCACAGGGAAACGAAGGAAAGGACGAGAAGGGCGGCCATGAACAGGAAGGTGGCCGCCGTCCCCCGACGGTGTCCGATCCGCTCCTCCCGTTCTGCAGAAGCCCATCCCTGTGCGGTCCGCTCACGGGCCAGTGCATCGAAGATCCGTTCCCTCACCTCAGCGGGCGCCCGCACGGCCGGAACCGACCGGAAGGCATGGAGGAGGGCTCCGTCCATGCTGAGATGGTCCCGGCAGCCCTCGCACTGCTCAAGGTGCTCTCGGGCCTCCAGGACCCGTTGGTCGACGATCCTGGGCTCCTCAGGGGGCCAGAGGGTCTCCCGAGCTTCCGCGCAGTTCATCATGCCCTCCCTTCCCCAAGGCGGCCGGGACGGAGCGCGGCGAGAGCCCGGTGCAGGGTGCGATGGGCATCGCGAATCCACCCAGCCACGGACTCCCGGGGCGCTCCCAGGATCTCCGCTACATCCCCGTACCTTCGGCGCTCCAGCGCCACCAACCAGAAGGCGACACGCTGGGTCGGGGGAAGGGCTGCCCCAGCCTGCGCCAACTCCTCGTGTCCCAGGTTGGACAGCCGATCGTCCCAGCGCCCCGGGGGAGCCTCCACCGGCGCGGAGGAAACCTTGGAGGCTTCCCCCTCGTCCGGGGTGGCGCGGAAACCAGGGGGCGCCCCGGAGCCGTGCCCGTCGAGGAACGCTCGGGCCAGGTGTCCATCGAACCAGTGGGCGGTCCGGGTGGGCAACCGGTGGAGCGATCGGTATTCCCTGAACCCCCCCAAGACGGCGAGCGTCACGAGTCGCTCTGCCCGGTGGGGGACACCCTCCGCGAGGAAGAAGGCGGCACGATAGAGTCGATCCAACTCCTGACCGACCAGCTCTTCAAAGGAATGTCTCATGGAGCCGCCGCCTGGAGGTGGACGTTGTCGGGAATCACTGGCGCAGGGACCCTTCAGGAACGCGACTCGGGTGTCCAGCCCCTGGGAAGCAGGCGCCTCAGAACGTCACGATCTGAAAGCCGTCGGCTATGCGACGCCGCAAGCTGGGATGACCTTCATACTCACTCAGAAAGGAGATGCCGGCAGCCCGAATCTCCTCCTTCACATCAAAGGCTCCTGCGCAGAACTCGCATGCCCCCGCCACACGATCCCGAACCCCCTCGAACATCGAGTGGAGCTTGTGCTCCGGATCGACCAGAATGGGGATCCAGCCCACGGCAGCCCCATCGAAGACAAGTTCCACCTCATCACCCGCCTCCATGGATTCCTTGGTCAGAGAGAGGGCATTCAGGACCCGGGCCAGGTCGGAATGGGCTTCGGTTCCTGCAAGAACGACCACGGAGAGCTTCGCCATGGGTTGATCCCGTTGTTTGGGGGGAAGTCATCGCTTCGTTTCACCCTGCGAATACGAGACGGGCTTCTGGGGTTCCCGAGAACCCGGAACGGTTTGCTCCCAAGCGTCTACTTTCCATAGGATCTGGCCACCAGCCGCCGCCCAATCGGGTGCCCTGAACCCACCCGTCCTGAGTCCTCAGCGGAGACGGACGGACCCACCGTTCACGACACTGCCATGCCCCTGAGCCTGAAACGCCTCGTGGAGCCGCCCTCCACCCCCGGACTCCTCCTGGGCACCCTCTTCTTCGCCTTCTCCCTGGCCCCCAGCCTCGTCCCCCGTCCCCTCCTCCTGCAGGGAATGGTCTCGGGGGTGTCCCTGACCCTGGGCTACGCCGGAGGGGTGGCGGGGCGTTGGCTCTGGGGATACCTGGAGCTCCCCCTTCCCGAGCCGCGGACGGACCGACTCATCAAGCTGGTGGCGACAGGGGTATGTGTCGCGGTGGCCGCTTGGTTCCTCTGGCAGGCGGGAGAGTGGCAGAACGGCCTTCGGGTCCTCATGGGGATGGAGGAGGAGACCGGGATTCGACCCTTCAGCGTGGGCATCTTCACCCTTCTGGTCTTCGGGGCGCTTCTCCTCCTGGCCCGGATCGTCGAACAGACAGCGGTGGTCCTCTCCCGCCGGCTCCAGGAGTCCATCCCCCGACGGATCTCCAACGCCCTCGGGGTGGCGCTGGCCCTGAGTCTCTTCTGGACCCTGACGGAGGGGGTCGTCCTCTCGGCAGGGCTGACGCTGGCCGACCGATCCTATCAGAGCCTGGACGCCCTCATCGGGGATGACCTTGAGCCGCCCGTGGCACCCCTCCGGAGCGGCAGCGCGGCGTCTCTCGTCCCCTGGGAGGACCTGGGCCGGCAGGGCCGCTCGTTCGTGACGTCGGGACCCACTGCGGAAGACATCTCGACCTTCCTGGGGGAGTCGGCCATGGAACCGATCCGCGTATACGTGGGGCTGAACGCGGCGGGTGATCCGGAGAGCCGGGCCCAGCTCGCCATGGAGGAACTGCATCGGGTGGGGGCCTTCCAGCGCTCCGTGCTCCTCCTGGTTACTCCCACGGGAACCGGGTGGGTGGACCCTCCCGCCATCCTACCCATGGAGTATTTGAACCGAGGGGACATCGCCACGGTGGCGGCCCAGTATTCCTACCTTTCCAGCCCCCTGGCGCTTCTGGCGGAGGCCGCCTACGGGGCGGAGACGGCCCGGGCCCTCTTCCTTGAGGTGTATCGCCATTGGGCGTCGCTGCCCCCGGGGGATCGCCCGGCCCTCTATCTCCACGGCGTCAGCCTGGGCGCCCTGAACTCGAGCCTCTCCTTCGACCTTCAGGACATCCTGGCCGATCCCTTTCAGGGTGTGCTGTGGAGCGGGCCTCCCTTCCGGACCGAGACCTGGAGTCGGGCCACCCGGGACCGGGACCCGGACTCTCCGGCCTGGCTCCCCCGGTATCGGGAGGGGCGGGTGGTTCGCTTCATGAACCAGGACGGTGGCCTGGACGAGTTCGATACTCCCTGGGGTCCCCTGCGGATCGCCTACCTTCAGCACGCCAGCGACCCCATCACCTTCTTCAGCGTGGATTCCTTCTTCCGGGAGCCGGAATGGATGGAGGAGCCCCGGGGCCCCGACGTCTCCCCCGACCTCCGCTGGTATCCGGTGGTGACGGGGCTCCAGTTGGCCGCCGACATGCTGGTGGGCGGGGCGCCACCGGGCTTCGGGCACACCTTCGCCGTGGAGCACTACCTGGAGGCGTGGGTGGCCCTCACGGAGCCTGAGGGGTGGAGCGAGGAGGAAGTGGCGCGCCTCCGGGCCTTCCTGGTCAAGCTCGAAGAGGGCCTCGTCGAGCGGGAAGAGGATTAGACAGGGGAGAAAGCGAGGGGTTGGAGGATCCCTCGTCCGTTACCCCCTGCTGCCGGGCGCGTCGGATCGGGATCGGGTCCGGGTCCGGATCCGCTTCACGGCCGGGAAACCGCGGGCCAGCGCGTCTGCTGCAGCATCCGCCTCCTCAGGGGTGGCGAACACGCCGAAGAGGGCGGATCCGCTCCCCGACAGCAGGGCTGGAGAGGCGCCGGCGTCTTCGAGGGCTCGCCGGAGTTCGTCCAGATCGGGGCGGTGAGGGTGAAGCGCCGCCTCGAAGGCGTTCTCCGCCAGAGCCGTCACCTGGGCCCACCGCACCGTGGCGTCACGCCTCGGATCCGTGGGCGGGAAGTCCGCAGGCGAAGGAGGGGCAGCCGAAGGTCCGGCGAACGAGGGGCTCTCAGGCCCCGCAGCCTTGGATCGGAGGTCCGGATCACCCAGGAGACCCGGCTCCAGGATCCTGGCCGGAGGGGGCCCGGAACCGGCCTGACTCCGATGGGCCGCCAGTTCCCCGTAGGCCCAGGGAGTGGAGATCCCCTCAGACGGAACCAGGAGGAGGAGTGCCCGGGGAGGGAGCGGGGGGAGGGGGAGAAGCTGGTCTCCTCGTCCCCACCCAAGGGCAAGGGGCGTGTCGGCCAGGAAGAAGGGAACATCGGCCCCCAGCCTCCCGGCCAGGGCCTGAAGGTGGGACGGAGGGACCCTTCCGGGGAGGAGGGCCGCCAGTCCCCGGAGCACGGCGGCTGCATCGGAGGACCCTCCTCCGAGTCCGGCGCCGTGGGGGATCCGCTTGGTCAAGTGGATTCCCACGCCCGGCAGTGGACCTTCGAAGGACGGGGCCGCCGCCGCCAGGAAGGCCCGGGCCGCCCGGACCACCAGGTTCTCCCCAGGGGGGCCAAGCGCTCCCTCTTCCACCCCCTCCACCTCCAGGGCGATCCCACTCGGCTCGCCCTCCCATGAGATCCGGAGTTCCACCCGGTCCGCAAGCTCCAGGGCCTGGAAGAGGGTTTCGATCTGATGATACCCCCCTTCCTCCCGGGCCAACACCCGGAGGAAGAGGTTCACCTTGGCGGGGGCCGATCCGGACCAGGTGAGGGGAGGGGAGGGGGAAGAGGACGGGGAGGCGGGAGGAAGCGGGGGGCCGAGGGTCATCGCTTCTTCTCCAGGACCTCCTCCTGCACCGACTCCTCCGCGTGCCCGAGGTCCCGCATGGTGAACCCGAGCTGACCCGCGTACCAGAGTCCCATGAGGGTGACGGGGATGAACCCCCCCAGGTGGTAGCCGAAGGCGAAGGCCAGGGTGGCGCTCTCCCCCACGCCGTAGACCTCAACGAGCGCGATCACCGCCGCGGCATGGAAGGTCCCGAAGAACCCCGGCGCCGAGGGGACCGCGACCCCCATCCCGATGATGGCCTGCACGAACAGGGCGGTGGCGTACCCCTCCTGGATGCCGAAGGCGTGCATGGCCAGCCAGAAGGACACGGCGTTCCAGGCCCAGAAGGCGAAGGACCAGGCCAGGGCCCCCACCAGGAGACGGGGACTCCGGAGTGCCTCCAACCCCACCACGAAACTCTTGAGACCATCCACCAGCAGGCGGGCCGCCCGGTCCGGGAGAAAACGCCCTGCTCCTCCCGCCAGCCGAAGAAAGGGGGCCGGGAAAAGGAGGAGGAGGAGAAGGCCCCCCAGGATGCCTCCCAGGAGGAGGGTGACCGTGGTTACCACCGCCGTGAGAGGCTGCCCCGCCAGGGTGGCGTCGCTGGGGAAGGAGGGGTGGAGGAGCGCGACCAGTAGGAGGGAGAAGATCGCCACGCCATCCAGGAAGCGCTCCACCACCAAGGACCCCAGGGCTCCGCTGAGGGGAACGGGCTCCAGCCGACTGATGGCCCACGCCCGTGCGAATTCCCCAACCCGTGCGGGTAGGAGGTTGTTCGCGGCGAAGCCGATGTTCACCGCCGCGAAGCGGTGTCGAAGGGTGGTTCCCTGCCGAATGGGGTGGAGGAGGAGCTTCCAGCGCAACGCCCGGATCAGGAACCCGGAGGTGGCCACCGCCACCGCCGCTGCCAGGAGCCCCCACCGGGCATGGCGGACCTCGTCCCAGACCGAGGGCAGGTCCACCCCGCTCAGGACCCACCAGATGAGAAGGGCGGAGATGACGATCCCCAGGATCGCCTTCCAGTCCCACTTCATGGAGCTGGGGTTCGTTGGAGGGAAGCTCGGAGCATCCGCTCAGTATCCCAGAGGAGGCACCCAAGTGCCCGGCTCGGAGATCCGGGCGGGAGCCTCCCGGAGGAGGGCCCGCATATCCCGCACCGCCCGTTCCATTCCCACAAGGATGGCCCGGGAGATGATGGAGTGGCCGATGTTCACCTCTTCGAGTTCCGGCAGGGCAGCCACGGGAAGGATGTTCTCGTACGTCAGGCCATGGCCCGCGTGAACCCCCAGCCCGCCGTCTCGTCCCTCCCGGACCGCCCGGTGGAGCCGCGCCAATTCCCGCCCCTTGGCTTCTCCTCGGGCGTTGGCATACTCCCCGGTGTGGAATTCCACCGCCTCTGCTCCCACCCGGAGGCTGGCCTCCACCGCCTCAGGCTCGGGATCCACGAAGAGAGAGACCCGAATGCCGGCCTCGCGGAGACGATCCGACGCCTCCCGAACCCGTTGGAAGGTGTTCGGGGACGAGAGGTCCAGCCCTCCTTCCGTGGTGACCTCCTGGCGGTGTTCCGGTACCAGGGTCACCTGCATGGGTCGGGCCTGGATGGCGATCTCCACCACCTCCTTCTCTGCCGCCACCTCCAGGTTCACCCCCGTGCGCACCACCTCCATGAGGACCCGGAGGTCCCGGTCCTGGATATGGCGCCGATCCTCTCGGAGATGGACGGTGATGCCCTCCGCTCCTCCCGCCTCGGCCAGGATCGCAGCCCGCACCGGGTCGGGCTCATCGGTTCGCCTCGCCTCGCGGACCGTGGCCACGTGGTCGATGTTGACGTAAAGCCTCATTTCGCCTTCCGGAAGAGTTCGTGCATCGCCGCTACCACCTCCTGCGGAAGATGGTGGACGCTCATTTCAAGGGCCCTCTCCCCCAACTCGGCATAGAGGACCGCGTCGTCCCGACCCAGGGTGCGAAGGTGGAGCCCCACCACGTCGGCGTCTCCCCGGGATACAGGACCGGTGAGGGCACCCTGGAGCCCGTAGTCCGCCACGTTGTTCAAGGCACCCTGGGCCAGTGCCAGGATGGCGGCCTCCGACTCTTCGGGCCCTGCACCCGCCTCCTCCAGGAGGCCGGCGGCGACTCGAAGGAGGACCACCAGGTAATTGGATGCCATCACCGCGGCGGCATGGTAGAGGGGACGCCGAACGGTGGGAACCTGGATCCCCCGCCCCCCCAGCGTGGAGACGATCCGCCGGGCCACGGCCAGGGCCTCCGGCTCCCCGGAAAGGGCGAAGGAGGCTCCCAGGAGCCGCCGCGCCCCGGTGACCGGGTTGGCGATGGCCTGCAGGGGATGGAGGGTTCCCACCCGGTATCCCCGGTGGTGGAGGGCTTCCAGGGGTTCGGCGCCCAACGCGCCGGAACAGTGCAGGACAGGCGTCCCTGCCGGAGGGGTTCCCCGCGCGGCGAGAGCCTCGGCCATCTCCCGGAGCACGTCATCGGGGACGGTGAGGAGGACGCCGGTGGTCCCAGGGGGTGGAAGTTCCAGGCCGTAGCGGTACTCGGCCCGTCCCTCGGTGAAGAGGGGATGCCCGGGAGGCTCGGTGTTGCGGCCGTGGTAGCAGAGGGAGATGGACGGGTCCACCTGCTCCAGTGCCGCCCCCAGGGCCAGCCCCAGCCGGCCAGGTCCGATGATGACGAGTCGCTCCATGGGGACAAGGTAGCGAAGCCGTCCCGGAAGATGGAGATGCCTGAATCAAAAGGTCGTTGCCGCAGCGGCCGCGGAAGGGGAGCGATCAGACCTCGCGGATGCCCACCCCTTCCACCTGCCGGAGTCGACCCAGGAGGGCATCGGGGATGCGGGCCGACACCTGGAGGCGGCCCCCGTCGGCCTTCACTTCCAGGACCTCACCCTCCCGATGGATGGCGGCCAACCACTCCCCCCCATCCTCCGGGAGGGCCAGCTCCACCCGGGGGAAACGGGCACGAACCCGGACGCGGAGGGCATCCACCAGCGACTGGAGTCCATCCTCCTCCACCGCAGAAACGAAGACGGAAGGGGTGGGATCGAAGGCGACGATCCGGGCCCGGAGCGCCTCCTCTTCTGCGTGGGTGAGACGATCCGTCTTGTTGAATACCAGGAGCTGGGGAGCGGCGTCCAGTTCGAGGTCTGACAGAACCTTCTCCACCACCTCCTTCTGTTCCTCCCACTCCGAGTGGGAGGCGTCGATGACGTGGAGGAGGAGGTCGGCCTCACGGGCCTCCTCGAGGGTGGAGCGGAAGGAGGCCACCAGATGGTGGGGAAGCTTCCGGATGAATCCCACCGTGTCGGTGAGGAGGCACTCATAGCCCTGCCCCAGTTCCACGGAACGAGTGGCGGAGTCCAGGGTGGCGAAGAGACGATCCTCCACCAGGATGTCGGCGCCGGTGAGGGCCTTCAGGATGGAGGACTTACCCGCATTGGTGTACCCAACCAAGGCCGCTCGGTACTCCCCCTGGCGGCGCTTTCGACGAGTGGCCCGGGCGGCGGCCACCCCCTTGAGCTTCTCCCTCAGGTCTGCGATGCGCCGCCCGATGAGGCGGCGATCCGTCTCCAGCTGGGTCTCTCCCGGCCCCCGGAGGCCGATGCCTCCCCGGATCCGGGAGAGGTGGGTCCACATCCGGGCCAGGCGGGGAAGGAGGTACTGGAGCTGGGCCAGCTCTACCTGGAGCTTGGCTTCCCGGGTGCGGGCCCGGGAGGCGAAGATGTCCAGGATGAGTTCGGATCGGTCCATGACCCGCACGTCCAGGGTCCGCTCCAGGTTCTTGGCCTGGTCTGGCTTAAGGTCCTCGTCGAAGATGACCAGATCCGCTTCCCGCTCCTCCACCAGGTCCCGGAGCTCCTTCGTCTTTCCGCTCCCGATGAAGGTATGGGGATCGGGGGCGTCCAGCCGCTGTACCAGGGCGCCCACCACCTCCCCACCCGCCGTATCAGTGAGGCGCTGGAGCTCGTCCATGTGCTCCTGCACTTCACGAGGATCCACTTCCTTGAGGGGGGCGCCCACCAGGATGGCGCGCTCCACCGGAGTCCGGTTGTCCAGCAGCTGTGTGGGAATGGTGTCTCGCTCCTCAGTTCAGGATCGGTCGGTTCCGGGTCGGGGGGCCCTGCTCAGGGTCGGATGGTCCCACTGGAGCGGAAGGGGAGATCCCGCTCTCCACCAGGGCCGCGAGCCTTCAGTTCGCCCTGGACCCGATAGGGAATATCTCCTCCCTGCATCCAAGCGCCCAGGGCGGTCCCCAACGCCTGGTAGCGGAAGGGGATCCGGATGGAGACCTCCCGCTCACTTCGACGGGGTAGCTGGATGGTGTCGGGGTTGAAGCCCACGGCCAGCGTATCCCATCGCTCCGCGTCTGCCCGAGACCCCACCTCCAGGAGGTAGTCCAGCCCCCGCACCTCCAGCCCGAAGCGGTTGGGGTTGTCCACCTCCAGGATCACCTCCGCAGTCCCCGAGGTGAAGCCCAGCCCCACCACCCGGACATCCACGATGCGCACGTCGGGGCTCCGGAAGAAGAGGGCGCACCCCGAAAGGGAGAGCAGGAGGATGGCGAGCCCAAGGGAACGGAGCACGCCGGAAGACAAGCGGCGGCTCACCTCCTGCTCTCTCTTTCGGGACCCAATCGAAACGGGAGGGAGGCAGAGGGGGAGCGACGGCCGATAGCGGGGAGGTCGGTTCATGCGCCTTCTACCCGGAGGGTTCCTCCGGGGGTTCCTCTCGGTGCTGCGGGTCGCCCCCCTTCCCTTCCCCATCCCCCCTTCGCTCCGCCCACCACTTCAGCCGCCGGGCCACCTCCCGCTCGAATCCGTAAGGCCCCGGTTCATAGAAGCGCCGGCCCTGCAGGACGTCCGGGAGATAGGCCTGGGCAGCCACGCCTTCCGCCTCGTCGGGATCGTACCGATATCCCTGCCCGTACCCCCACTCCTTCATCAGCGAGGTGGGTGCGTTCCGGATATGAAGTGGGACGGGAGCGGACGCCGTCTCCTCCGCGGCGGCCAGCGCCTCCTTCCACCCCCGATAGACCCGGTTCGACTTCGGCGCCGTGGCCAGGTAGACCACCGCCTCGGCCAGGGCCAACTCCCCCTCGGGAGACCCCAGGAAATGGAGGGCCTGCCAGGCCGCCACCGCCATGGAGAGGGCCTGGGGATCGGCGACACCGATGTCCTCCGAGGCCATCCGAACCACCCGCCGGGCCACGTAGAGGGGGTCCGCCCCTCCACGTACCATCCGGGCCAGCCAGTAGAGTGCGGCGTCGGGATCGCTCCCCCGTACGCTCTTGTGGAGGGCGGAGATGAGGTTGAAGTGTTCCTCTCCCCCCTTATCGTAGAGAGCGAAGCGGTGCTGGAGCGCCTCCGCCGCCCCCTCCACCCCTACCCGCCCCCCGGGTCCCACCAGCCGGATCGCCGCCTCCAACGCGCCCAGCGCCCGACGGGCATCCCCGTCGGCACTCTTGGCCAGGAAGGCCAGGGCCCCCTCCTCCGCCGTCACTCCGAGGGTTCCTGCTCCTCGCCCTCCATCGGCCAGGGCCTCTTCCAGGATGACCTCCAGCGCCTCCGGGGAGAGGGGCTCCAGAATGAAGACCGGTGCCCGGGAAAGGAGAGGACGGTTCACCTCGAAGGACGGATTCTCGGTGGTGGCCCCAATGAGGGTGATGGTGCCCTCCTCCACGTGAGGGAGGAAGGCATCCTGCTGCGCTCGATTGAAGCGATGGATCTCGTCGCAGAAGAGGATGGTCCCCCGACCGCTGGCCCTGCGGCGGGTTCGGGCCTCGGCGATGATCTCCCGCACCCGTGCCACCCCTTCCGTCACCGCAGAGAAGGAGACGAAGTGCGCATCCGCCCGGAGGGCCAGGAGGCGGGCCAGGGTGGTCTTTCCACTCCCCGGGGGTCCCCAGAGGATGCAGCTCTGGAGCCGCCCTCCCTCCAGCATCTGCCGAAGGGGCTTCCCCGGTCCCAGGAGCTTCTCTTGACCCCGCACCTCCTCCAGCGTGCGGGGACGCATGCGGGCCGCCAGGGGTGCCTCCGGGTCCACAGCGTCCCCGGCTCCTCCACGGTCCAGGGTCCCTTCTGGCCCGTAGGCGCCCTGGGCCTCCCTATCGCCTTCCTGGGATTCACTACCCGTGCCATCCGGCCCTCCGAAGAGGGAGAGGTCATCGCTCATCGGTCTCCTCCGACGCACCTCTCGGTCGCACCCCCACCGAGTCCAGAAACTCCAGGGCCCGCCGGGCCAGGCGGACCTCCTGGTTGATCTCGGGATTCTCCATCACCTCGTCCAGGAGGGTTCGGAAGAGGTCGCCGAAGACGGGTCCGGGTCTGTAGCCCATGCGGATGAGGTCCCTTCCGGTCAGGGCCAGTTCTTCCACCGAAAGGGGCGCTCCCCCCCGGGATTCGGCCCGGAGGCGGCGAAGGAGCCGCGCGGCCTGCCGAACGGCATCGTCCCGCTCCGCCGGGCTCAGGGGGGCCAGTGCCGCCCGCAGGCGGGCCGCCACGACCCGAAGCGCCCCGGGGATCCCTTCCCGCCCCGCGGCCGACAGCCAGCGCCGGAGTTCCCCGTCCGGGGCGCCGGGAAGAGGAGGTGCGGAAGCCGCCGCGGCCCAACCTCCCACCACCCGGACCCGGGCGTTGGAGGAGCGGATCCGGGTGAGCAGGGTGGCGGTGGCGAGGGCGGTCTGGTGGGAGTCCTCGCCGGTGACGCTGAGAAGCGCCGCCATCCGAAGCCCCACCGGCTCAGGGGGGAGAAGGTCCACGGCGCGGAGGGCCTGGCTCCAACGGTCACTTCCCGCCGGGGACGCGGTCTCCCGTTCCCCCACCGACGCGTGCAACTCCGGATAGAGGAAGGCCAGGGCTCCGCTGGCGGCGTAGAGGGAGAGGGCGGCGGATGGGCGCCCCTCCTCTGAAAGCACCTTTTCCAGCTCCTCCCGGACCCGTTCCGGTGAGAGGATCCCCATTTGCTCCACCCCCGCACAGAGGGCGGTCCAGGTGGGGCCATCCAGGCGGAACCGGAAGCGGCCCGCGAACCGGAGGGCGCGGAGGATCCGGAGGTAGTCCTCCGCGAAACGCTCCTGGGGAGGCCCCACCGTGCGGACGATCCCCTGCCCCAGGTCCCTGCCGCCTTCAAATGGGTCGTGGAAGACGTTCCGGAGGGGATGCCATGCCACGGCATTGATGGTGAAGTCCCGCCGGGCCAGATCCTCGTCCAGCGTCGTGGCGAAGGAAACCACGGCATGGCGCCCCGTGGTCTCCACGTCCTTTCGAAAGGTGGTCACCTCGTAGAGGGTCCCGTCCCGGGCCAGCACCCCCATGGTTCCGTGATCCACCCCGATGGGCACCGTGCGTGGGAAGAGGCGACGGACCTGTCGCGGGGTGGCCCGGGTGGTGAGGTCCCAGTCCCCGGAGGGCCTTCCGGCCAGCGCGTCCCTGACCGCCCCTCCCACGGCCCAACTCTCGAACCCTGCCTCCTCCAGCGTCCGGACGATCCACCGAACCGCCCCGGGGGCGTCGGGGTGCGTCATCCGGGGCGCACCGCGCCGCCGTTCACGTTGAGGATCTCGCCGGTGATATGTCGGGCCAGCTTCGAACAGAGGAAGGTGATGGGACCGGCCACGTCCTCGGGAGAAGCCAAGCGACCCAACGGGATGCCCTGGAGCGCCCGTGTGCGACCGGGGCCATCCAGCGCCGACGCCACCATTTCGGTATCCACCCACCCGGGCGCCACCGCGTTCACGGTGATGTCACGGGGCGCCAGTTCCACGGCGAGACCTTTCACCAGGGAGACCAGGGCGCCTTTCGTGGCGGCGTAGTCCCCGTGACCGGACTCGCCTCGCTGAGCAGCGGTGGACGAGACCAGGACGATCCGCCCTCCGTCGGGGAGCCGTCGGGCCGCCTCCCGGGTGAGAAAGAAGAGGGAGTCCAGGTTCACCCGCATCGTCTCCCGCCACTGCCGGGTGGACATCTGGGCAAGGGGGACGTCCTCTGCCGGCCAGATCCCGTGGTTCCCGATGAAGAAATCCACCTCGCCCCAGGCGTCATCCACTACCTGGAAGAGACGGGTTGCCTCTTCCTCCAACGCCAGATCGGCTTGGTGGGCCAGCGCCATTCCGCCCCTGGCGCGGATGTGGGAGACCAGCTCCTCGGCCTCGGAGGTGCGGGAGCGATAGGCCACGGCAACCCTCGCTCCGGCCTGGGCCAGGAGGAGTGCGGTGGCTCGACCCACGCCCCGGGATCCCCCTGTGACCAGGGCCGTCCGCCCCCTGAGGTCCAGCACCGGGTCCGTCAGGCGCTCATCCACTTTCCGCCCAGTTCCCGGCGGTGATGCTCCTCCGACTCCCGGATCTCCCGGAAGAGCTCCCGGGTCCGGGCGTCGAGGAGGGGGTCGCCTTCCGCCTCGGCGTAGAAAGCGACTTCTTCCACCTCCCGACGCCGGGCCTCCTCCTCCCAGCGCTCCAGGGTCACCGGCTCCACGACGCTCCGCTTCGGTGCCTGGTCCGACGCCTCGGCGCTCGCCCCCCCCAACTCCAGGAGCCGGGCGGAGACCCGGGAGAAGTGGTGCTGTTCGTCCGCCAGAAGCTCATTGATGCGCTCGCCTTCCGGGAAGCGCTCCGCCAGCTCCGCCTCTACGGCCAGTGCCCGGTAGAACCGGGTCTGGGCCCCCTCTCGCTCCCGGGCCTGGACCAGGAGTTCCACCGACCGGCGGGTGGATCCCGCCTCGGCCACCCGCTGAAGGAGCGCCCCCAGGGCAGATTCCGGGTCGGAGGCATCGGCCGCATCCTCCACCGCGTAGGTGAGGAGGGCATCGGCGGCCAGCAGAGCCGCTGCAGCCTCCCGGTTCCGACCTGGACGTGCGAGGGCAGCCGCCAAGGCGCGCGCCGCCGCGTCCACCGCCTCTGCTGAGGTGGCCTCCGGGGTCACCCCGGCCCAGCGTTGGAGCCACTCCCGTACCACCTCCGGTGGCGCCGGCTCGCGCTTCTTCACCCTGGCACCGCCATGGCTCCCCGCATGACCTCCGCGCCGTGGCGGAGGGCCTCCTCGACCCTGGCTCCGTCTTCCACCCCACCCTGGGCCATGTGCGGCCGCCCGCCTCCCCGTCCCCCGACCACGGCGGCAATCTCCCGGACAAGGTCACCCGCCCGGACCCCCCGGGCGATGAGGTCGTCGGTGACGAAGACGAAGAGGGCCTGGCGGCCGTCGGTGCCCTCGGTGGCCACGACCGCTGCGGCAAGGGTCTCCTCCTCTCGGAAGGCGTCCCCGAAATTCCGGGCATCGTCGGCATCCCGGATTTTCATCCGGATGCCCCGGTAAAGAGCTTCTTCCCCGTCCTGGAGGGGAATTCGGGATTCGTAAACCACCTCCTCGCCCGTCCCTCCGCTTCGCCGGAGTTCTTCCAGGAGGCGCTCCAACTCCTCCTTCTCCGTGAGGAGTTGATCCACCCGCCTCCGGAGGTTGTCCCGTGGGGCCTTCAGCAGGGTGGAGAGTGCCTCCAGCTCTTCTTCGGCCGTCTCCAGGTGACGGAACGCCCCCGGCCCGGTGACGGCTTCGATCCGACGGACGCCCGACGCCACCCCCGATTCACGGAGGATCCGGAACAGCCCGGCCTCCCCGGTATGCCGAAGGTGGGTCCCTCCGCAGAGTTCCAGGCTCACCCCGGGGATGTCCACCACCCGGACCTCATCTCCGTATTTTTCGCCAAAGAGGGCCATGGCACCCTTCTTCACCGCCTGGTCATGGGGAAGGATCTCCCACTGCACAGGGTGGTCCTCCCAGATGGCGCGATTCACCTCCGCTTCCACCTTGCTCAGCTGATCGCCGGTGAGGGGACCCGGATGGGCGAAGTCGAAGCGGAGCCGGTCGGGGGCCACCAGGGAACCACGCTGGGTGACGTGGTCCCCCAGGACCTTCCTGAGCGCGGCGTGGAGCAGGTGAGTGGCCGTATGGTTCCGTTCCGTGTCATGTCGGCTTTCGCCGTCCACCTCGGCCCGGACCGGGGGAAGGGTGCGGGAAGACGAGGAATCCGAACCGGTCCCCGATAGTTCCGGCGGGTCACCCGGGTCGGGCAAGGCCCCCTGGAGCGCTCCGAAGACCACGTTCCGGCCCTCCAGTCGGTGGACGTGGTCCACCGACACAGTCCAGCCCTCTCCTTCCACCCGACCGGTGTCGGCCACCTGTCCACCGGCCTCGGCATAGAATGGATTCCGCTCCAGAAGGAGGCCGGCCCGGTCCCCCTCGCGACGAAACCCAAGGAGTCGGGTCTCCACGGACCGGCGATCCCATCCCACCCACTCCTGCTGAGGATCCTCCTCCAGGAGCACCCACTCCTCCAGCGAATCCTGCGGCCCCGTCCCGGCACCGGCCGCCGCCCGGTCCGCGCGACTCCGGGCTCGTTGTTCCTGCAGCCTCTCCTCGAACCCCGCCACATCCACCTCGTACCCCTTCTCCCGGGCCATCAACTGAGTGAGGTCCAGGGGAAATCCGAAGGTGTCATAGAGCTTGAATGCCTCCTCCCCGGCGATGATGGGAGCGGACCCATCGTCCCCACCCGTCTCACGGGGCGTGACTTGGTCGAAGCGGGTCATTCCACCTTCGATGGTGGCCAGGAAGCGCTCCTCCTCCTGCCGGGTCATCTGCAGAAGGTGCTCCCGGCGCTCGCGGAGTTCCGGGTAGGCCTCCCCCATGCAGTCCACCACCGCATCCACCACGGCCACCAGGGTGGGCTCCCGCCGGTCCAGCAGCCATGCGAAGCGAACAGCCCGACGAAGAATCCGCCGAAGGACGTATCCCCGGCCCTCGTTGGATGGGAAGATGCCGTCCGCCAGGAGGAACGCCACGGCCCGGGCGTGGTCGGCCAGCACCCGGTAGGCCATCCCTTCCCGCGTCTCCGCTGTATAGGGGCGCCCCACCACCTCTTCCACCCGTTTCAGGAGAGGGAGAAAGAGGTCCGCATGGTAGTTGGAGTCGACCCCCTGAAGTACGGCAGCAAGCCGCTCGAGCCCAGCGCCAGTGTCGATGGAGGGGGCTGGGAGGGGATGAAGAACACCCTCCTCATCCCGGTTGTACTGCATGAAGACGAGGTTCCACAGCTCGATGAAGATCCCCTCCTCTCCCAGGCGCTCGAATTCCTCCTGGGTGGGGGGGTGGCGGGCGCCCTCGGGACGCAGGTCGTAGTGGAGCTCCGAGCAGGGCCCGCAGGGCCCTGTGTCCGCCATCTGCCAGAAGTTGTCCCGGTCTCCCAGGCGGAAGATCCGCCCTGATTCCACTCCGGCCACCTCCTGCCAGAGTGCGAAGGCCTCGTCATCGGTATGGTGTACGGTGATGAAGAGGCGCTCCCCATCCAGCCCCACTTCCCGGGTGAGAAACTCCCAGGCAAAATGGATGGCGTCCCGCTTGAAGTAGTCGCCGAAGGAGAAGTTCCCCAGCATCTCGAAGAAGGTGTGGTGCCGGGCCGTCCGCCCCACCTCCTCCAGGTCGTTGTGCTTCCCCCCGGCCCGGACGCACTTCTGGGAACTCACCGCCCGACGGTAGGGGACCTCCTCCTGGCCCAGGAAGACCTGCTTGAACGGCACCATCCCCGCGTTGGTGAACAGGAGGGTGGGATCGTCAACGGGAACCAGCGACGAACTCGGCCGGAGCTCATGCCCCCGAAGCTGGAAATAGTCCAGGAAGCGACGACGGATCTCGGAAGCCTTCATGGGCGCGATGGGAACGGCCTGGCCCGGACAACGGGAACGCCGGAGGGCGTCCCCCGCCGGAAGTGGCGGAGAGAGAGGAACCGAGGATGTACCCCGTGGGACATCGGAACATAATCTCCTCTCCGCCTGGGTCTCAACGGGCGCCCCGAATTCGTCAATCCTCGGAGGCCTCGCCGATGGAGGCATCCTCCCCGGGAACTGCGGCGCCAGGGATCTCCAGGGCCGTCCGGATCTTCAGGTCGATCTCGTCCTTCACATCGGAATTCTCCAAGAGGAACTGCCGGGAGTTCTCCTTCCCCTGCCCCAGCCGCAGGTCTCCGTAGGAGTACCATGCGCCCGATTTCTGGATGATGTCCATCTCCGAACCCAGGTCCACCAGGAGGCTGGTATGGGAGATCCCCTCGTTGTACATGATGTCGAACTCCGCCTGCTTGAAAGGCGGTGCGCACTTGTTCTTCACCACCTTTACCCGGGTCCGGTTCCCCACCATATCCTGCCCATCCTTGATGGCCCCGATCCTCCGGATGTCCATCCTGAGGGATGCGTAGAACTTGAGAGCCCGTCCCCCGGAGGTGGTCTCGGGGCTCCCGAACATCACGCCCACCTTCTCACGGATCTGGTTGGTGAAGACCACGGAGGTGTGGGATCGATTCACGGCGCCGGTGAGCTTCCGGAGGGCCTGACTCATGAGTCGAGCCTGGAGTCCCACGTGGCTATCTCCCATCTCCCCCTCGATCTCCGCCCGGGGAACCAGCGCCGCCACCGAGTCGATGACCACCACGTCCACGGCATTGGATCGGATGAGGACCTCGGCGATCTCCAGCGCCTGCTCCCCGGTATCCGGCTGAGCCACCAGGAGGTTGTCCACGTCCACGCCCAGCTTCCGGGCGTACTGGATGTCCAGGGCGTGTTCGGCATCGATGAAGGCAGCCACGCCCCCGGTCTTCTGCGCATTGGCGATGACATGAAGGCAGAGGGTGGTCTTCCCCGAGGATTCGGGACCGTAGATCTCGGAGATGCGCCCCCTCGGGATGCCCCCCACCCCGATGGCGGCATCCAGGTTGATGGCCCCGGTCGGGATGGCCGCGATCTGCACCCGGGCACCGTCCACCCCCATGCGCATGATGGCCCCCTTGCCGTGGGCCCGTTCAATCTGGTTCAGCGCCGTGGAGAGGTCCTTCTTCTTCTGCTCACTCAGCTCCGCCGTGGCCATCATGCCTCGCTTTGCAGGCCGTGGAAGACGGCCCGTCTGGGATTGGGGGTTCGAGTTTCCGGGGTCGAAACTATCGTACCCGAAGAGAAAGCGAAAGGGTGCGAAGTGGGCGCCCGGAGGGTCCGAGTCGGAAGGTAGGGGGTGGAACCGGCCGGAGGAATGCCTGGATGGGTCGGTGATGGGGAAGGATGGGAACTCCACCCCCCCCTCCGGCGTTCCATCTTTCGAAGAGGGGCTCCCCCCTGCCGCTTTCCCTGGAACACAAGACCATGGCCCAACCGAACCGACCGCTGCATCGCTGCCTGTCCAGGACCACCGGGCTCCTGGGGATCCTCACTGTGGGAGGGATCCTCCTGGCGGGAGGGCTCCAGGGTCAGGACCCGGCGACCCGCACCCTCCCCGACCACGACGCCTTCACCCAGGTCCTGGAGCGAGTCGTCCAGATCCCCAGGGTGGATTACGCCCTCCTCAAGGAAGAGCGGGCCGGACTGGACCGATACGTGGACGCCCTGTCCGCCACCGATCCGGGAGTCCTGGATGCAGCTTCCCGGGAGGAGCAGCTCGCCTTCTGGATCAACGCCTACAATGCCTGCATGCTTCGTCTGGTGGTGGACCACTACCCCATCGAGGCGGGAGGGGTCGGGCTCTTCGGCGCGGTGCGGAACCGGGTGGCGGGATACCCGGACAATTCGGTCTGGCAGATCCGAGATGTCTTCAGCCGGGCCCACTGCCCGGTCGCTGGAAGGGACCGCTCCCAGGACGAGATCGAGCATGAGATCATCCGACCCCGCTTCCAGGAGCCCCGGATCCACTTCGCGGTGAACTGCGCGGCGCTGAGTTGTCCGGTACTCTGGCCGGACGCCTATACCGCCGAAGCCCTGGACGCCCAGTTGGACCGGGCCGTCCGCCACCTCATCCGGAACCCGGATCACTTTCTCCTCGAGGGCGCCTCTCCCGCTACGCTCACCCTGAACAAGGTGCTGGATTGGTACGCCGAGGACTTCAACGGCCATGAAGGCCTCAAGACCTTCTTCGCGGACTACCTGCAGGGGTCGGCCCGGGAACGGGTCCTGGCCCCGGCCACCCGGGTCCGCTTCTTCGAGTACGACTGGACCCTCAACGACGTCCGTCGGTGAATCCTCCTCTCCCGGACCCTCCGGGATCGCCTTCCCAACCCCCTCCTCCCCTCCTGGGAGTGGTGATCCCCACCCTGAACGAGGAGGCCTATCTCCCCGCCCTCCTCTCTGACCTGGCCCGACTTCCCATCCCTCATCGGGTGGTGGTTGCGGACGGAGGGTCCCTGGATTCATCCACGGAGGTGGCCCGACGGGAGGGAGCCGGGTCGGTGGAAGCCCCCCGTGGTCGAGCCCGTCAGATGAATGCGGGGGCCGCGCTGCTGGATACCCCCTGGCTCCTCTTCCTCCACGCCGATTCCCGGATTCCCGCGGAGACAGGTGCAGCGATGGCTGAGTGGATACAGGACCCTCCCCCCGAGGAGGCGGGTCACTTCCGCTTCCAGCTTGATGGTGGAGGCTGGACCCGTTGGATCATCGAGGGAGGGCAGCGGGTGAGGGAGGGCTTGAGCGGGCTGGCCTACGGAGACCAGGGTCTCCTCCTATCCCGGGAGCGCTTCCTCGCCGTAGGCGGCTTCCCCGACCTTCCCCTCATGGAGGACGTGGAGATGGTCCGCCGGCTCCGTAGGACCGGCGGCCTGGCCCGGGTCCCCGCCCCACTGGTCACCTCCGCCCGGCGATACCGGGAGGAGGGATGGTTCCGAGCCTGGATCCGGAACGCCACCCTCCTCCTTCTCCACGGCCTGGGGGTCCCCACCAGTAGCCTGGTCCGGTGGTACCCACCCCGGGCCGCCGGCCTTGTGGGGGAGGACGGAGCCAGCGCCGGGGTGGGCGCCTCGGGTGCGGGCCGGGCACTCATGATCTTCGCCAAGGCGCCCCGGATTGGACAGGTGAAGACCCGCTTGGCGGAGGGCGTCGGAGCACCCCGTGCCGTGGAGATCTACCGTCGGCTGGGACGGGAAGTGGTGGACCGCCTCCGTCACGGGGGTTGGGATACGGTGATCTTCTACGACCCTCCCGACGCGCAGGCGGCCATGAAGGATTGGCTGGGAGTGGAGGCACTCACCTTTCACCCCCAGGAGGGGGAAGACCTGGGTGCCCGCCTGAGCCGGGCGTTTCAGCACGCATCCCGTCAGGCGGGACCGATGTGCGTGGTGGGGACCGACATCCCCGACTTGGACGGGGAGCTGGTGGAGACCGCCTTCCGGAGGCTGGAGGCGGAGGACGGCCCTCAGGTCATCCTGGGACCGGCGAAGGATGGTGGGTACTACCTCCTGGCCCTCCGGTCCCCCGAGCCCCGCCTCTTCCAGGGAATCCGCTGGAGCACGGAAAGGGTGCGGGAGCAGACGCTGGATCGAGCCAGGGAGTTGGGACTCTCGGTGGAAGAGCTCCCCGTGCTGGCCGACGTAGATCGAGTGGAAGACCTCCCTCCGGCCTACCGGTAGAAGGCCGGAGGGAGGAAGGAGAGGAGCCTCCGGGAGAGGCCTCCGGGAAGCGATTTCGCGCGCGCCACCCGCCCCTCTCGCTTGCACCGAGCCGGCCCCCCCGCCTATTCTCGTGCATCGCTACGTAGCTGCACTGCGCCGATGGGACCCATCTGCTTCTCCCCCTCGGAGGATCCCCTGACCCCCGTATCCGATGGGCAACCATCTGGAGCCCGCCTCCGATTCGGATCGCTGGAGCATCAGACCCTCCCCAACTCCCGCTTCCAGGTCGAGGTCACCCTTCACGGTCGGGAGAACCAGCCCTTCACGGGAACGGCGGAAGGGACCAATCTGGCCGAAGGCCGGATGCGCGCGGGGGCCGAGGCCACCATGCAGGCGCTGGCGTCCTACCTGGGTAGCACCCTCACACTCTCGTTCCGAGGGGCCCGAACGATCCGAAGCTTCGACTCCCACGTCGTTGTGGTGGCTCTCCGTGCACAGTCCGGGGAAAGGCCACAAGGACAGGGAGAGGAGCCCGAGGACCTGAGCCTCATCGGGTGTGTGGCCATTCCCGACCGGAATCTGGCCCGGGGGGCCGCGCTGGCGGTCCTCAACGCCTCCAACCGGATCCTGGAAAGCCCGGGCGCCGCCTTCCCTCCCGAGCCGGGGGACGGCACACGGGATGAAAGCCGAACCGGGGATCCATGACGGAGATCTTCGCCGGACCCCTGGGTCCCTTCCTCATATTCGGTCTTCGGATCATCGATGTCTCCCTGGCCACCCTCCGGATGCTTCTCAGCATGCGGAACGCCCGGACGATGGTCCCCATCATCGGTTTTTTCGAATCCCTCATCTGGGTGGTGGCAGTGGGTACGGCCATCATGAACCTTCACTCGGTATGGCACATCCTGGGATACTCGGCGGGATTCGCCTCAGGGACCGTGGTGGGGCTCTGGCTGGAGGGAAAGCTGGCGGTGGGGCTGGCCACGGTGCGGGTCATCTGCACCTTCGAAGGGGAGGCGGTGGCCGACGCCCTCCGAAGACGGGGCTTCGGCGTCACCTCCTTTCCCGGCTTCGGACGCCAGGGGCCGGTGGAGATGATGTACGCCGTCGTGAAGCGCCGACATATCCCCCAGGTCATCGCCGAGGTGGAGGCGGTGGATGCCGATGCCTTCATCTCGGTAGAGGAGCCTCGAACCATCCGCCGCGGATGGATGTTCAGCAAGCGGAGGAGCTAGCTAGAACGCCGGTGATGCTGTGGAGGGGCCCAGAACCACGGCCTTGAAGGCGTTCACCGCGCGCTCCACCTCGTCATCACCGATCTCCAGGTGCAGGACCGCTCGGATCCGGGTGGGGCCGAAGGGGACCATGGCCACGCCCCGGGCGGCCAGGGCGCGGAGGAGTTCCTCGACGGTCTGTCCCGACCCCGCCACGTCGATCATGACGATGTTGGTCTCCGGAGGCGACACCGAAACCCCGGGCAGGGCCCCCAATCCCTTCGCCAGGTCCCGAGCCCTTCGGTGATCCTCGGCCAGTCGGCTCAGGTGATGCTCCAGGGCATGGAGCCCTGCCGCCGCCAGGATTCCAGCCTGGCGCATCTGTCCTCCCAGGCGGCGGCGGATCCGCCATGCCGGTTCGAGGACGGCTCGGGGGCCGGCCAGCGTGGAGCCCACCGGTGCGCCCAGTCCCTTGGAGAGACAGGTCATGACCGTATCCACCGGGCCCGCCAGTTCTGCGGGCTCCACACCCAGGGCCGATGCGGCGTTCCAGAGTCGGGCGCCATCCAGGTGGACCCGGAGCCCCCGGATACGGGCCTCTTCCGTCAGGGCGTCCAGGCGGGCGCGGTCCATCACCCTCCCTCCCGAATCCAGGTGGGAGTTCTCCAGCGCCAGGACAGTGGTCCGGGGATGGAAGCGGGAGGGTTCTCGGAGTCCGGCACGGAGCTCCTCCAGGGAGAGAAGGCCATCCTCGGCCCGGATGCCCCGGAGGTTCATCCCCCCGTGGGCCGCAAGGGAGCCCTCCTCGTAGTGGATGAGGTGGGCTCCGGCTTCCGCCACCACTTCGGTCCCCGGCGCGCCCAGCGCCAGGATCCCCGTCTGGTTTGCCATGATCCCCGAGGGGAAAAAGAGGGCCGCCTCCTTCCCCAGGAGTTCTGCCACCCGGGCCTCCAGTGCCTGCACGGTGGGATCCTCGCCGAAGCAGTCATCCCCCACCTCGGCCCGGACCATGGCCTCCCGCATGGCGGGGGTGGGCCGGGTGACGGTGTCGGATCGGAGGTCGATCCCCGGGGACCGGGTGACCCCCTTTCCAGCGGTCACCTCACCCGGCATCCAGCTTCTCTGTGAGCCTTCCAAGCCGGCGGAAGATGGCCACCACCCAACCGAAGAGGAGGGCCCAGGCCAGAGCGTAGGCGATGAAGACGTGCCAGAAGTCCCGCATGCGGGGCCCGGCGGCCTGGGCCTCCAGCGCCTCGGGGGCCAGGGAGAGGATCAGGACCGCGAGGGCCAGGGAGGCGGCGAAGAGGAAGCGACGTGGGAAGATCTTCATGGGGTCAGGGCTCCTTCGGCGGTAGGCCCACGTCCGGGTACGTCCCCGGGAGGTGAAGTGCGAAGTCGGCGCTCGATCTCCACCTCCAGCCGGGCGGTCCCGTACCGGAGGAGGAAAAGGGCGAAGAACAGGATGAGCCACGCCACCAGGGCGGTGAGGAGGGTGGTGAGCATGTCGGGGTGGAGCTGGGGGCCGTCGGTCCGGGCCACCACCGGCTGGGGGTGGAGGGAACGGAACCAGAGGACACTCATGTGGATGAGGGGGATGTTCAACGCCCCCACGATCCCCACCACCGCCGCGAACCGTTTTCCCCTCTCCGGATTCTCCGTGGAGTTACGGACCATGAAGTACCCCACATAGATGAACCAGAGAAGCAGGGTAAGGGTGAGGCGGGGTTCCCAGGTCCACCAGGTGCCCCAGGCCAGCTTGGCCCAGAGGGGTCCGGAGAGGAGGACGATGGTGGTGAAGAGGACCCCGCCCTCGGCGGCGCTCACCGCCGCCTGGTCCAGCTTCTCCTCGCCCAGCCAGAGGTACATGGCCGAACAAATGGCCACGATCCCAAAGGCCATGAAGCCCACCCAGGCTGCCGGCACGTGGATGTAGAAGATGCGCTGCACGATCCCCATGGAGGCCTCCGTGGGGACGAAGAAGAAGACCTGCCAATGGAAGTACACGGTGAGGGCAGTACCCACCAGCCCCAGCAGGAGCCCTCCCCACCGAACCATGCCTATGGACATCATTCCTCCACGATGAAGCGGAAGAGCGCCACCCCTGCCGTAAGGGCCAGGAGGGTGAAGGCGCCCAGGATTCTCAAGTTGCCCACCACCTCCGCCGGAGGGAAGCCCGCCAGGAGCGAGGCGGTGGAGGCTACCCCGAAGACCACCAGGGGCACCAGCAGGGGAAAGAGCAGCACGGGGAGCAGCGTCTCCCCCATCCGGGTGCCGGCGGTGATCCCACTGAACAGCGTACCCAGAGCCGTGAAGCCCAGTACGCCCAGGAGGAGGACCCCCGCCAGGGGGAAGGGGTTCCCCGGGACCTCCAGCTGGAAAAAGACCCCGAAGACCAGGACGGTGACCCCGGTCACGAGAAAGAGGAGGACGGCGTTGGAGATCACCTTCCCCAAGTAGAGCGCCTCCCGGGGAAGGGGGGCCGAGAGGAGCCCCTGGAGCGCCCCGTCCTCCTTCTCGAGTTCAAACGTCCGCCCGAGCCCCAGGAGTCCGGCCAGGACCAGGGTCATCCAGATGAGTCCGGCGGCGATCTCCCGGGGGTGCACCGCAGTCCGGTCCACGGCGTAGTTGAAGAGGAGGGCGGTGAGGACCACGAAAGCCCCCATGGCCGCGATGCGCTCCCGGGTCCGGAACTCCACCCGGAGGTCCTTGGCCGCCACGGCCCAGACCTGCCCCAGGAACCCCGTCAAGATACCGGTCCGGGGCCCGTCCCCGCCCCCCGTCCACCCTCGGCCAGGGCCACCCGCTCCCGGTAGAAGCGCTCCTCCTCGCCGGCAGGGAGCTCGCTTCGGGACCCCAGGAAGGCGAACCGTCCCCGGGCCTGGATGGCCACCCGGTCCGCCAGGGAGAGTCCTTCCAGGAGCTGATGGGTTACGAGGACCACGCTACGGTTTCCGTCCCTGAGGCGCTCCAGCACCTCCCGGAGGAGGGCGGCGGCATGCAGGTCCAGTCCGGTGAAGGGCTCGTCCAGGAGGACCAGGGCCGGGTCATGAAGGAGGGTACGGGCCAGGGCCAGGCGCTGGCGCATCCCCCGAGAGAACTCCTGGACCATGCGATCTCCGTGGGGCTCCATCCCCACCTCGGAGAGGCGGGCCTCCACCCGGTCGTCCAGGTCGGTGAGGCCATAGATGCGGCCCCAGAAACGGAGGTTCTCCCGGGCGCTCAGGGCGCCGTAGAGGAAGGTGCGATGGGAGAGGACACCCAGTTCTCGCCGCCATTCGGTAGAGGCCGAATCCCGGAGTTCCCCGCGAAAGCGGATCTCCCCCTCGGTGGGGTGGAGGGTCCCGGCCAGCATGCCCAGAAGAGTGGTCTTCCCGGCGCCGTTGGGTCCCAGCACCACCAGGAGCTCACCCAACTCCAGGGAGAAGGAGATGCCGTCCACCGCCCGGACGGGTCCATAGGTTCGGGCCAGCTCCCGGGCTTCCAGGAGGGGAGAGGAGGACGAGGTCCGGGATGCCTCGGGGTCCGGCCGAATCAAGACCTCAGGTTCCCTGGCCAGAGTGGGCCGCAGACCCCTCAGCCGGGGGAGAGGGGTCGGGAGAGGCGGGCCCAGGAGTGGACTTAGGAAGGGTCGCCCCGCAGGACCCGCAGAAGCGTGCGCTCCGGGGATTCAACTCCCCGCACTGGCCACACACGACTCCTTCCCTGAGGGAGGTCCGGAGGGCCGCAATCTCCGCCTCCACCTCGGCTCTCGCACGCCCGCGGGCCCCCCTCTCCTGGGCCTCGCCCAACTCCAGATCCATGGCCTCAAGGGCCTCGGCAGAGAGCTTGGCCTTCTGACTCCGGTAATCGGTTTCGTCCAGTTTCCCGGCATGGAAGTCGTACTCCACATCCCGGAGTCCCAGGAGTGCGATCCTCTTCCGATGCTGGGCTTCGGTGAGTTCGTCGTCATCCCGCTCCATGGGAGCGCTCTCCCCGGTGAGGAGAGGCTGGAGGATGAGGAAGACGGTGCCTCCCGCCAGAAGCAGGGCCAGGATCAGCGTGCTCAAGACACCCCCGCCGGAACGGGCACGGGATCGTCTTCCAACTCTTCGGGGTCACCCCCCGGGCCGGGCTCCTCGCGCCGACGCCCGACCTCCGGTCCTCCGGTCCCCGCTTCCAGGGGGACCCTGGGTACGCCCGCGCCCGGCCAGAGGCCGATGAGGGTCCCAAACGCCAGGATGAGTCCCCCGTACCAGATCCATGGAACCAGGGGATTCACCATGACCTGGAAGGTGGCCCGCTGGAAGTCGGGGTCATTCCCCATTCCCACCTGTTCATCCAGGGAGGCCAGGATGATGTAGAGATCCTCCAGTGCCGTGGAGCGGATCCCCACCTCGGTGACCGGCTGTCCCTGGGCGAAGTAGAAGCGACGCTCCGTGCTCATCGTTCCCAGGGGCCTTCCGTCCCGGTCCACCGAGAGGAGGGCGATCCACTGGCGCATGTGACCATCCGCCTGAGAGGAGAGTCCCTCGTACCGGAGGTTGTAGGTGTGGCCGAAGGCCGAGCGGACCGAGATGCTCTCCCCCGGATCCAGCGCCTGCCGAACCTCGGTGTCGAAGGCCGCCCCCGCAAACCCCACGAACATCACCACCACGCCCACATGGACGATGTATCCGCCCCAGCGCCTGCGATTCCGTCGGACCAGGTGGATGAAGGCGGTGAGGTGGTTCTCCGATTCGATCCTTGCCCGGGCCCGGGTCCCCTTCCAGAACTCGGTGGCGATGACCCAGAGAACGAAGGCCGCCAGGGTGAAGGTGAGGAGGGCATAGACGTGCCGGGTCCCCAGTGCCAGGAGAATCCCTCCTGCCGCCAGCCCCACGAGGGTGGGAAGGAAGAAGTTTCGCCGCAGATTCCGGGGGCTGGCCTTCCTCCAGGCGATGACCGGGCCGATCCCCATGAGCGCCAGGAGGGCCAGTCCGATGGGGATGTTCACCTGGTTGAAGAAGGGCGGACCCACCGCCACCTTCGAGCCGGTGATCCCCTCGGTGATGAGGGGGAACATGGTCCCCCAGAGGACGGCGAAGGTGGCGCCAAGGAGGACCAGATTGTTCAGGAGGAAGGCCGCTTCCCGGGAGAAGAACGACTCGAACTGCCGCTCGCTCTCCATTTCCGGTAGCCGCTTCACGATGAGGACGGTGCAGAGGATAACCAGCACCGCCATGAAGCCCAGGAATGCGTAGGCGATCTCCAGGCTCAGGGCGAAGGAGTGGACCGACTCGATGAGCCCAGACCGGGTGAGGAAGGTGGCGAAGATCGTCAGGATGAAGGTGAGGCACAGAAGGCTCATGTTCCACACCTTCAGCATCCCCCGACTCTCCTGGATCATGATGGAGTGGAGGAAGGCCGTGGCCACCAGCCAGGGGAGAAGGGAGGCATTCTCCACCGGATCCCAGAACCAGTAGCCGCCCCATCCGAGCTCCTCGTAGGCCCAGCGCATCCCGAAGATGATCCCCACCGAAAGGAAGAACCAACTCAGGAGGATCCACTTCCGGGTGAGCTGGATCCACCGAGCGTCCAGCCGTCCGCTGAGGAGCGCCGCGATCCCGAAGGCAAAGGGGACCGTAAACGCCGTGAAGCCCAGGTAGAGGGTGGGGGGGTGAATCGTCATCCAGTAATTCTGGAGCTGGGGATTCAACCCCCTCCCGTCTGCCGGCGTGAAGGCCAGCTTCTCGAAGGGCGGCGTGATGAAGAGGGTGATGAGTAGGAAGAAGGCCAAAACCGAGAGGAGCACCCCGGCGACATAGGGCATGAACTCCCGGTTCTTCCTCCGGTTGATCCAGATGGCGATGGAGGAGAAGAAGGCCAGGTTCAGGGCCCAGAAGAGGAGTGAGCCCCGCTGTCCGGCCCAGAGTCCGGCGATCTTGAACCAGGTGTCCAGCTCCCGGCTCGAATAAGCGTAGACGTACCAGTACTCGTAGCGGTTGCCCAGGAAGGCGGCGATGATCCCCAGGGACGCGATGATGGTCAGGGCGAAGACGGCGTAGACGCTCCGCTCAGCGCTGAGAACCAGGTCGCCTCGCTTCCACTTCCCCCCCAGGAATGCGAGAACGCCCCCCCAGATGGAGATCGGGAGAGCGATCCATAGCGCGAACTCGCCCAGCTCGGTCATGGCTCCGCCCCCTGCTCTCCTTCCGGAGCATAGGCAGCAGTAGCAGCAGCTTCACTTTCGCCGTCGGTGACCGGGTCCCCGTAGGCACCGTAGGGATCCGCACCAGTGTCATAGGTGCCTGCGGTGGCGTAGTCGGCCTCTTCCGGCATGGCCTCGTACCGGCTGCCGCACTTGGTCAGGACCTCGGAGGCTTCGAAGATACCATCTCCCCGGTAGCGCCCGTCCATGACCACCTCGGCCTCCTCGTTGAAGGTATCCGGGAGGGGATGGCGGAAGTGCACCGTGATCTGAACGTCCGGATGGTCGGGGTCCATCACCATGAAGGTATGGAGAAGCTCCTCGGAGGACGCGGAAACCGTACCCGGCACCACGTTTCCACTCACCTTGACCCCACGTTCCTGGAATAACTCATCGGTCTCCGCCCTCGCCAGGAGTTCGGAGGGGGTGAGATAGTACACCATGGTGTCGGAAATTCCGGTCCAGATGAGCCAGGTGACCACGGCGGTCACGCCCACCAATCCAGCAAAGAAGCGTCGATCCCTACGCATGAGGAACCTCGAAGGACAGAGTCGGCCCGCAGCGCCCTCCACCTGATGGGGCGGCGTGTTTCGAATGATACCCCAAAGCGTCGGAAGGTTCAAACTGCTTCCATGCAACGCTTCTCGCCCCTCAGGTGGGGCCTAGATGGGGTCTACTCAAAAGGACACCCAGCCCTCCTCAGGCGTTGGCCTCATGCCCGCGGGGGGGAAACCGAGGCCCCATGGGACCATGGGAACCAGACGGGGGGAGGCGAGGCTCAGCCCCGCGGCAGGCGGGGCTCAGGCGGATCCGTCGCCCCGGAAGGCCCGGGCCGCATCGAGGGCCCGCCGCCAACCGGCCAGGAGGGGCTCCCGGTCCGCTTCTCCCATCCCAGGCTGGAAGATTCGGGGCTCCCCACCCGCCGCCAGGAATTCGGCGGGAGTCTCCCAGACCCCGGTCTGGAGCCCGGCGAGGCCCGCCGCGCCGAGGGCGGTGGTCTCCACCAGGGCGGGACGCCGGACCGGGAGTCCCAGGATGCCCGACTGGAACTGCATGAGCCAGTCGTTCGCGGCAGCCCCGCCATCGACTCGCAACTCCGAAGTGACCACCCCGGAGTCTGCTTCCATGGCCCGAAGGGCATCGGAGGTCCCGTAGGCCATGGCCTCCAGCGCCGCCCGGACCAGGTGGGCCCGGGTACTTCCCCGGCTCAGACCCACAAGCGTCCCCCGGGCTTCCGGATCCCAATGGGGCGCGCCGAGCCCCACGAAGGCGGGAACGAAATAGACCCCGTCATTTCCGTCCAGCGACCGGGCCATCTCCTCTGAGAGGTCGGCCCGGCTCAGGAGTCCCAGGCCGTCCCGGAGCCACTGGATGGCGGCACCGGCGATGAAGATGGAACCCTCCAGGGCGAAGGCTCGCTCCCCCCGGGGTCCGCAGGCCACCGTGGTGAGAAGGCCATGCTCTGAAGGAACGGGATCGGAGCCGGTGTGCAGGAGGAGAAAGGCTCCGGTTCCATAGGTGTTTTTTGCGAGCCCCGCCTCCCAACACCCCTGTCCATACAGGGCAGCCTGCTGATCCCCCGCCACTCCCGCCACCGGCACCTCCACCCCCAGGGCCTCCCCCCCACAGACCCCGAAATCCCCGGAGGAAGGGCGAATCTCGGGGAGGAGGCCCTCCGGGAGCTCCATGAGGCCCAGGAGGTCGGAGTGCCACCCGCCCTCGTGGAGGTCATAGAGGAGGGTTCGGGAGGCGTTGGTGGGGTCGGTGGCGTGGACCTCTCCCCCGGTGAGGCGGTGGATCAGCCAACTGTCGATGGTGCCACAGGCCAGCTCCCCCGCCTCGGCCCTGCGGCGGAGTTCCGGGTTCTCACGGAAGATCCAGGTGAGCTTGGTCCCGGAGAAGTAGGAATCCAGGACGAGCCCGGTGCGTCTCCGGACCTTTTCCTCGTGTCCCGCCTCCTTAAGTTCCCGACAGATTCCCGCCGTCCGGCGGTCCTGCCAGACGATGGCCCGGTGGACCGGCTCTCCGGTTTCCCGGTCCCAGAGGACCACCGTTTCCCGCTGATTCGTGATCCCCAGGCCCTCCACCCGGAAGGGCTCCCGGTTCCGGGCCTCTTCCAGCGCCTCCCTCCCCACCCGACGGGTGGTCTCCCAGATCTCGTTGGCGTCGTGCTCCACCCAGCCGGACCGGGGGAAGTACTGGCGGAATTCGGAGTAGCCCCGCCCCAGGATGCGTCCGTCCGAGGCAATGACCAGAGCGGTGGATCCGGTGGTGCCCTGGTCCAGGGCGAGAATCGCGGTGGTGGACATGGCCGTCACCCGGTTCGAGGAACGTGGCGAGGGAGAGGATGGCGACAAGCCGGGGGCGGCGCCAGATCCGACAGGGTCCCCAAAGGCAGGCCAGAGGGCCGGGCTCACCCAACGAGCGGGCTCGGTGCCGCCGAGATGACATGTAGAATCTTCCCGGGGGACGGTCATCCTTTCACATCCCCCCGCCCGCCCCCCCCCAGCCGGCCCGGATCCCGGCAGCCTCCGAAAACTCCTGAGAACTGAGGGCAACCCTGGTGTTCAGGGCCTCTGCCGAGTCGAGGTTCAGGGCTCCCTCCCATTCCGGCGCAGACCTTGTACTGGATGAGGGGCACGCCCCCCGCGGAACCATCCCGGCAGGAGTGGGCGCTCACGTTTCTGATAGGGAGAAGCTCTGAAATGACCACCATTCAACCACGCCCGGCGGGACAACCACGCCCGGTCGGATCTCGTCGACTGGTTTCTGCAGGAACCATCACCGGAAACCCTGTGCGAAATCTCTCCGGAGAGGACCTGGGGAAGATCGAGGAGATCATGCTGGACAGTGCCTCCGGGAGGATCGCCTACGCAGTGCTCTCCTTCGGGGGATTCCTGGGCATGGGCGACAAGCTGTTCGCCGTCCCCTGGGCGGCCCTCTCCCTGAACGATGACCGGGACGGGTTCATCCTGAACGTGGACCAGGGGGTCATGGAAGAGGCTCCGGGATTCGACAAGGACGAGTGGCCCGACTTCGCTGACCCCACCTGGGGGCGGAGCATCCACGCCCACTACAACGCCACGCCCTACTGGGATCGGTAGGGGAGGCTCGGCGTCCCTGAGGTGACCCTGCGGGGCCGGTCGTGATCACGGTCGACCTCGCCCACCTCATGGGGAGAGCCGTCTGGGGGAGCTGGGGAGCCGTCAGTGATCGGGAAACCGGTAGGGCCGCCCCCCCATCTCCAGAAGTCGGACCAGCAGCGGAACGGGGAGCCCCACCACGTTGGAGTAGTCTCCCTGGATCCCCTCCACCAGGATGGAACCCAGCCCCTGGATCCCGTAGGCACCGGCCTTGTCCAGGGGCTCTCCCGTGGCCGCATAGCCCTCCGCCGTGGCTCGATCGAAGCTCCGGAAGCGGACCCGGGTGATTTCCACCCCGCTCAGCATCCCGCTAAGCATGCGGTGGGAGTCGGAGCCAGGAGAGCCGCCGGATCCCGAGGGCGAGGCGCCCGGCCACCGCTCAGGAGGAAGGACCAGGGCCAACCCTGAGGCCACCTGGTGCCCCCGCCCCTGGAGACGCAGGAGCATCGTCACCGCCTCTGCCTCGTCCACCGGCTTTCCCATGACCTCTCCATCCAACACCACCACGGTGTCCCCCGCCAGGATCCATCCCCCCGGATGACGCGCGGCCACCGCCTCCGCCTTCGCCCGTGCCAGGCGCTCCACGTGGGCTACGGGATCCTCCTCCGGGAGGGGCGTCTCGTCCACGTCGGCAGGAGACACCCGATGCGGGATCCCCAGCATGGACAGGATCTCGGAACGACGAGGGGAAGCAGAGGCCAGAAGGATGGGATCGAGGGTCACCCTCCCGCCCCCCCGCCCCCGTCCCCGGCGGCATCGGACGGGCCCCGTTCCAGCACCAGGGTCACCGGTCCCTCGTTCACCAGTTCCACCTCCATCATGGCCCCGAATTCTCCCGTCTCCACCGGCCCGGGGGTCCTCTCCCTGAGAAGGTTCACAAAGCGTTCGTAGAGAGGGATGGCCAAGTCGGGATGGGCGGCGTGGACGAAGGAGGGCCTGCGTCCTTTCCGAGTATCGCCGTATAGGGTGAACTGGCTCACCACCAGGAGCCCGCCGTCCACGTCCAGCAGCGACAGGTTCATCTTCCCTTCGGGATCGTTGAACACCCGGAGGCCCAGGAGTTTCTCCGCCATCCAGACCAGGTCCGCTTCCGAGTCCCCCGAGGTGAATCCCACCAGGAGGAGCAACCCCGGGCCGATCTGCCCGGCCACCTGACCCTCCACCGTCACCGAAGCCCGGGAGACCCGCTGGAGGACTACCCGCATTCAGCCCGCCCGCATCCGGTCCGCCCCCTCATTCCACCGTCACCGACTTCGCCAGGTTCCTGGGCTGGTCCACGTCACATCCCCGGAGGACGGCGATGTGGTAGGCCAGGAGCTGGAGGGGGATCACGGTGAGGATGGGAAGAAGGGCCGGATGGGTCTGGGGGATGCGGATGAAGTGATCTACCTTCCCAACGAGCTCCGAGGCCCCGTCGTTCACCACGGCGATGACGTGGCCGTCCCGGGCCTTCACCTCCTCGATGTTGGACACCACCTTGTGGTAGACCGGGTCCTGGGGCGCCAGGAAGACCACGGGCATCCGTTCGTCGATGAGGGCGATGGGGCCGTGCTTCATCTCTGCGGCCGGGTATCCCTCGGCGTGGATGTAGCTCACCTCCTTGAGCTTGAGTGCCCCCTCCAGCGCCACCGGGAACTGATACCCCCGTCCCAGATAGAGGAAGTTCGGAGAATCCACGTACCGCTCCGCCAGGATACGGATGGCCTCGTTCTGCTCCAGGATCTCCGCCACCTGCCCCGGAAGGTCCCGGAGGGCCTTCACCAGCTTCCGTCCATCCAGGATGGAGAGGTTCCGGCGGCGGGCCATGTAGAGGGTGAAGAGTGCGAGGGCTGCGACCTGGCTCGTGAAGGCCTTGGTGGAGGCTACCCCGATCTCGGGCCCGGCGTGGAGGTACACCCCGAAATCCGTCTCCCGGGCGATGGTGGATCCCACCACGTTCACGATCCCCATGACTCGGGCGCCGCGGCGCTTCGCCTCCCTGAGGGCCGCCAGGGTGTCGGCCGTCTCCCCCGACTGGGAGATGGCGATGACCAGGGTCTTGTCGTCCACCACCGGGTTCTTGTACCGAAACTCGGAAGCGTACTCCACCTTTGTGGGGATCCGGACCAGCTCCTCCAGCATGTACTCCCCGATGAGGGCGGAATGCCAGGAGGTGCCGCAGGCAGTGATGACGATCCGCTCCACCCCCAGGAGCTCCCGGTCATCGATGGTGATCCCGCCCAGCCGAGCCGAACCCTCCTCCTCCAGGAGACGGCCCCGGGTCACATCCTCCAGCGTACGGGGCTGCTCGAAGATCTCCTTCAGCATGAAGTGATCAAATCCGCCCTTTTCGATGGCGGCCAGATCCCAGGTGACCTGGTGGACCCGGCGTTCCACCGGCCCATCCCGGAGATGGGAGGTGCGGTAGCCGTCGGCGGTGAGAACGGCCACATCCCCGTCGTCCAGGTAGACCACCTCCCGCGTATGGGCAACCACGGCGGAGGCGTCGGATCCCACCAGCATCTCGCCATTCCGCCCCACACCCAGGAGGAGCGGGGAGCCGTTGCGCGCCACTACGATCTTACCGGGGTCGCGGGAGCTCACCACCGCGATCCCGTAGGCCCCGATCACCTGGTCCAGGGCGGCGGTGAGGGCCCCCTCCAATGTGCCCCCCTCGGGCCACAACCGATCCACCAGGTGGACCAGGACCTCGGTGTCGGTGTCGCTTCGGAATTCCACCCCCTCGGCCTCCAGCTTCAGGCGGAGGGTTCCGGCGTTCTCGATGATCCCGTTGTGCACCAGGGCAATGGAGCCGTCGGCGCTGGAGTGGGGGTGGGCGTTGTCCAGGGTGGGTGGGCCATGGGTGGCCCAGCGGGTGTGACCGATTCCACAGTGGCCCCGGGGATTCTCCAGCGTCAGGGCCCGCTCCAGTTCATCCAGCTTGCCTGGACGCCGCACGGTGCGCAGGACTCCGTCCTCGCCCAGGATCGTCACCCCGGCCGAGTCGTACCCCCGGTATTCCAGTCGGCGCAGCCCATCCACCAGGATCGGCGGCGCCTCTTTTCCCCCGACATACCCCACGATTCCACACATTTCGTCTCGCCCTCCCTTTTCCCCCGCCGACGCGTCGTCCGACGAGCCGCAATGATCCGGCTTCTTCCCGTCACCCGCCGAGGATTCGGCGGGCGGTCCCCAAGAGCGCCCGCGCCCGCTCCGGGGAACGGGCCTCGCCGATGAAGCGGATCACCGGTTCGGTTCCCGAGGGGCGGACATGGAGCCACTCTCCCTGGTCAGGCCAAGCAAGTCTCAGGCCATCCTGCACATCCTCCTCCGGCGCCCCCAGTTCCCGGGAGAGGGCCGCGTATGCATCACCCACCCGCTCCCGGGGAAACGCCACCTTCTCCTTCACGATGCTGTAGGAGGGCCAGCGGCCCGCAGCAGTGGAAAGGTCCGTGTCACCCTGCAACAGATGCTGCAATAAGAGCACGATCCCCACCGGCGCGTCCCGGGTGAGATGGAGCTCCGGAAGGATCACTCCCCCGTTCCCTTCCCCGCCGATGACGGCCCCCTCGGCCTGCATCCGACGGGCCACGTTGATCTCGCCCACCGGCGCCCTGTGGAAGGGCACGCCGTGGGCCCGGGCCACGTCCCCCACCACCTGGCTGGTGGAGAGGTTCGTCACCACGGGACCTGGGTTGCGGGGGAGGACGGCGGCGGCGGCCAGCGCCAGGGTCAGATCCTCACCCAGGGGGATCCCCTCGCCATCCACCAGGGAGAGGCGGTCCACATCGGGGTCCACGGCAAATCCCAACTCGGCCCCCGACTCCCGGACCAGCGCCCCCAGCCCGGCCAGATTCGCGGCGGTGGGCTCCGGGTCACGGGGGAAGCGTCCATCCACCTCGAGTCCCATACCGGAGACACGGCACCCCAGCGCTTCGAGGAGTTGCGGGACCATTCGACCTCCTGCCCCCCGAACACAGTCCAGGGCGACGTGGAACGCCCGTTTCCGGAGGGCTTCCACGTCCACGAAGGGGAGGGCCAGGATCCGCTGGATGTGCCGCTCGATGGCGCCGCCATCCTCCTCCATGATTCCCAGGGCGTCCCATTCGGCCCGGGGGATCTCCTCCTCCGCCAGGAAGCGCTGGAACCGCCCCATCCGCTCGGCGTCCAGAAAGACACCATCGCCGCCGGCGAACTTGAGCGCGTTCCACTCGGCAGGGTTGTGGGAGGCGGTGACGCCCAGGGCCCCGGCGGCCCCGGCCTCCTCCGCAGCCAGGTGATGGGGGGGGGGGGGGACGAGCCCCAGGTCCACCACCCCGGTCCCCACCGAGGAGAGACCGGCCCGGACCGCAGCGGCATACATGGCCCCGCTGGTGCGGGAATCCCGTCCCAGGAATACCGGACCCTCGTCCCCATCGGCCCGGAGGAAGGCCCCGAAGGCGGCGGCGATGGAGGCCAGGAGCTCCGGAGTGAGGGGACGCCCCACCTTGCCGCGGAATCCGGAAACGCTCACCACCAGATCCTGGGGGAGTAAAAGGGGCATGTCGGCCTTGGGCGCTGGGAGGAGATGGATCGGAGGTGCCGGGGTGACTCCTTGAAGCTCCACCCAGCCTGGAAAGGTGTCAACGCGGGAGGGACGGGGCCTTGGGCGTTCCCCCGGGGGGGACGGGGCCTTGGGGGTTCCCCCGGGGCTGGCGACCCCCCAGGGCTCCGGGTAGCTTCCCTTGCGTAGAAGGCCCGATGCGAACGACCTCCACGGACCCCTCGAACCCCACCCATCATGAGCCACGACCCGTCGACTCCCGACGACAGCGATTCCCGCCAGGACTCTCCTCCCGCTTCCTCCGGATTCGGGACCCGGGCGGTCCACGCCGGCCAGCGCCCCGACCCCACCACGGGGGCCATCATGCCCCCCATCTACCAGACCTCCACCTACGTCCAGCCTGAGCTGGGACGGCACCTGGGGTACGAGTACGCCCGGGTCCAGAATCCCACTCGCGAGGCGCTTGAGGGGAATCTGGCGGCACTGGAGGGAGGCAAGCACGGGATCGCCTTCGCCAGTGGTCTTTCCGCCATCGAGGCCGTCATGAAGACCCTCTCGGTGGGGGATCACGTGGTGAGCGAGGAGAACACCTACGGCGGGACCAACCGGATGTTCAACAAGGTCCTCTCCCGCCTGGGGATTCGCTTCTCCTTCGTGGATTCCCGGGACCCGGACCAGGTCCGGGAGGCCATTCGTCCCGAGACGAAGCTCCTCCACATGGAGACGCCCACCAACCCCATGATGCGGCTCTGTGACCTCGGGGTCATGGCGGAGATCGCCCACGAGGCCGGGGCCCTCCTAATGGTGGACAACACCTTCGCCACACCCTTCAACCAGCGGCCGCTGGAGGTGGGCGCCGACGTGGTGGTCCATTCCACCACCAAGTACCTGAACGGCCATTCCGACGTGATCGGAGGCGCCTTGGTGGTGGACGACGACGCCCTGGCCGAGGAACTCTTCTTCGTCCGGAAGTCTACCGGGGCCGTGCCCGGGCCCATGGACGCCTGGCTGGTCCTCCGGGGAACGAAGACTCTCCACGTCCGGATGAAGGCCCACAACGCCAACGGGATGGCGGTGGCCCGGTTCCTGGAGGGCCACCCGGCGGTGGAGGCCTGCCATTATCCCGGACTGGCCTCCCACCCGCAGCACGAGCTGGCCACGCGGCAGATGGACGGCTTCACCGGGATGGTCTCCGTGGAACTGGGAAGCGGGGAGCGGGCCAAGCGTTTCGTCGACCGGACCCACCTTTTCGCCCTGGCGGAGTCGCTGGGCGGGGTGGAGTCCATCATCGGGGTACCGGCGCTCATGACCCACGCGTCAGTGGCTCCGGATCGACGGGCCTTCATGGGTGTCACCGACGGCCTGGTCCGTCTCTCGGTGGGGATCGAGGACGAGGCGGACCTTCTCGAGGACCTGGACCGAGCCCTCAAGGGCCTCTGATCATGCCATGACCGCCGGGGGGAAGGGGGAAGCTCCCGGGATGTCCGGAAGGGGCCCGACGAGCCCCCGGGGATACCCCGAAGAACCCTGTCGGAATTGCGGGGATCCGGCACGGGGGGCCTTCTGCCCATCATGCGGGCAGCGGAAGGTAGAGGTCCAGGTCTCCCTCAAGGTGCTGCTGAAAGAGGTGGCCCGGGACCAGTTCGGGGTGGAGGGCCGCCTCCCCCGGACCCTGGGGGCCCTCTTCTTCCGTCCCGGACTCCTCACCCGGGACTACCTGGATGGACGGGTGGAACGATACATCCGCCCTTTCAAGCTCTACCTGGTGAGCTCCCTGGTCCTCTTCCTCCTGGTGGGCCTCCTTTCCATGCGGGGCGTGACGGCCCTCGAACTGTCTCCAGGGGGCACGGCCATCCAGATCTCACCCGACGCGCCTTTCCTTCCCGGGGATGTGGGGAGAGCCCTCCGGGCGGCCCGGGAATCCCCCGAGGTCCGGGAGGCCCTTCAGGACGCCGAGAGCCCGGAGGAGATCGCAAGGATCCTCCGAGCCCTGGAGGAGGCCGAGGGACCGGTCCGGGAAGGCGACACCGCCCCCGACACTGCAGGAGCCGCGGGCCCGGACTCGGAGACCGGGCCGGAGACGCCAGAGGACCTTCCCTGGTACGAAGATCTGCAGGTAAACACGGGGAGTGCCCGAGTAGACGCCATCATCCAAACCCGAGTCCAACGACTGGGCCGGATGGAGCCGGCGGACGCCATCCGGGAGGTGGTCCGGACCTTCCTGAACTACCTCCCCACCCTGATGTTCCTCCTCCTTCCGGTCTTCGCCGGGATCCTGAAGCTCCTGTACATCCGGCACCCGCGCTTCTACGCCGAGCACTTCGTCTTCGTCCTCCACACCCACGCCTTCATCTTCGGGACCTTCACCCTCTCCCTCCTCCTGGGATGGGCGGGAGTGGGCTTCCTCCCCCCCCTCCTCCTGGCATGGGCTGCCGTCTACCTGTACCTCGCCCTCCGTCGGGTCTACGGGCAGGGCTACCGCATGACCGCCCTCAAGTACTGGTGTCTCGGGTGGTTGTACTTCTGGGTGATGATGATCTGCCTCCCGCCCATGGTCATCCTGTCCCTCTTCCTGGCCGGCAGCTGAAGGCCGCCAGGACCCGCCCCGCGGCCGCACTGCCGTACCGGGTGCCCCCCCCAACGCTGGGCCCCGGCCCCCTAAACGGCCTCCTACCCGCTGCTCCCTGACGAGGGCTCCGGTACCTCGGTCCCGAAGCCCCCGGCAGAGGAGCGGCGGAAGCCTTTGCGGGGCGGGGGGCGGGGAGAGGGAGGCGCGGCGAAGGGAGCGGGCTCCAACTCCGGGTGGGTGAGGTCGGCATGGAGCACCGGGAATCCGGCGGTGAGGAGTTCGGTGAAGTAGGCCTCCAGATCCCGGACCGGGATCTCCGTCTCCCCACCCCCTTCGCCGGAGGGGTTCCGACCAGGGGAGAGGTAGACCACGCGCTCGATTCCGGCGCCGGCCAGCAGGCGGGGGCCCGGAAGGACCGAGTCGTCCAGGAAATAGCGATTATCGAAGTCGCCGGGCCGACCGGCCCGGTTCCCCAGCCGCTGGCTGTCGCAGATCCAGAGGGGAGGTGCATTCCGCGTCAGGCGTCCCCGGGCAGCGGCCAGGGTGGTGGCCCACCGCAGGAGTTCGGCGAGGATCCGCTCGGGTCGAAGGACGCCCCTGGGGTGGGGCCAGTGGTCAAAGGTGCACACCGGCTGGCACCCCGCCGCGGTGACGAGCCAGGCACCGGCCTCCACGGCGGCGGCGCCGGGAAGGTCCAGAATCGTCCAGGTCCCGGGCTGGAGCCAGGAAGGTGGCGGCGCCCCCGGCCGGGCGTGATCGGGGAGGATCATGGCGGCCCGGTTCCCCAAGCCCGTCCCTACCCGGATCCTTCCGTCCCGCCACTCCCGGGGCAAATCGTCGGGATGGGTGGGGCCCACCCGGTCCCGGGGAAGTCGGTCCAGGGCGGCGAAGAGGGGGATGCAGTGAAACGGCTCCCATGGCCCCCCTTCCAGGGGACCCCAGACCTGGAACAGGGCCTCCGGCCGGGTATAGGCCCGCCAATCCATCCCCCCCAGGGCATCGGTGCCCCCGGGATGGCCCACGGACATGGCGCGCCGGGGGGCCGCCCCCAGGCGGATTCGACCCAGCGCCTCAAGCAGCCTGGACCACAGTCGGGACATGGAACGCCTCATGGGTGAGAAAGGGCCGGACCGCGGCCCGACTGTAGTATCCGGCGAAGCGTCCGTTCACCACGAAGGCGCCGAGAGCCGGGTAGAGAGGACCGGATTGGAAGGGTACGGGCCGGACGGCGAAGCGCTCCTGGGCACACCATCCCCGGGGAACCCGGACCGCCTCGGCCAGGGCCGACTCCCATTCCCGCTCGGTCACCAGGTTCCCCATGACCACCGCGTCGCCCATCCGTCCGAAGGCCCGCTTCAGCACCCAGCTCTCCCGCTCCTCACGGAGGCGGGGGACGAGGTCCCGGTGGAAGAGGAGGGTCCGGGGACAGTGGCGTCGGAGGAGCTCCCGGTCCCCGGTGGAGAGTTCCGGATCCGCCTCCCAGAGGGCGAACATGAGCTTGCTCTGCCGGACCAGGTGCCGCACCGGATTCATCATGGGGAACCCCGGGCCGTCCTTGCGCCAGAGCGGGAAGTTGGGAAGGCGGGGCATCCATTCCCCGGGATAGAAGCGGAAGGCCGCCTCCACCGGGGTCCCCAGGACGGAGAAGCGCCTCCATCGGCGGCGGAGGTGACCGGGGGAACCCAGCACGGTGCGGTGCCCTGCCGCCTCCAGCCATCGCTCCAGGATGAGCATGTGCTGCAGATCCTCGGAGAAGGCGGTGGCGTACAGGAGCGCCACCCCATCGGCCTCCCGGAAGGCCTCCACGAAGTGATCCCGGAGCCCCGCCTCCCATCGGCACCCGGCCCCGGGATCCCCCAGGAGTTCGGGGAGTCCCTGGGCCTCGTTGAAGCCCCCGGGAACGTCCTCGTTGAACTCGGAGACCATGAGGCGCCCGTCCTCGGTGGGGAAGAGGTCGTAGCGGGCGCACTGGAGGACCCGGTCCTCCTCGTCTTCGATGAGCGAGTGGAGGGCGGAGGGAATCCCCAGGCGGGCCAGGGTGTCCGGGTTTCGCCGTGCCCGTCCCTCGAAACGGGAGAGCGCCTGGTGGAGGGATTCCACCACGGCCACCACCTCCCCATGGAGGGACTCGGAGACGACCATCGTCTCCGGGAGGAGAGTCATCCCCCCTGCGGAGAAGGCGTCCCACTTGAAGTGACCGAACCGGAGGTCCCGGAGAAGCGACGTCCGTTCCCCCGAGGAGAGGGTCCAGGGCCGAATGGTGATCACCCGGCCCCCAGGAAGAGGTCCAGGGAGCGGTTCACCACCCAGACCAGGGCGGCGAGTCCCGCGTAGGCCAGGGCCTCCACCTTGCGATCCCTCCCGTGGGGCCCTCCCGGCTCCGCCCATCCCCGGAAGACCTCGTGGATCAGGAGGAGCCCCGCCAGGACCCCGAAGGTGAGGAGGCCATGACGCCACCCCCAGAAATCCCCGGCCACCGCGTCGGTGAGGGGGACGGCGGCGGCCAGGAGGAAGACGGCGGCGGTGCGGGCGTCGACCAGGCTCCGGTCCCGCCGGATCCCGCGAAGGAAGTGGTTCCCCTCCCGGCGGAGGAAGAGGGCAAAGGCCAGGAGAAGGGCGCTCCACCCCAGGAGGAAGAAGGTAGCGGGGATCCACCACCCCCCCTCGTCGTCCCCCACGGGGTCCGCCTCTCCCCAGAGGCTCCCTCCGAAGATCAGGCCCGTGGCCAGGATGAAGGCCGCCACGACAAGCGCCGCCGGCACATTTCTTCGCTCCCCCACATCCACCCGGGTCCGGATCCCCACCCACCCAACCACCGACTGGCCGAAGAGCTTCACCACGGCGTAGCCCATGACCAGGTAGAAGAAGACGTAGATCCCGGTGACACTGGGATCGGCCCAGAGCCAGAGCACCAGGGCGATCCATCCCATGGCCAGGAGAATCCCGAGACGAACGATCCCGGGACCCGGGTTGTCCCGAAAGTAGAGTTTGTGGAGGCCGCCGGTGCGGTTCACCACAATCCCGACCACCGCCAGCGCGGCGGACAGGATGAGGATCAGGACCTCCGATTCGTCCATGGGCGACGGCTCCGGTCAGGAGGCGGGAGAGGAGGGGTCGTGCCCCGACGGTGAGGGCCCGGCGTCCGACTCGGAGCGGGGAGGGGCGCTGCGGGTGGCGGAGAGGGGTGGCACCGGCACATCCAGCGCCTCCGCCACCGCCCGGAAGAGCTCCGCCTCCTCCACGTCCACCGCACCATCGGCCTGGACGATGGCGGAAGCGGCCTCGAGGAGGGCCTTCCGGGCCGCCGGGGCCCCGCGCTCCATCCGGTCCAGGGCCTCGTCCACCCGATCCAGTCCCAGCGAGCCCCGGGGGTGGAGGGTCCAGGGGCCAAGTCGTTCCGGGAGGCGGGCCGTCCCCTCATGGAAGGCCCGGGCCACCGTCTCCTCCGGGCCCGCCCCCGCCCGGGCGATGGCCGAGAGGAGGATCTCCGCCTCCCGCTGGAGGCGGGAGAGGGGGGTTCGGGCCGTGGGACGGACCGGTGGCCCGCCGCCGGCTCCCCGCCCTCCCCCGCGACCTCCCAGGGGGAGATTGCGCTGAAGGACGTGATAGAGGGCAAAGTCGAAGGTCCGGACCTCGCCGTCGGCTCGGATGAGGTCCGCCACGACAGCTCGAAGGGCCGCGGCCCGCTCCCGGGGAAGCTCCCGGAGCTGGGGGGCCGCCAGCTCCAGGAGGGGGAGACGCCCCTCGGGACCCAGGGAGTCCACCCCCTCCTTCAGCGCCAGAGCCCCCCGACCGGTCCCCTCCCCCAGCGCCTCTCCGACCCGGGCGAGCTGCCGCTCCCTGACCTCCGGCTCTCCCGACAGGAGAAGGGCCACCATCGTCTCCACCGCCCCCTCCTCCGTTCGAGCCGCCTGCCGCAGCTCCGGGGGAATCCGGGCCAGGAGCGCCCGGGCCTGGTCCACATGCCGGGGTTCGGGCGCTCCGGCGGAGGCCATGAGGGTGGCTTCGGCCGGGAAGGCGGCAGGGCCGGCCATCCCGCCGGCCATCCCCCCGGCGGGGCCCCCCTCCCCCCCCACGGCGGCCGCCCCCCCCCCCCG
>REED01000168.1 GCA_007695225.1 Gemmatimonadales bacterium
AGGCTGGGGGCTGACTGGCCATGAGCAGATGGGACAGGCCCTGTAGGGGGTGGTGGGGCCGGGCTACGACGGGGCGATGTGGACGGGAGGGCATGACGTTCTCCTTGAACAGGGTGCCTGGGTTCAGGGGGGGAAGGTGGAGGGGGAGGGGGCCTCAGGACCAGCCTGGAACGGAACCCGGGGGCCGGGGATGGGGTCCACAGAACCAGGTGTTTCCTCTTGGCGAACCCTCCTGATCCTCCCTCACACCTCCCCTGAATGCTGCGGAATTTCTGGCTCTGGATTGCGGTGCTGGTGGCGGCTGGGCTTCTGGCCGCGGGGGCTTCGGCCCTCCAGGAGGTCCGCTACCAGGGGACCCCCCGAGCCCAGGCCGAGGCCTATCACATCGAGGTCCGGGAGAGTCGCGCCGAGGTGGAGGCCTGCCTGGAGGAACTGGACCGGAACGAGAACTTCTTCCGGGCCCAGGAGCGCCTCACCGGGCAACTCCAGTCCCAGCTTCGCTCCTTTGAGGCGATGGATCCCCGGGGCGTCCCCGCCAATGTCTACGACGACTATATGGAGGTCTTCGAGCGCTACAACGCCTCCCTTCCCGCCTGGGAACTCCGGGGCGAATCGCTACGTCGGGTCTCGGAGCGTTGCCGGGAACTCACGGCGGACCACAATGTCCGGGCCGACTCCCTGAGGGGCCTCATGGAGGAGGCGGGGTTGTGGTCGCCTCCCCCCCGGTCGCCGCTGGATGACACCGTGGCCACGGACCTCGGCGAGGACGGGCCGGAGACCTGACCCCCCTGGAGACCCTGACCCCTCCAGAGACCTGGCACCCCAAGGGGGCCGCTCCCCCAACGCCGCTCCCCCCAGGCCGCGCTCCCCTCACGACACCCCCGGCATCGACTCAGGGCGCTCCCGGCACCGACATGTGGCGCCCGAAGTAGAGGGCGTTCAAGAAGAGGCGGTTGGTCCCAAACCAGTACCCGCGGAAGTTGGGGTTGTCCAGCATGAGGACCACGCTCCCGCTCCCCACCTGGTCCGTGAGGATCGAGGCGGAGCTCCGGATCCGGTCCAGGCTCACCGGGGCGATGTAGCCGCTCAGGTGCGGATCGGCCGTGAGCTGCACCGGGGTTGCGAAGGGGTTGGCGCTGGGAGGGAGGAAGATCTCGTGGTCCCGCCACACCGCGATCTCCCGCCCCTGGAAGCCGAAGCCGATGGGGTGGGTGGGATCCAGGTCCGCCCGGTAGATGGAGCCGCCGATGCGCTGGGCACCGGCCAGGGGTCCGGCATCAGCCCAGTCGATGCGGGCGGGAAGGAGGTTCCCCCGTGAATCCACACCGCTCAGGGGAGGCCGGACCGCACCCTCGGGAACCGCGGCTCCCGTCTCCGCGCCGACTCCGGCCCGGGCCCAGGCGGCATCCCCCTCTTCCAGCGCCTGGGTGACCCGGGGGGCCAGCCCCTGCTGGATGGCCCACTCCGCCGCCTGCCGCACCGCCACCAGGGTCCCGCCGTCCCGGACCCACCGGCGCAGCGCCTCAAGCGTTTCGCCCTGGAGCATCCCGTAGTTTCCGCTCACCAGGACCACCACGTCGTAGTCGGGGAAGTGGATTCGCCCCACGTGGTCCCGGTCCACCTTGGTGAGGGGAAGGTCCACCCGGGTGTCCAAAAGGTGCCAGACCTGCCCCGCCTCATTGGCGTTGATCCCGGCGCCCACGATCATGAGGGTCCGGGGGGCGTGGGGGATGGGACGGACGTTTCCGCTCCCCAGGTCGATCCCCTCCACCGAGTACCCCGTCTCCGTGGCCAGGAAGGGGACGCCGGCATGGGTCTCCGCCTCGCGGACGAGCCGGTGGAGGGTCGCCGCGTCCTGGGACTGCACCTGTACCGGGATGGAGATGGAGCCGGCGGGGAAGGGGTGCTCTCCCTGGTTGGTCCGAGCGGTGAAGGGCTGCATGGCCACCTCGGCCCGGACTCCCCGGGCCAGGAGGTACTGGAGGGCGCGGGGGGCGTAGTAGTCGGACCAGTCCAGGAGGTAGGCGTACCGGCTCTCCGGGACCACCCCGAGTCCCTGGGGCCGGGGGACCTCGGTCACCTGGCTTCCCCGGGGAACGGCCCCTGAGGTGAGGGCGGCGTGGGGGATCCCGTAGGCCAGGCTCATGGTCCAGGTGGAGGCATCATAGAAGACGCTGTCGGCGAAGGTCTCGGTGCGCTCGAAGATGGAGCGGACCATCCGGTAGCCGGGCTGCTCCACCGGGACCACCCAGGCGGATCCGGCCTCGAAGCGCTCGCCCCCCACCTCCCGGGACTCGGGGAGCTCGAAGACCTGGATCCGGTGCCGCAGGAGGAGATCCAGGAACTCCCGGTTCTTCGAGGCGTCCCGGGTGTCTCCGAAGACCCATCCTCGAACGGGGAAGCCCCGGGCCTCGTCCAGCCCCGAACGGTAGAAGTCCAGCTGGTACTCGTGCATCCGCTCCCGGTGCTCGATGGCGGCCCGGACGGTGGCCAGGCTGGTGCGGAGCTGGTTCCGGATGGTGTAGGGGAAGGTGAGGACCCCGTGGTGGGTGCTGGTCTGGGCGTGCCCCCGGGCGGAGGCCTGCTCGAAGACCAGCCCCAGCCCTCCCAGGAAGTTGGGGTAGGTGGAGCCGTAGCCGGGGTAGGTGTTGTCGAAGACCTCCTTGGTGAAGTAGAGGGAGCCCAGCTCGTCCAGGGAGGCGGCCCAGTGCTCGGCGAAGCGGAGGGTGATGTCGGTGTAGAGCTCCTCGGGGAGGAGGGGGTTCCAGGACCCCTCCGGCTTGGTGGGCTCGAAGAAGTACGTGCTGTTCGTCCCCATCTCGTGGTAGTCCGTCACCACGTTGGGGTGCCAGCGATGGTGCCACTCGATGCGGGCCCGGCTCTCGGGACTCTGGAGGGGGAGCCAGTCCCGGTTCAGGTCGAACCAGTAGTGGTGGGTCCGCCCCCCGGGCCAGGCCTCGTTGTGCTCCCGGTCCAGGGGGTCCACCACGAAGGGGTCGCCCTTGTGCATGTTGGCCCAGTGGCTGTGTCGATCCCGGCCGTCGGGGTTCAGGACGGGCTCGACGTGGAAGACCCCCTCCCGGAGGAAGCCCTCCACCTCGGCGGACGTCCCCGCCACCAGCCAGTAGGCGGTGAGGAGGGCCGTCTCGCTGGAGGAGGTCTCGTTTCCGTGGACCCCGTAGCCCAGGTGGACGATGGCGGGGGGGTCGGTGGCGGCCCCTGGACCCCCGGCCCCTGGACCCCCGGCTGGGGGCCCGCCTGCAGGTGCGCCCACTCCACCCCGCTCAGGGGAGACGCCCAGCGCCGCCAGGTGGGCCGTGCGGATCTCCTCGAGGCGGGCGTGGTTCTGTGGCGAGGTCACGGTGAGCACGGGGAGCACCCGGTGTCCCACCGTCCGGCCGATCTCCTGGTAGGTGGCCCGGTCGGAGAGGCGGGCCAGCTCCTGCATGTAGGCCACGATCCGGTCGTGCCGGGTGTGGTGCATCCCGATCTCGTACCCCAGGAACTCCGCCGGCGAGGGGATGGCCGGGTCGAAGGTCTCCCCCTCGGCGAAGTAGTAGTCCAGGGTGGGCTCGGGCTCTCCCACGGGGAGCTGCGCCGCGGCGGGGAGGGCCATGGCCATGACGAGGGCCATGACCAGGGCCGAGGCCAGAAGGAGAGCCGGGGCCAGGGGGAGGGCCGGAAGCGACAGGAGGCGCGTCACAGGTCGGGTGACGGGTCTTGTCGGGACCAGGGTGACGGGGTGGGTGGAGTGGGCCATGGCGGTGCGAAGTGGAGTTGAGGAATGGAGTGAGGGAGTGGGATGATCGTGGAAGCAGCTTCGGGGAGACCCCGGCGGGGCAGCCGCGTTCCGCGGAGGTGGGCCTCCCCGGGGGCCTCCCCGGGCGGTGTGTCCGAGTGGTCGGACGGGGTGGGGGCGGACGGGGGCCTCTTCCCTGGCCCTGGCCCTGGCTCTGGCCCTGGCCAAGCCCTGGCCTGGCCCGATGGTGGTCAGTCCTCCGGGAAACCGTTGGGGATCCGAAGGAGCCGGGCGGCCATTCCCCTCTCTGGAATGGTGAGGGTTTCGGTGGGGGAGGTGCGCTCCCGACCTCCGCTCGCCGACTCCGTGTCCCCGTCGAGGAGGGCTCGAAGCCGGATCGGGCGATCCGCCGGCACCGCGCACATCCGGAATCGCCCCCGACTGTCGAGGCTCAACGAGATCCCGTCCACCGTCTCCCGGAACTCCGCGCGGGCGTCCCGCCCTCCCTGCCCAGGGAGCTGGAACTCGCTCCAGGTCACCTCCACCCGTGCGTTCCGGAGGGGACGGTCCTCCGAATCCAGGACCTGACCCACCAGGGCGGCCATTCCGTCCTCCAGCTCCGGGCAATGTTGGCGCTGGATGGAAGGCGCCGAGGGGAGGGCCAGGAAGATCTCGGCCGCTCCATCCCCGTCCACCTCCACCTCGACACTTGGCGAGTTGATGGCCAACGAATCCAGGCGGGGATGGATGATGAAGGCCCGGTAGGTCCCCTCCGGGATACCCTCCAATTCGAACGATCCCGAGGCATCGGTCTCGGTAGCGTAGGAGGTTCCGCTCAGAACGATTCTGGCCTGGGGCAGGGGACGGGGCACGCCGGCGATGCCCTCCGAGGCCCCTACCGCCGAACTGTCCATGACCATTCCCCGGAGGATCCCGCCGGTGCGTTGGGCCACCACCTGCTCCCGGATCCGGATATCGGAGATCTCGGCTCCTTCCTCCAGGATCCCCAGCATCTGCACGCTCTCCAGGTTCCGGTCCAGGAAGCGGGACCGGGTCATCCCCATGATGGGCATCCGGATCCACCAGCGGCGGACGATCCAGGCGCCGTTGGGAAGGCCCTCGAATTCCACTCGAGCGCCCAGATTCCGGGTGGTCTGGATCTCGTAGGGGTGGCGGGTATGCCGGAGCTCCAGATGCCGAAGCTCCGCCGTCTCCCGGTCGAGCCAGAGCACCCCCTCCACATCGGGGACCGTTCGGCCCGGTACGGGCTGGAAGCCCAGTCCCACCAGCCCTTCATTCTCCCGCCGACCCTCCTCCACGGTGAAACAGTGGTCGTCCATGAAGGCGTCAGAGAGGAGGACCCGGGCGTCGGGGGCGAAGTAGAGGTGGCCGCCCTCTGGGTTGGGGCGGATGTATCCGTGCTCCTGGAGGTCCTCCGCCGGGAGGCTCTCGATGGGGTTGGCCGAGGCGCCGGCATGCTCCGAACGCTCTTCTGTGACCACGGTCAGATGGATGGGGTCCAACTCCCTCTTCCATCGGACCAGACGGAACCGGAGGATCTCCTCCTCGGAGGTGAGAGCGGTGGCAGTGAGGGCGCGGCGGGCCTCCTCCCACACCCGGGCGGCGGCCTGCCCGATATCCTGCCGAACCCGGCATCGCTGGCTGCCTTCCACGGTGATTCCCGTCAGGGCCAGGGGCTGCATCTCGATGGCGAGCCTGAGCTCCACGGGGAGGCCCGCCACCAGTTCCACCGGGTCGCTGAGGGTCTGCCGATATCCGATCCGCTCGACCTGGACCCGATAGAGTCCAGGCGCGGGCGCAGGGAGGCGGTAGCTTCCCCCCGTTCCCGTGAGGCGAGGGGGGAGGGGATCACCGTCGGAATCCACGAGGCGGATCAGTCCCCCTTCCACCGGCGCGCCGGAGGTGGCGTCCACCACGATTCCCCGGACCTCCTGGGCCTGGGCGGGGAGAGCGAGCCCGAGGGTGATGGCTCCCAGGAGCAGGGGGACCGAGAGGGCGCCGGGACGAGGGGCCGGACGGAGCCGGCGACCTTCATGATGCCAGGAAAACCCACCGAGCCATCGGCTCTGGCGGTGGTAGCGGATCATCGGATGCGATACCCCACCACATGGGAGACATCGAAGCCGTCCAGCACGTGGGCCCAGAGGATTCCACCCCTCACCACGGGAAGAGGCCAGCGGGAGATCCGGTCATGGGCCCGAACCCCACCGAGGTACCGGCCCTCCCGATCGAAGACATCCATCCGTGTACCCTCCTCGTCCTGGGCGTTGGGAACCCCCACCCAGAGGTGACCTTCGTCATCCTCCACCACCCACTCGTACGCCGGCTTCACCTGGGGGATCCGTCCCGGGTCCACCTCGGCTCCCGCTTCCCGCATCTGTTGGAGGAAATCCATGGCCAGTGCGGTATCCCGCTCCATGGGGGTAACGGGGATCGGGCGGGCCGTCCGGTCGATGATGAGGACCGTATCCCCGGAGAAGCTCACCCTGTGGAGTCGAAAGCGGTCGGAGAACCCGACCCAGATGTGGGAGTCCGTCCCCGGCGTAAGGGTCTGGCTCGGGGTGAAGGGAACGATGGCGGACATCCGCGTCATCCCGTCCTCTTCCAGTTGGTACGTCTCCGACGGTTCCTGGGGGAGGAGGAGGGTGTCGACTCCACCGTCGGGGGGCTGGAAGGCAAGGCGGAAGAGGGCCGGACGCCAATCCGAAACCTCCGGTCCAATGACTACCGAGGTCTCCAGGAGGCGCTCTCCATCGAATCCGGCCGTCCAGATGAACCCGAATCCCTGGAGGGGGCGTACCCGCGTCCCCAGGAGGGTGCCTGCCGAGTCCCAGAGGGTGTAGCGGCGGTTGCCGCTGTCCGCCACCCAGGTCCGCTCGGAGCCGTCGATGCCCAGGCCGAAGGGCCCGCTCAGCTCACCCGGGCCGTTCCCCGAGCCGCCAAGCGTTCGGAGGTGGGCTCCGTCGGGGGTAAAGACCCGGACCTCGTCCGCCTGGCCATCCAGGACATGGACCCGTCCCAGGGCGTCGACGGCGAGCCCACGGATCTGGCCGAACACGTCCGGTCCCCGGCCATCCACGCGTCCGATCCGAACGCTTTCCTCCAGTCGCCATCGGTCGTTCTCCGTCCAGACACCGGTCTCCGGGTTTCGGACGTGGATCGCTCCCGAGGTCAGGGTATCGATGACGATCCCCGTTCCCGGGGCGGCGTCGTTGGCCTGGCATCCTGCTGCGGTGAAGAGGAGGGTGGATGCGAGGACGAGAGCGGCGCCAAGGCGGAGATGGGAACGACCGGGAGCGCGGGGGTGGATGGGGTGGAAGGGAGGACCGGTGGGGCGCTCGACAGAGTACATGGACGACTCCCTTCAGTTTGAGGGATTCACTCTCCATCGTTCACCGGCGGGTCTTGGCGGGCAAGGGAATCGGCGTTGGCTCCAGCGGAGGCCTCACCGGGAGTGCCTCCGGCTTGGGAGTGGGGTGGAGGATCGGGGGGTCGGCTTCCGCCTCTCCTGGTAGGGACCGCATCTGGCGAGGGGTCGCCCCCACGGAACCTCATCCCGCTCCCCGCACCGCCACGTATTCCCGGAATCCAACCTTCGACGTGAACGCCCGAACCACCCGGAAAGGAGGAAGAAGCCTCTCCACCTCCGCCGGAAGGATCGGGGGCCAGGTGGCCCGGGGCAGCCCCACGGGCTCGAAGCGCATCCGGTCCACATCCACCAGGGTGAAACGGAGGGGGCGCGCAGCGGCCACCTGGGAGGGGTGGATGACCATGTGGAGTCGGGCATCAGGGCCGGTGATCTCCGCGAGCCGTTCCATCAGGAGGGGACGCTCTCTGGGAGGAATGCTGTCCAGAATATCCCAGGCCAGGACGAGATCGTAGGGCGGCTCGATGGGTGAGGGGAGCTCTTTGAGAACGCTCTTCCACCCTTCGGGACCGGACGTGTCGCCGACCAGGTCCGCGAACCGGATCCACCGGGCGAACCGACTGTGGACCTCAAGGCTGGATTGGGCGGCGCCAGCCAGATCCAGGACCGCGAGGGGCCGGTTCTCGGAGACTCCCCGAAAGAACTCCATCATTCCCGCCGTGGTCCGCTCGATCCCTTCGGGAGCCTCCTCCCCCGGCTCCGGGGCCTCCGCCGTGGGCTCCCGCCCGAGCCGGCGCAGCCAATCCATGGAGAAGCCGCCTACCCCTTCGATCCCGCCGATGCGCCGGCGGATTCCTTCTCCTTCCCCGAGGAGCCCTTATTGGCGGATCCGGAGGAGGGGGTTCCACCCGGGGCCTTTCCGGAGGAGTGGGCGGAAGCGCCGGATCCTCCGCCGGTCCTCCCCCGGTCCGCGGGATCTCCCATGTCCACCCCACCCCGGAAGCGGGCCCCGTCTTCCAGGACGACCCGGGGTGCCGAAATGTCCCCCTGGACCGATGCGGAGCTTCGGAGGATGACCTGCTCATCCGCCCTGAGATCCCCCTCCACACTGCCCTCCACCACCACGATCCGGCCCGCGATCCCGGCCTTCACCTTTCCTTCCGGGCCCACCGTGACCGAATGCTGCTTCAGATCAACTGAGCCGTCCACCCGGCCCTGGATCAGGAGGTCCTCATCGCCGGTGACCTCCCCCCGGATGGAGATGGAGGGACCGATGGTGGCGGGTCCGCCGAGCCCGGTTCCCCTGGAGAGTCGATCCGGTCGGGACTGGGGCTCCGCGGGCGGTGCGGAGGGGGGATTTGGAGCATCTTCTTTCTTCCACATGGAGGCCTTCCTCGGTTCTGGGGTCCGACCCGGGCGCCGGCTTCCCGGAGACCCGGGTGAGTCGGAGGGGTCCGGTGCTGGAGGTCGTTGGACCGGCTCGAAGCGATGGTGCCAGCAGAGGCGATGGGCACCGAACTATTCCGAATGTCTCGCCTGGGCTCCGGATGTCAAACTCCGGATAGGGGTGGAGCGGAATATCCTCCGGGTCGATTGGGGACCGAGACCGGAGCAGGGGAGGCCCGCTTCTCCGCCCCCCGGAATCCCGCTGGAGGAGCAGGATGCCCAGGGAATATCTTTCACGATGGTCCTTCCCTGGGATCTTCTCCCACGTCCTTCCATGGAGGGAGACCACATCTCCCCGGCGACGAATCGCTGGCCCACCTCGCCCCAGGAGAACCTGGAACGAGCCGGGAAAGGTTTTCCTGGGGCCACGCATCCAGTGGGAAAGAGAGGCATGGCTTGGGCTCGCAGACTCCCCCCTTTCCACCGGTCGGCTACAGCTCTCCAGAGGGCCTGCGGGGAGGTGGAGCTCGTGGCCCGATTGGTGACACTCGTCGCCAGCGGACCCGAAGGCGGAGGTGAAGGCCGACGGGGCCGCCGATCCTGTGGGAGGGCCTCCCAGGACAGAACCGTCCCATTCACCATCCAGCAACGAGGAGGTTCGTTGACAGATCTCTCTCAACCCCCGTAGGCTGGAACCATGACAGGGGATGTCTCCCCGCGGACCGGACATGGGTGGATGGCCCATCCGGGTATGGCGCTGCACGGATCATGGGCTCGAGATTGCCATCGGTGCATCGCCCTCCGAACCTCGCCCCCCGAACCTCGCCCTCCGGGCAACGCTTTCGTTGTCCCAGGCATCGGAAGAGAACGACCATGGGTGCTTTGCTTTCCGACCCCCCGCTTCCCCTCCGGCCCTCATGAAGCTTTCCCGTGGTGTCCTGAGCCTGCTCACCGTCCTCCTCCTGTTCATCGTCCTGGCCGCCGGTGTCGGCTGGCGAATCCTGTCGGCAGGGGGGGAGGAGGGGGGGACCTCCCGGGCACAGCTCCCCGACACCGAGGGCGTCGACGTCGAGTCGGTGCAGCAGTTCGCCGGAGCCCAGCCGGTGGCCGGGGTGGCCGTGATCCGGGACACCCTCTGGGTTCCGGTGACCGCCACCGGCCGGGCCGAAGCCTACCGGCGGGCGGTGATCCCCACCCGGAGCTCAGGGGTGGTGGAGGCGGTCCGGGTCCGGGAGAACCAGGCGGTGGGGGCCGGGGATCTCCTGGTCCAGCTCGACACCACCGAGGCCGCCATGGAACTGGCCCAGGCCCGGGCCGCCCTCACCACCGCACAGGTCGCCTTCGAGGAGCGGATGCTCTACGCCGGAGATCTCCTTAGCGAAGAGGAGATGGCGGAGCGGGCCCGGATCGTCCGGGCCACCTCGGGACTGGAGGAGGCGGAGGTCCGGGTGCGGCGGGGAGAGATGGAGCTGGAGTGGACCCGGATCCGGGCCCCCTTCGCCGGGCGGGTGGCGGATCTCCATGCGGTGGAGGGCACCTTTCTCTCCTCCGGCTCCGAGGTCCTCACCCTGGTGCAGGTGGACCCGCTGAAGGTGGAGGTGAACGTCCTGGAGGGGGAGCTCCCCTTCCTTGCCGAGGGCCGCCGGGCGGATGTCCGGTTCGCCGGCCTCCCCGGGGAGGTCTTCCAGGGGCGGGTGGAGTCGGTGAATCCCATCGTGGATCCCGAGACCTCCAGTGCTCGTGTGACCCTGGTCATGTCCAACCCCCGGGGAATCGTCCGGCCCGGGATGTACGCCCGTGTGAGCGTGGACGCCCAGTCCTATGCGGACCGGACCCTCATCCCCCGGGGTGCCGTGGTGGAACGGGGGGAGGGGCGCCGTCAGGTGGTCTTCATGCTCCGGAATCCCGATGAGGACGGCCGGGGGATGGCCGAGTGGCGCTACGTCACCACCGGCTTCCGAAACGAGACCCACGTGGAGATCGTGGAGCACCCGGAGACCTCCATGCTCCAGCCCGGCGAGATCGTCCTGGTGGATGGGCACCATTACCTGGCTCACGACACCCCGGTGCAACTCGTGGAGGACGTGAGCGCCGCCGGCGGGAGGCCCGGACGATGAGGCTGGGTCGGATGACGCTGGGCCGTGCGAAGCCGAGCCCGATCCCGGGCCTCCGTCCTTATCCGCACTTTGGCTCGGTCGTCGGTCCGCGTCCCGATCCGCACTCCAGTCCTCTCCTCGCCCTCCTAGCCCTTCTCGTCTTGGCCACCCCGGGAATGGGGGCGCCTTCCGCGCCAGTGGAGGTCTCCGCCGTTCAGGTCTCCGCCACACAGACCCCCCGCGTGCAGGTCCCCGCCGACACCCTCCAGCTCACCCTGGACGAGGCGGTGCAGCGGGCCCTCCGCCACAACCCCGCGTACCGGCGGACCACCAACAGCCTGGAGCTGAACGACATCGGCCATCGTCAGGCGTGGCTGAACCTCCTTCCCCAGCCGAGCCTCACCCTCCTCACCACGGACCTGAGCTGGCAGCGCCAGACGGTGGCCGAGGACTTCTTCGGGAATCCCCTGGAAAACCCGGAGAGCCAGACCGTCCAGACCTCCCGTTCCCGGCAGGGGGTCAGTCTGGGCTTCGAGCTGGATCTGTCCAACGTCATCGGGCTCCGGGAGCAGGGGACCCAGGCCCGCATCCGGGATCTGGCGGCGGTGACCGAGCGCCGCACCCTGGCGGCGGAGGTGGCCCGGGCCTTCTCCGAGGTCCGGGAGCTGCAGGTGGCGCTGGAGCTCGAGGAGGCGCTCCTGGCCGAGGCGGAGCGGAACCTGGAGGCGGCCCGGCGTCTCTTCACCCTGGCCCGTCAGGACCGGACCGATGTGCTGGGCGCAGAGCTGGATGTGGTGGAGCGGGAGAATGCCGTGGACCGGAGCCGGGCCGAGCTCCAGAATGCCCGCCTGGCCCTCCGTAATCTGGTGGGGGATCCTGACCTGGGGGCATTCGAGGTGGTGGCGGATGAGGTGGCGGTCTTCGACCCGTCCCTTCTGGACGGGGAGGCGCTGGTGGCCCGGGCGGTGGGGGAGAGCCCCCGGATCCTGGAGCGGGAACAGGGAGTGATGGCGGCGGAGCACTCGGTCACCCGGGGGCGGGCGGAGTGGCTCCCCCGGCTGAACGTGGGCTTCAACCGGAACCGGCAGGAATTCCTGCGGGACGGGAGCGCCTTCTTCGCGGTGAATCCCGATGGCGAGTGGGCCCAGACCCTCTTCCTCCAGGTCGCCTTCCCCGACCCCGCCCTCTACTTCCGCCGTCAGAACAATGCCCGGGAGGCCCGCATCGAGGTCCGGAACCAGGAGGAGACCCTCCGGGAGACCCGACTGGCGGTGGAGGAGGAGGTCCGACGGCTCCTGGTGGAGCTGGAGACCAGCTACCGGTCCCTGGCCCTCCAGGAGCGGAGGGTGGCGCTGGCGGAGGAGCGGCTGAGCCTGCAGCTCCAGTCCTACCGCCTGGGGCAGGTCACCTTCCTGGAGCTCCAGAGCGCCTCCGAGGCGGCGGCCCAGGCCCGCCGCCAGGCGCTGGAGGCCAGGTTCGGTTTCCACCGGTCCCGAGTGGAGCTGGAACGGGTGCTGGGCGAGCCGGTGGGGGACCCTGAGGGATGAGTCTCTCCCGGCTGGCGGTCCGGCGTCCGGTGGCGGTGGCCATGTTCTTCCTGGCCGTGGTCCTCCTGGGGGTCATCTCCTTCACCCGGCTTCCCATCGACCTCCTCCCGGACGTGAGCTATCCCCGGCTGGTGGTCTACACCTCGTACCCGGAGGTGGCGCCGGGGGAGGTGGAGCGCCTGGTCACCGAGCCGGTGGAGGCCTCGCTGGCGGCCACTCCCCAGGTGGAGCGGGTCTCCTCCATCTCCCGGGAGGGGGTGAGTCTGGTCACCCTGCGCTTCGCGTGGGGGACGGACATGGACTTCGCCATGCTGAACGTCCGGGAGCGCCTGGACAACGTCCGGGGGGTCCTTCCGGAGCAGGCCACCCGCCCCCGGATCCTCCGGGTGGACCCCGACTCCGAGCCGGTCATGACCCTCTCGGTGGCCGGAGACGACCTGTGGGAGACCAAGGAGCTGGCGGAAAACGTCTTCCGGAGGCGGCTGGAGCAGCTGGACGGGGTGGCCCAGGCCACCGTCACCGGGGGGCTGGACCGGGAGATCGTGGCGGAGGTGGACCCGGAGCGGCTGGAGGCGCTGGGACTCACCATGGGGCAGGTGGCCCAGGCGCTGGACCTGGCGAACCGGGCCAGCACCGGGGGGACGATCCTGGAGGGCCGATCCCGCTTCCCCCTCCGGACGCTGGGGGAGTTCCGGACGGTGGCCGAGATGGAGGAGGTGGTGGTGGGGCAGGAGCGCACCGCCACCGGGACCCAGCGGCTCATCCGGCTCCGGGACGTGGGGCGGGTGGTGGACGGCTTCGCCGACCGGGAGGAGATCGCCCGCTTCAACGGCCGGGAGGCGGTGGGCCTCCTCATCTTCAAGGAGTCCGGCGCCAACACCGTGCAGGTGGCCCGGATGGTGGAGGAGGTGATGGAGCTCCTCCGGGGCGAGTTCCCCGAGGTGACGCTGGAGATCGCCTCCTCCCAGGCGGGATTCATCCGGGACTCCATCGACAGCGTGGTCTCCGCCCTGATCCTGGGGGGGATGCTGGCCTTCCTGGTCCTCTTCCTCTTCCTGAGGGAGCCCCGCTACCCGGTGGCGGTGGCGCTGGCCATCCCCATCTCGGTGGTGGGGACCTTCGCCCTCATGGATGCCTTCGGGGTGAGCCTCAACATCATGAGCCTGGGGGGACTGGCCCTGGGGGTGGGGATGCTGGTGGACAACTCCATCATCGTCCTGGAGAACATCT
>REED01000021.1 GCA_007695225.1 Gemmatimonadales bacterium
TTCGGTCCGCAGATTGCTGAACATCGTGAAGGACGACGTGGTCTTGAGGCCGATGTAGGGCGAGGAAGCGTTGACGGCGAGAGCCACGATCAAGAGGTGGTGTGCCAAGTGGAGGGGTAGTCCCGCTCCGATCGCTCCCGGTGGCTCGAACTCGCCCCGGTAGGAGTTGAGCACGAGCAGCCCGAAGAACACGACGAGCGTGCCATAGAGGAGGAGCACCGTCCAGGTGAGCACCACCCAGGGCTCCGGCCCGAAGACCATGCCGCGGCCGATGGCGAGCCCGAGGAGGAACAGTGCCAGACCGAGCCGCCCGCGGGTCCACAGCCGCCGGATCACTCCCGCGACGGTCGGTCGACGACGAGAGAATGCACGGGCTTCCGCGGCCAGGCGGTCGCCGATGTCGGCCGGAGCGAACAGGAGCAGAAGCGCGAGGATGAAGGCTGTGAAATCCATCACCAGCACGGTGGGCGTGACGGCCAGGACGAGATGGAAGAGCGCCGCCAATGCGATGCCGAAAAGCCGTGTGCGTCGTGCGAGAAGCAGAAGCGGGATCGCGACCTCAACCACCGTGACCGTCCCGATGACCGCGATGCGCGCCGGGTCGGACGTGGGCACGCCGAAACCCAGAAAGGCCGCGATGTGCTCCATTAGGTCCAACGCACAGCTATGGTCCGGATGCAGGAATGTCGTATTCAGCTTGGCGAGAGCTGAGGCGCCATAGGCAACGAGGAAGGCGACGCGCGCATACGGAGCGACCTGGGCAATCAGCGCGGCGGTATCCCCCGCGGTGGAGCGCCGCGAGACGAGATAGGAACAAAGGATCCCCGCATTCACGAAGGCAGCGAGGGTCCAGTGGTTGGCGACGAACGGGAGCTGGAAGGCGAACACGACGAGTTGTGTGCCGGCCAGCAGAGCGAGACGGTGTGGCGACGAGGGACGAAGCAGGACCACGAATCCCGCAAGCAACACCAGGATAAGGAGCGGGTCGGTAAGGGGCAGCTCCAGATCGGCCGGTCCCTTGTGCCAAGCATGGAAGATGTGGGCGCTGGCCCACAGGAACGCGAAGATCCTGCTGGTGAGCCCGACCGGCGGAGAGATCTGGCTCGCGGTAGGGGTGTGGAGTTCAGGTTTCATGATCGCGGCCCTTACATGCGGGGCACTGAACGGATCCGCCAGGGGGCGCGACCTGGCGAGGGGGATCTGCGAAACTGCGGTCGGACATGCGGTGCGCGACAGGGGGGATGGCCGACCTCGTCGAAGGGTTGCCTCCCGTCGCCTCAGAGCAGACTCAGCTGCCCCGGCCCATACCGCTCCCGCAACTCCTCAATCACCAGTAGTTCCGTGGGCTCATCCTGCCCCGCCGCCGCCAGGTATCCCTGGTAGCCCTTCTTCCTGAGGACGCCGCCCACCACGTCCAGCGCCAGCTCCGGTCGGTTGCACTCCGCCGAGAGGTGGGCCAGGAGGATCCCTGCCAGCCGCGGGTGGAGGAGTTCCCGGGCGAAGTCCGCCGCGGCGTGGTTCGAGAGGTGGCCGTGGGACGACGCGATTCGGGCCTGCACCGATACGGGATAGGGCCCGCTCCGGAGCATCCGTTCGTCGTGGTTCGCCTCGAGGATCAGGAAGTCGCACCCCGCTAAGGAGTGGCGGATCCCGGCAGTGGGGCGGCCCAGATCGGTGGCGATTCCCACCCGGGTGCCACACCCCTCTCGGTAGACGGTGACGGCCACGGGGTCGGCGGCGTCGTGGACCGTCAGGAAGGGATCCACCCGGAACTCCCCGATGCGAAAGGGGCGGCCGGCCTGGTAGGAGCGGACCTCCTCTCTTCCCCGGAAGAGCCCTGCGCAGACAGCGCGGGTGGGCTCGGTGAGGTAGACCGGGGTGCCGTAGCGCCGGGCCCAGACCCCGATTCCCCGGGTGTGATCGCCATGATCGTGGGTCACCACGATGGCGTCCAGGGACTCAGGCTCGATCCCCAGAACTTCCAGCCGGCGGGCCATCTGCCGGGCGCTGAACCCCGCGTCCACCAGGATCCGGGTCTCCTCGCCCACCAGGATGGTGGCGTTCCCCCGGCTTCCGCTCCCCAGCATGGCCACCTTCATGCCATGACTCCGGTCATACGCTCCATCCCCTGGTCATACGTCCGGCCCCCTGTTCATACATCCCGCTCCCCGGGGAGCCGCCCCGCGGGCCCGTGGGTCCGCTCCCATGCCCGGGTGAGAACCCGGGTCATTCCGGGGGAGAGGGCCTGTCCCCGCCGGGCCATGACCCGGGCCGCCGTCTCCAGGAAGCGGGGCAGGTCGTAGCGCTGGAAGCCGCCCTCGGGGCCGGGACCGCTCCCTGGGGGCGTGGGGCCCCAGGAGAAGGGGGGGATCCACCGAGGGGGTACCCCGCCCCCGCCGAAGACGTTGGAACCGGCGCCGGCCTGGGTTCCGGTGGAGAGGAGGGTGCCGATCCCCGTCTTCACGTGGTCCCCCAGGAAGATCCCCACCTTGAGGAGGCCGGTGTCCACCTCCCGCTCCACCCCCACCGGGACCCGGACCGGGCTGTAGTTGTTCTTCAGGTCCGAGTTGGTGGTCCCCGCCCCCAGGTTCACCCAGCTTCCCACCAGGGCGTGGCCCAGGTAGCCGTCGTGGGCCTTGTTGGACCACCCCAGGATCACCGACTCCGAGATCTCGCCCCGGAGCTTGCACCCCGGACCCACCGAGAGGGACTCCATGAGGCCTCCCAGGAGGGTGGTGCCGGCACCGATGAAGGCCGGCCCGCGCAGGTGGGTGAAGGCCCGGATCTTCACTCCGGCCTCCAGGTGGATGGGGCCCTCCCGGGCATCCAGGATCACCTGGGGGTCCACCTCCACCGGCCCGCCGGAGGTGATGGGGTGGTCGCCCAGGAACTCCACGCCGGGGTGGGCGGGGAGGAGGGTCCTGACGGCGTCCCGAGCCGAGTCTCCGGCGCCGGCCGAACCCGTTCTTCTGCCGGTGTCCGTGCCCGTCCCCTCCAACGCGGCCAGGGGCGGGATGAGGGCCAGATCGCGTCGGAGCTGCCCGGCGTTGTCCGCCACCAGCGCCCAGGGCGCCGCCAGGAGGTGTCCCGGGAGTTCCACCTCGCCGGCCGGCTCCACCGCCTGGGCCCACTCACCCGCGTCGGGGCCCTCCGGGGGAAGGGGGATGCCGGGGGGAAGGATCCAGCCCGCCCCCTCACCCCCCACCCGGATCCGCACCGGTGCGTCCCGGGACGCCTCCCGTGCCGCCTGGGCGAGCCCCGCCTCCAGGGCCTCCCGGGCCGAGGGGACGCCGGCCACGGGACCGTGGGCCTCGCCGTGGGTGGGGAACTCCAGGACGGTCCTCGAGGAGAGGACGATGCGGGCCTCGCCCTCCCGGTCCACCTGGTCCAGGGAGACCACCGGGGGCGTTCCCTCCTCGGCAAAGCCCTCCAGCGCCTCCGGGGCCAGGTACCCCGCCACCGGCATGCCCAGCGTTCCGGCGATCCGCTCCCGGAGCCGCGACGCGCCGAAGAGGAGCTCCCCCACGGGTCGGGTCTCGGAGAAGGGGACCCACCGGCGGGCCGTCTCGTCTTCCAGGAGCCAGAGTCGATGGGTCATGCGTCTTCTCCCGGTCCCGGGGAGCCGAACTCGCCCTCCCGGAGGCGCTCCGGAAGGCGGGCCACCAGTTCCTTCCAGTCCGGGCTTCGGTCCTTGCGTGCCACCACCGTGATCCCTCCCGTTCGCACCACCACCAGGTCGTCCACGCCGAAGAGGACCACCGGCCCGTCCTCGGCCCACACCACGTTCCCCCCCGCCTGCACCGCGTGGGTCTCGCCCACCGTGACGTTCCCCTCCTCGTCCCCGCTCCGGGCCCGGGAGAGGGAGGCCCAGCTTCCCACGTCGTCCCACCGGAAGGTGGCCTCCACCGTCCCCACCCGGCCACTCCGCTCCAGGACCGCCTCGTCCACCGAGATGGGGCTCACCTCCTGGAAATAGGTCTCCACGTCCCCCCGGTCCAGGTGGGCCAGGTGGGGAGCGATCTCCGGCGCGTGGAGGTGGACCTCTTCCAGGAAGCGGCGGGCCGACCAGAGGAAGATCCCCGAATTCCAGAGGTACCCCTCCTGTAGGTAGCGTTGGGCGGTGGGCAGGTCCGGTTTCTCCACGAAGGCCCCCACCCGCCAGGCCCTCAGGCCCGCCTCGTCCCGGATGGGCTCCCCGGGGCGGATCCACCCGTACCCCGTCTCCGGCCGGTCCGGGGGGACGGCCAGGGTCAGGAGGAGGTCCTCATCGGCCGCCAGCGCCGCGGCCCGGGGGAGGAGGGCGGAGAGGGCCTCGTCGGGGTCGATGAGGTGGTCCGCGTGGAGGGAGATGAGAATCCCATCCGGGTCCTGGGCGGCCACCTGGTGGGCGGCCCAGGCCAGGACAGGCCCCGTACCCCGGGCCCGGGGCTCCACCCAGTAGGCCGTGTCGGGGAGCTGGGGAAGGGCGGCCTGGAAGGGGTAGACCAGGTGGGCCCCCGTCAGGATCCGGATCCTGTCCCGGTCCGCCACCTTCAACGCCCGCTCCACCGTGTCCACGATGAGGGGACGCTCCGAGCCCAGGGCCAGGAGCTGCTTGGGTCGGGCAGGGGTGCTGGCGGGCCAGAAGCGGGTGCCCACCCCGCCGGCCAGGATCAGGACGTGGAGGGATGGCCCTTCAGCCATCCCGCCCATTCCCTTCCCGCGCCTGTCCCAGGAGCTGGTCCAGCCGGTTGATGAGTTTCTTCGGGGAGAAGGGCTTGGTCAGGAAGTCGGCAGCGCCCAACTGGAACGCCCGGTCCCGGTCCGCGTCCTGCCCCTTGGCCGAGAGCAGGAGCACAGGGGTAAGCGCTCGCCGGGACATTCCCCGGATCTGCTCCAGGACCTCCAGCCCCGTATGGCCGGGCATGAGGAGGTCCAGGAGGACGGCGTCGTAGGCGGCCGGTCCATCCAGGAATTCCAGCGCCTCGTTCCCATCCCGGGCCACGTCCACCCGGAAGCCCTGGGCCTCCAACAAGGTCACCAGGATCCGGCGGATGTGGGGCTCGTCCTCGGCTACCATGATACGGATGGAGCCTGCAGGGCGGGGCGGGGCGGGGACCGCCATGGCGCCTCCGGAAAGGGGTCGCAAAGCGAGTGGAGCCGGGACCGGGTCGTCGTTGTCCAGGGCTCCCCGGGGCGTCCCGAAGGCGCCCTCGGCTCACGGCCCGCGGAACCTACCCATGCGGGGGCTGTAAAGTCAAGAAATCCAGCGTGTTTCCGGGGTTGACACCCCCTGCCGGCTTCGGATAGTGTTCTCCTTCCCGGACGCGGTCCCCCAACCCCGTGAATCTCCGTGATGTCCCCCGCTCCACCCCATGCCTCGCCGTCGGTGGTTCGTCGACGCCCGTCGGTCTCCGTCCGGCTCCTTTCCCTGGCCCTGCTGGGGATCCTGCTGACCGCCCTGGCTGCCTGCGGGGATGACCCCTTCCTCCTCCGTTGGCAGGAGAACCCCAGGGAGGCCACCCTCTTCTCCCTGGACCGGCCGGAGCTGAACCGGCCCCAGGCCTTCGACATGCTCCAGGGACGGCGGGTCATCGTCCAGAGCGCCCAGGAGGAGGGCCGCTGGGACTTCGCCGTGGACCGGCGGGACGGGCAGATGGTCTTCCTGCCGCCCCGGACCCTGGGCGTGGTATCGGAGGCCGCCCTGGTTCCCCTTCCCAACATCGCCTTCGACGAGATCCGGGACGCCCCGGCGGACACGGCGGTCTACATCACCCGGGAACCGGTCCCCATCCAGACGGGGACCCTGTATGTGGTTCGGACCCACCAGCAGTCCGGGCCCTTCGGGCAGATCTGCTTCTACTACGGAAAGCTGGAGCCCCTGGAGGTGAACCTGGAGGCGGGAACGGTGCGGTTCCTCTTCGACACCAGCCCGGATTGCAACAACCGACGACTCGTTCCTCCCGGGAGTTGACGTATGCTGGACCTGAAGCTGCTGAGGAGCGACCCCCAGCAGGTCCGCCGGGCGCTGGCCCGCCGGGGCGATGCGGGAAACGCAGGAATGGTGGACGAGATCCTGGCCCTGGACGAGGAGCGTCGCGCCGCCATCACCGAATCGGATGCCCTGAAGGCCCGGCGCAACGAAGTGTCCCGCACCGTGGGGGAGCGGAAGCGGGCCGGTGAGGACGCCGAGGCACTGATCCTGGAGATGCGGGAGGTGGGAACCCGGATCTCGGAGCTGGACGCCGGGGTCTCCGCCGCCGACGCCCGGATCCAGGAGGTCCTCCTGGCCACTCCCAATCTCCCCCTGGACGAGGTCCCCGAGGGCGACGAGAGCCACAACGAGCTCCTCCGGGACTGGGGCATCCCCGTGGTGCACCCCTTCCAGGCCCGGCCCCACTGGGAACTGGGCGAGTCGCTGGGGATCCTGGATCTGCCTCGCGGAGCGAAGGTCTCGGGCTCCGGCTTCCCGGTCCTCCGGGGCGCCGGGGCGCGCCTGCAGCGGGGGCTCATCAACTGGATGCTGGACCTCCACGTCCAGGAGCACGGCTACGAGGAGCTCCGGGTCCCCTACCTGGTCACCCGGGAGACCCTCACCGGGACGGGGCAACTCCCGAAGTTCGCCGATGAATCATACCTCTCCGAAAGGGATGACCTCTGGCTCATCCCCACCGCCGAGGTCCCGGTGACGAACCTCCACCGGGACGAACTCCTTACGGCGGATGATCTTCCCATCCGCTACACCGCCTACTCTCCCTGCTTCCGCCGGGAGGCCGGGGCGGCGGGCAAGGACACCCGGGGGCTCCTCCGGGTGCACCAGTTCGACAAGGTGGAGCTGGTCCGCTTTGAGCACCCCGACCGGAGCCGCCAGGCGCTGGAGGAGCTCACCGAAGAGGCGGAGCGGATCCTCCAGGAGCTGGGGCTGGCGTACCGGGTGGTGCGGCTGGCCTCTGGCGACCTGGGGTTCTCTTCGGCCATGACCTACGACATCGAGGTCTGGGCTCCGGGAGTGGAGCGCTGGCTCGAGGTCTCCTCGTGCTCCATCTTCACCGATTACCAGGCCCGTCGGGCGGGGATCCGCTTCCGCCCCGCCCCGGGGGAGAAGCCCGAGTTCGTCCATACCCTGAACGGGTCCGCCCTGGCGCTGCCCCGCCTGATGGTGGCCCTGCTGGAGACCTATCAGGAGGAGGACGGGAGCGTGGCCCTCCCCGAGGTGATCCACCGATGGTTCGGTGAAAAGCGGCTCGTGCCGCCCGACGCCCGAACGTCCGGGGCCCCCGTGTGACCTCCCTCCGGTCGGGAGGGCAGCCCGCCGCCGCGGGGCGCTGGCCCCTCGTCCTGGCCGTGCTCTTCCTGGCCCTGCTGGGGTGGTACCTGGTCTACACCGAGCAGATCATCCGGTCCTTCCGGGCCGACGTGGCCACCATGACCCGGATGTTCGCCGAGGTCCAGACGGGGCTGGCGGATCCGGATCCCGCCGGGGCGGATCGGACCCTGGTCCGGCTGCAGGAAATCATCCTGGAGTCGGGCGTACCCCTGGTCCTGGCCGGGGAGGGGGACACCATCACCGCCGCCGTGAATCTTCCCTTCCAGGCCCAGTTGGAGACGCCCGAGGGCCAGCTCCGGGTACGGGAGTACGCCCGCCGCCTCGCCCTCCGGAATCCACCCGTGGGAGATCCCGAGATCGCCCTGGTCTATTTCGGGGACCCCCCGGAGTTGGCCCGGCTTCGGTGGATTCCGTGGCTCCAGGTGAGCGGCCTCCTTCTCACCTTCCTGGTGGGAGTGGCGGTGGTCCGGGCCCAGCGGAAGGCGGAGGCGGATCGGGCCTGGACCTCCATGGCCCGGGAACTGGCCCACCAGCTCGGGACCCCCATCTCCTCCCTCAAGGGATGGCTCGAGGTCCTGCATCTGCCCCTGAAGGAGCGTCCCGCGGCGCTGGGGGACAGCTCCGTCGCCGAGGAGATCGCCGAGGACGTGGAGCGTCTGGAGCGGGTGAGCCGCCGCTTCGAACTCATCGGCCGGGAGACGCCGCTGCAGCCCATCGACCTTGAGGAGGTGGTGCAGGCCGTGGAGCGCTACCTGAGGGCCCGGCTCCCCCGGCTGGGGCAGGGGGTGGCGCTGGAGGTGGAGATGGAGCCCGACCTGCCCTGGGTGCGGGGGAGCGAGGTCCTTTTGGCCTGGGCTCTCGAGAACATCATGAAGAACTCACTGGACGCCCTGGCCGGCCGCGGGGGGACGATCCGCCTCACCGTCCAACGCGGCGCCCCCGGATGGATCGACGTGCGGGTAGCGGACGATGGCCCCGGAGTGGACCCGATGATTCGGGACCGGCTCTTCGAGCCCGGTGCCAGCACCAAGTCCAGCGGCTGGGGGGTGGGCCTCTCCCTCTCCAAGCGCATCGTGGAGCGGATCCACGAGGGGCACCTGGAGCTGGTGGAGACGGGACCCGAGGGGACGGTGTTCGAGATGCGGGTACCGGAGGGGTGATCGAGGGCTACTTGGGCGCGGCCTGATTCTTCCGGCGGCGGACGATCACCCAGAAGAGAATGGCCATCACGGCGAGGAGGAGGCCGGCAACTACCTGCTCCATAACCATCGCGATAATTGCGAAGGCGAGGATTATGGCCGGCCCCCAGGCCATCACCTTCGTGTAGCGAAATCCCGTGCCTGCCGACTGGTTGGTCAATGAATGCTCCTGAAAAGGAAAGGGAAGGCGTTCGAACCAACGCGGACCGCTCATTTCGCGCCGAACGATCGGTTTCCGTAATACAACCTATGCGGTGGCGCCGCAATGCCTGAGGTGTCTCGCGAAAGGGATCCGACGGGGCTCAACCGCGGGATCCACCATCGCCGGACATGCTTCTGGTGGCGGTCTCGGGTCGTGTGCCGCTTGTCGACTTCCCGGTTTCCACGGAAGCCTTCTCGTTGATGCCTTCCACGACGTGCCACATGCCGAGGGGCTTCACCCGGTCGTCCCTGACGATGCGGAGAGGCCATTCTCCCACCACGTCATCCACGGAAAGGTCGGTCCGGAATCCCACGTGCTTGCAGAGGGGTGAGATGGCCCGCTCCACCGCGCCCACGAGTCGGGAATCCTGCCGGAAGTGATTCAGGAGGATCAGGCGTCCTCCCGGCCGGCACACCCGGATCATCTCCCTCATCAGCGCCCGGTGATCGCTCACCGCAGTGACGACGTACGCGGCGATGACCAGGTCGAAGCAATCGTCCTGGAAGCTCATCCGCCCGGCATCCATGGCCAGGAGGTTCACGTGCTCCAGGGGGTGTTCCTCCAAGCGGTCCAGCGCCTTGCGGAGCATTCCCTGCGAGATGTCCACCCCGGTGACGCGACCATTGCGGGGATAGAGGGGAAGGCAGAGGCCGGTGCCCACCCCAACCTCCAGGATCTGCTCTCCTGGGGCCAGTTCCAGACCCCGGATGACCTCTTCCCGAGAGTGCTGGAAGACGGGGCCAAAGATCCGGTCATAGATACCGGAGTACTGGTCGTACACACCCTTCATGCGGTCTGGGGCAGCGGGCATGGCATGAACTCAGGGTCGAAGCGGACGGAGAACACCGATGGGGGCGGAAGTTAGGGACAGACCGGCCTTGGGGACAGTCGGACATCCGGAGGTCTGCCCTCGGTGCGATCTCCGATGGGCTTCCTGCCGAGATCCCCGGCGCCAGTCCGTGGGAGCCTTTCCCCGAAACGAAGCCCACCGTATGGTTTGAGACTGCCTTTCCCTGATGCCGAGGTATGGACCCCGAGTATGGACCCCGATTCCGACCCTGGAGATCGACCCTGAGTTTGACCCTGGAGATCGACCCTGAGGTCGACCCCGAGTTCGACCCTGAGGTCGGGGGAGGTCCCCCACAGTGTCCCAACCGTTTGGAGAGACCATGAGACCGATGACCCGCCGCGAAGCCCTTCAGGCCTCCGGTGTGCTGGCCCTGGCCGGACTCGCCGGATGCTCGGGAACCGAGTCCGCCGCCGCGACCTCCGATGCCGAAACAGCTGCGGGCGGGTCCGCCCGGGGCTCGGCGGGAAGCTCGGCGGAGGGCCTCCCCACCCCCTTCGTGGTGCCCCAGAGCACGATTCCGGTCCTGGGGCGGGATGAGGTCTTCCCGGTCCGTCGGATCTACTGCATCGGACGGAACTACGCGGCCCACGCCATCGAAATGGGCTCCGACCCCACCCGGGAGCCTCCCTTCTTCTTCCAGAAGCCGACCGACGCCATCCAGCTTGCATGGCCGGGTGAGGTCCTGGACCATTCCTACCCGCCCCTCACCCGGAACTACCACTACGAGGTGGAGTTGGTGGTAGCGCTCAGGGGAGGGGGCCGAGACATCTCCCCGGATGAGGCCCTGGACCGGGTGTACGGATACGCGGTGGGGCTCGACATGACCCGCCGGGACCTCCAGCTCGCCAGCCGCGCCGAGGAGAAGCCCTGGGAGATCGGGAAGAGCTTCGACAACTCCGCCGTCCTGGGCCCCCTCCATCACGTGGCCGACGTGGGGCATTTCCACGCAGGGCGGATCCGCCTCTCGGTGAACGGCGAGGTGAAGCAGGAAGCGGACCTGGAGCAGATGATCTGGAATGTGGCGGAGCAGATCAGCCAGCTCTCCCAGGGGTCGGAGCTCCGACCCGGGGACATCATCTACTCCGGAACCCCGGAGAACGTGGGTCCTGTGGTGGTAGGGGACCTCATGGAGGGGCACATTGACGGGCTCACGGACATCGCGGTGAGGGTGGTCTAGTTCTGGAGCCTAGGGCTGGAGTCCCACCTCTCGACGCCCTCCGAATTGGATCCCCTGACGCCACGCCTCTCCCAGGCGGGTCGGGAGGTCTGTGAACACCAGGAGCAGGAGGATCAGGTTCTCCCAGAAAAAAATGTTCATGGTGACCAGGGTCGCCAGGTGGAAAGGCACGATGATGATGAGCCAAAGTGTCCGGAAACGCCGGGAGACGAGCGCGAGGGGGGAGAGGATCTCGAATACCGTCGTGACTGCAAACGCGGCCCTGAGCGCGAGCATGGCGCCCCCGCTCCCCAGAAGTAGAGTAGAGAGCTGGAACTGGTAGGCAGAATACTCGAAGGTCCGGATGGCGAGATAGGTGGGGAAGGCATCCCCCGTGAAGATCTCCATCCCCCCGACCGCGAGCCGGTGGCCCCCGATGAGGGCGTAAGTGACGGCCAGGACCACGGCCGTGGCCACGAGCGGGAATCGATAAGCCCCCTGTGCCTTCCGCTCTTCAGGGCCTCGGGAATCCGGCTCTTCCCTGGATCCCGGTTTTTGCCGCGATCCAGACTCCTCCGGGGAATCGCGCTCTTTTCGGCGGAACGGAGTAAGGGCGTCCGCGGCCGGGGATACCGCGATGAGGATCCCAGCATAAAGGACCCCCATCTGGGCGTGGTTCACGTAGGCCCCCCATCCCTTCGCGATGCCATCGAAGAGGAGCATCCCGGCAATGGAAGCCACGCCAATGAGGGGGAAAGGTCTTGCCCCCAGGGCAGCCAGCAGGAAGATCAGGGTGAGGCCCACCTCCAGCGCCAGGAGTGGCGTGGGTTGAAACAGCCGGTCCCAGAATCCCTGGGGAAGAAGGGAGAGGAGTCCAGGAGCGTCAAAGAGCTCCACTGGGAGGTTCGCGGCCCGGCCCAGCGGGGTTCGGACCACCTGGAAAACCCAGATCCCGAAGACCGCGATTCGGAGGACCCCCAAAGCCTCCGGCCCTGCCTTCTCATGAACCATCGGAAGTCTCGATGGGGACCGAAAAAAGCACAGGACAGTCGGTCTGGTCGCGGGGGCGCAGGTCCCGGAAATCCACATCACATCGGCGGAGTTCCAGGGTTGAGGGAGCCGTGGTGGGAGATCCGGTGGGAGATCTGCGGGCGTAGAGGCTTCCCAGGTGGAGCAGAATTCCAGCGAGTCTCGCCTCAGCCTCCTCCCGCTGGTCCGGAGAGGATTCCTCAAAGACCTGCTCGCCTCGTGCGGCCACGGCGAAGTGGATCCCACGGACCTCCTGGACCGGAGCCAGATGTGTCCACGGGTAGTGGAGGGTCTGGTTGCCCTCCACGATGCGCAAGTCCCAGATCACGTTTGAAGGATTGGGGGACGAGTACATGGTCCAGGTGGTGAGAGGATAGCTCGACCGATGGAGCCCCAGCATCTGAGCCGCCAGCAGACCCCCCACCAAGACCATCGTCAGCGCCACCCGGAGAATCCCCGCCCCATGGATGACGGGGAGATAACGGGCACCGATCCAGACCAGGAGGGGAATCAGGAGCGCTGGATAGAGCATGACGGCCGGGATCTCCGGAAAGGATGGCTTCACTCCGGGGTAGGGGGCTTCCCCATGATCACCCCACAGTATCCAACATCGCCTTCCCCAGCACCCACCCCCGGAAGAACGGATCTGTCAGGGTGATGGGCGTGCCCTCGGAGAGTTGACCCTTCTCCCGGAGGATCCGCACCGCTTTGGTGACCGCTGAACTCACCGGGAGGTCGTACTCGAAGGCTGCCTTCTGGCTGTGGAGCTGCTCCACCCCGACGGCCACGGCGCGGAGGACCGCCCGCTGATAGGGAGGGAATTCCTGCCAGAGGCGCTCGAACCCTTCGGACCCTTCCAGGATCAGATCCCCGTAGGCCGCCTCCACCTCATCCGTGCCCACACGGTCCCGACCCAGGCTCCGAAGGTAGGTATGTCGGGACAGCCGGATCCGGTCGACGGTCCGAGGGCCCGCGACCTCGACGATCCTCCGGCCTACCTCCGGCTCCGGCTCCACCCCGTGTCCATGCAACTGCTTTTCGATCCACCCGGCCATCTCGTCCCTGGGGATGGGGCCGAGCTCCATGTGCTCCAAGCCGTCCGCACCACCTCCGGCCATGCCTTTCCCGGCTGCGGCCCCCATGGCCGCTCCTCCTCCGGACGTGCCCTTCCGAGCCAGGGAGGGCGCCACGTGGGGAGTCCCACACAGGATCCAGGGGAGGTTCCGGGTGGTGGACATCCAGCTCTTCAAGAGCTGGAACCCATCGGGAAGGATCCGGTCGGCATGCTGCACCTCGTCCAGAACCGGGATTATGGGTGCCGGGTGATGGGCTGCCATTCCGTCGAACCACTGGAGGAGGGCGCCGATCTGGGCTTCCGCCTCGTCTACAGCGAGGGTACGGCTCCGGATTCCCAGGCGGATGGGCGCCCCATCCCGGTCGCCCTTTCGCCTTGCGGGTTGTCCCACCTCCCACGGGGCGCTCCCGGGACCGCTCCCGGGACCGCTCCC